>DATHPQ010000030.1:0-105093 GCA_035483735.1 Xanthobacteraceae bacterium | reverse complement strand
CGCCTCCATCGACAGATGCGAGAGCGAGCCGTTGCCGATCGAGCCGAAATCGTATTTGCCGGGCTCGCGCTTCAAGAGCGCAACCAAGTCGGCGACGCTGTTGACGCCGAGGCCAGGATTGACCGCGAGCACGCTCGGCATGGTGACAAGCTGCGTCACCACGACGATGTCGGTCTTCGGATCATAGGGCAGCGACGGAAACAACAGCGTGTTGATGGCGAGCGGCCCGCCGATGCTCACGCCGATCGTCGTGCCGTCGGGGTCGGCTTTGGCTACCGCATCGGTGCCGATATTTCCGCTCGCGCCGGGCTTGTTTTCGACGACGAAGGCGGACGCCGGATATTTCTGCTGCAGGCTGTCGGCGATCAGCCGCGCCACGATATCGGGCGTCGAGCCGGCGCCGAACGGCACTATGATCTTCACGGTCTTGGCCGGCCAATCTTGTGCGGCCGCCGATGCCGCGGTGGCCGACAGCGCGCCGAGGAAGAGACCGAACAGAAAAACGAGTTTCTTCATGTTTGGTCGCCTAGGTTTCCTTGCCTACGTTTCTTTGCCGAGAAAGACGCCGTTTTGCTCAAGCATCTGCTGCAAACGCGTTACGTCGATATCCGCAGGGTCGGCGTGAGAGGCAAGCGCCAGATGCGCCGCAGTCGCTGCGGCTTCACCCATGACAAAGCAGGCGCCGGAGACGCGGGCGGCCGATTGGCCTTCATGCGTCATCGAGGCGCAACGGCCGGCGACCAAGAGGTTCTCGACCTTCAGCGGCAACAGCATGCGATAAGGCAGATGATTGAAGCCGCGCGAGCCCGGAATATCGGGCCAGCCCCAGATCACGTCGCCGGCGACGTGCGCTTCGATCGGCCAGCCATTGACGCCGATCGTGTCATCAAAGCTGGCACAGGACAGCACATCGTCGCGGGTCAACGCATAACGGCCGGTGATGCGGCGCGTCTCGCGGATGCCGAGCTGCGGCGGAATATCGACGACGTAAGAGTCGGCGAAGCCCGGCGCATTCGCTTTCAGAAACGCGAAGAACGCGAGCGCCTGGCGGCGGCCTTCGCTTTCGCCCGCGCTCAGTTCGCGCGCGTCGGTGCCGTCGATGGCGCGGCCATTGCCGGTTTTCAGCTGCGTGACGTTCACCCGCCATTCGCTCTCGTGCTTCATCGGCCGCACAATCGCGCCCTTGCGCGGAAAGCGCATGCCGCGTTTCTCGGCTTCCTCCATCAAAGCCGGGATGGTCTTCCAGGCTTTACCGGCAGCGTCGGGATCGACGCCGTTCAGGCGGAACATCATGGTCGGATAGAGCATATTGCCGTCGGCATCGCCGAGTTCGAACGGCGCGCCGGCAAAGCTCGCCAGATCGCCGTCGCCTGAGCAGTCGACGAACATGTCGGCGCGCACCGCCATGCGGCCGGATTTGGTTTCGATCAAAAGCGCGTCGATGCGCGCGCCGTTCATCACGGCGCCAGCGGCGAGCGCATGAAACAGCACATCCACCTTGCGCGCGGCGAGCAGATCATCGGCCGCGCATTTATAGGCGGCGGTATCGTAAGCCTGCGCCTTGGTCTTGCCGAAGATCAGATGCGGTTCGTTGAGACCACCGAGCGCATCGATCCGTGCCAGCAGATCGTCGGCGACGCCATGCACGACCTGGCGAATATCGCCATGCACATTGGCGTGCAGGCCGCAGAAGTTTGTCACGCCCGCGGCCGTTCCCATGCCGCCGAGAAAGCCGTAACGCTCGATCAGAAGCGTCTTTCGGCCCAGCGCACCGGCCGCGGCGGCCGCGGCGATGCCGGCAGGGCCACCGCCGAGGACGACGATCTCGAATTCGCCGAAAATCGGCGTGTCGCGCGCAGGCTCGGTGATGCTCGGCAAGACGGCATTTCTCCGGGGCTCAGTTGATCGCACGCTCTATAGCGGTTGCGTGACACCCTCGACCACAATGAAATTCGCTCAAATCGGGTGCCGAGTGGCCAAAAAAAGCCCGCCGGCGCGCCCAGCAGTACTTCTTGCGTTTACAGTTTGGGGGTATTACCAGGGCGTACCGTTGGTCAGCCGCGGTAGCTCAGCCGGTAGAGCACCGCATTCGTAATGCGGGGGTCGGGGGTTCGAATCCCTTCCGCGGCACCAGGGTTTTTTCCTGACCCCTCATCGGTAGAGTTCTGTCATCACACTCGTCATGCGGGGGTCGGGAGTTCGAATCCCTTCCGCGGCACCACTTTGTGGCATCTTGCTTAAGCCGGGCTAGCGCGGAATTATTTGGATAAGACCGGCCGCGCCGGTTTAGCTGGCTCATGGCGTGGGCAGCTCGCCGGCAAGCGATATGCAAGACCGGACGACTATTATGAGCCGATCCGCGAGGCCGTCTGATCCTACTTAGCGTCTAGCCATCCCAACTCGCGACCTTTCTCGTCAGCCCTTTTCTGCGCCTCCGGAGCCGAAGCAGCCATCAGGGGAGGCAGAAGCTTCGATCAAACAAATAATCGTTTGGTCAAAACCTACATCAAGGGTCTTTCGCGCGAAGCGCCAAAGGAATATTTAGAACTTGATCCCCCTCGCGACAACGAAGCCGCGTAGTCGGGCAGCCAAGGCTTATTGACCTGCGATGGATCACAGCGCGGAAATCGACCGGATCAACAGAGAGCTTGCGATCTTGCGGGACCGCCTTGAGATTTATCGCCAGGCTAATGCTAGATTGAGGTGGTTTTTTACGTGGTTGGTTGCACCAGCGATCCTGATCGTAGCCATATTGGTTTTTCTGCACGACGCTCTTGAGGGCGTATTCTTCGCGGCGATGGCGCTTGTGTTCGGCGTGCTAATTGCGATGCTATCTAAGAAATCATTCGGCTGGATTGGGTATTCGTCTCTCCGAAGTCCTTACGCCTTTTATCCTGACGCGCGTCCGCGCCCGCGAAATGATGCGGAATCAATTGAGATTCAAATTGCGCAACGAGAGCGACGGCTCTCTGAACTAGCGTCTCAGTGATCGGCACGTTTAGCGCCACTCTATCGACGATCACGTGCGGCGCGGAATGCGGGGGTCGGGGGTTCGAATCCCTTACTTCACCACAAATCTTCCGCGTCATGCTTGGCCCCCGTGCCGGGCACGCCGATTTCGGGAAATCGCAGCTTTCGCATAGCCGGGACAAGGCCGGCCATGACGCATAACAATTGCTATGATCATTCAGCAATGAAATGAACGCGGAGGCCCCCTTGCCTGTAATGTCCGGAAAACGCGCCTTTCTCGATCTGCTCAAGCAGGAGGGCGTCACGGTGATGTTCGGCAATCCCGGCACCACCGAATTGCCGCTGATGGATGCTTTCGCCGTCGAGCACGACATCCGCTACATTTTGGGCCTGCAGGAAGCAGCCCTGATGGCGATGGCGGACGGCTACGCCCAGGCTTCCGGCGATCTCGCGGTGCTCAACCTTCACGTCGCCCCGGGCCTGGGCAATGCCATGGGCATGCTCTACGACGCCGCGAAAGCGAATGCCCCGGTGCTGGTCACCGCCGGCCAGCAGGACCTCGAATATGTCGCGACCGAGCCGGTGCTGACCGCGGACTTGCCGACTTTGGCGCGACCCTTCGTCAAATGGGCCGCCGAAGTGCATCGCGTCGAAGATTTGCCGCGCTACGTCCACCGCGCAGTGAAGACAGCGCTGGCGCCGCCGACAGGGCCGGTGTTTCTGTCGCTGCCGGGCGATATCTTGAAGAGCGATGCCGACATCGATTTGCTCGAGCCGACGCGCGTCGCGTCGCGGGTGCGCGGCGACGCCGATGCGGTCGCCGCCGCCGCCGAACTGCTCGCCAAAGCCGAACGTCCGGTCATCATCGCCGGCGATGCCGTGGCGCAGAGCCGTGCGCATCAGGAACTTGCCGCGCTCGCCGAGGCGATCGGCGCGCCGGTCTATGTCGAGTTCATCCCCAATACCGCGTCGTTTCCTGCGTCGCATCCGCTCTATCGCGGATCGATGACGCGGACCCAGGCTGGCGTGCGCGACGTGCTGGACCAGCACGATCTGTTGTTTTCCGTCGGCGGCGATCTGTTCACCTGGTCGCTGCCGTCGAACATCGATCCGTGGCCGAAAGGCTTGCCGCTCATTCACCTGGATTCCGATCCCTGGCAGATTGGCAAGAACTATCCGGCACAGGTCGCAATCCTCGGCGACCCGAAAGCGACGCTGCCCGACATCACCGCGGCCGTCAGTGCGCGTATGGGCGCGAGCGCCAAAAGCGCCACCGCGGCGCGGTTCAAATCCGCCACCGACGCGATCAAAAAAGATCGCGAGGCGTTTCGCGCCAAAGCCCGTGCGCTGGCCGGCAAGACGCCGGTGCAGCCGCTGGCGCTCCTCGAAGCGATCGGCGCGATGCTGCCGAAAGACGCCGTGGTGATCGAAGAGATTCTGTCGTCCTCGCCTGGGGCGCGCTCGCTGATCAACAGCGACGACGCGCAGAGCTTTTATGGATTGCGCGGCGGCGGCATCGGCTGGGGCTTGCCGGCCGCGATCGGCGTCAAGCTCGCGCTGCCCGAGCGGCCGGTGGTGGCGCTGGTCGGCGACGGCAGCGCGCTCTACACGATCCAGGGGCTCTGGACGGCGGCGCGCTACCGGCTGCCGATCGTCTGGGTGATCTTCAACAATACGAGCTACCGCATCCTCAAGCAGCGCCTCGTCATGCTGCGCGGGCTTGCCGAACAGGCCGACAATTTCGTCGGCATGGAACTCAACGATCCCGCGGTGGATTTCGTCGGTCTGGCGCATTCGCTGGGCATCGACGCCCATCGCGCCAAGACCGTGCACGACGCGACCGACCTGATCGGCAAGGCGCTCCAAAGCAACACCGCCATGCTGATCGATGTCGACATGGAGCGCGGCTACAAGCCGATGTGAAATTTAGCAGCGCGTCGCGATCAGCCGGCGGTCGTCAACGGCACGTCGGCATAGAGCTTATAGCTCTGCGACTTCGGCTTCGCTTTGTCCGCTTCGTTGAGATATTCGATCGAGCTTTTGCCCAAGAGCGCGCGCGGCAGGATCATGACGCGGATGAAACGCGTCGGCTTGTCCGCCGATGCCTGAGCAAAGACCGGATCAGGCCCGGTCTCGTACCAGGCCCCGCCGGGGCCGTAGGACGTTGACTTGCCGTGGGTGTCGATGCGGATGGCGCCTTCGAAGACGCAGCGCGTGCCTGGGCCTTGATGCCGGTGCAGAAAGGCGCAGCCGCCCGGCGGAAATGCCACGCTGTCACCGCGCAGCAGCAGCTCGCCTTTGGGCAATGTTTCAAGCGGCGCGGAGAGCTTTTCGCGGGTGACCATGCCATTTGCATTCGTGGCTGCGTTGGTGGCGCCGCCGGCCGGTATCAACTCCCAGCGCCAAAGCGTGGCGCCTTCGGGTCCGGCTTTGAGCGTAACGGCGCCCTCGCCGCTATAGGCCTCATCGGCTTTGAAGCTACGTTCCGCGATCGCGGCCGCGCCAATCGTAACCGCACCATGCACGACAAAAATCATGCGCGGCAAAGCCGGCAGCGACGCCGCGTTGCCATTCGCCAAAATATCTTCGGTAAGCCGCAATATCGGGGGCAACACTTGGGGCACAATCCCACTCCTTCTTACTTTGCACTCAGTCCACCATGCACTCGACGAGTGTCTGCGTTCCCGGCCGCGCGTGCAACGGCATTTACACCCGCGCGCGCGCGTTGCTAAATCGCGGCAGGCTCAGTCGCACCAAATCCACAACGACCGCGAGCGCACCGGCAATAATAAGAGCGCACAACAGGAGGAACCCATGCAGCGTACCACTCCGCCCTTCCGCGCCGATCATGTCGGCTCGCTCCTGCGCACTGCCCCGCTGAAGGAAGCGCGCGCCAAACGTGCGGACGGTACGCTCACCGAAGCCGATCTCAAGGCGGTCGAAGATCGCGAGATCGAAAAGGTCATCAAGAAGCAAGAAGACGTGGGGCTGAAGCTCGCAACCGACGGCGAATTCCGCCGCTCCTGGTGGCATTTCGATTTCTTCCGCGGGCTCGACGGCGTCACGCCCTACTCGACCCAAGGCGGCATCCAGTTTGCCGGTGTGCAGACCAAGGCCGAGGGCATCAAGATCACCGGCAAGATCGGCTTTTCCGGCCATCCGATGCTGGACCATTTCAAGTTCCTCAAGGCGCATACGCGCGTCACGCCGAAGATGACGATCCCGGCGCCCTCGACGTTTCACTTCCGCCAGGGCCGCGCTTCGATCAGCACGGAGATCTATCCCGATCTCGATGCGTTCTTCGACGACGTCGCCAAAGCGTGGCGCGGCGCCATCCGCGCCTTCTACGACGCCGGCTGCCGCTATCTGCAGCTCGACGATACCGCCTGGGCGATGATCTGCGATCCCAACGAGCGCGCGCAATCGCGCTCGCGCGGCGACGACCCGGATACGCTGCCGCAGCGCTATGCGCGGCTCACGAGTCTCGCGCTCGAAGGCAAGCCGGCCGACATGGCGATCACCATGCATTCCTGCCGCGGCAATTTCCGCTCGACCTTTATCGCGTCGGGCGGCTACGAATTCGTCGCTGAACAGTTGCTTGGCCACACCGCGCTCGACGGCTATTTCCTCGAATACGACAGCGAGCGCGCCGGCGGCTTCGAACCGCTGCGGTTTTTTCCCAAAGGTCAGAAACAGCTCGTGCTCGGGCTTGTCACCTCAAAGAGCGGCGAGCTTGAAAAGAAGGACGACGTCAAACGGCGGATCGACGAGGCGACCAAATACGTCGCCCTCGATCAGCTGTGCCTGTCGCCGCAATGCGGCTTTGCCTCGACCGAGGAGGGCAATGTGCTCGCCGAAGACGAGCAATGGGCGAAGCTGCGCATGATCGTCGATCTGGCAGACGAAGTGTGGGGCTAGACGAATGAACACAGTGAGAGAGTGAAGATGCAAAGAACCAGACCGCCGTTCCGCGCCGATCATGTCGGCAGTCTTTTGCGCACGGCCGCGCTGAAGGAAGCGCGCGAGCAACGCGCAAGCGGGGCGCTCAGCGCGGAAGCTTTCAAGGCGATCGAGGACCGTGAAGTCGAAGGCGTCATCAAGAAGCAGGAGGCGGTCGGCCTGAAATCGATCACCGACGGTGAATATCGCCGCATCTCCTGGAATATCGATTTTCTCGAACAGCTCGACAACGTCGAGTCCTATGCCGGCGAGCGCAAGGTGAAATTTGCCTCGAGCGGCCCGCAGCCGCGGCAGGTCCTGTTGCGCGTCATCGGCAAGCTCGGCGGTTACAGGCCGCATCCGATGATCGAGCATTTCAAATTCTTGAAAGCTCACACCAGGCAAACGCCGAAGATGACGATTCCGTCGCCGTCATCGCTGCATTTCCGCTACGGCCGCGACGCCGTGCCGGAAGCGCTCTATCCGAACATGGACGACTTCTACGGCGACCTCGGCATGGCCTACAACAAGGTGGTGCAGGCCTTTGCCGAGGCCGGCTGCCGCTATCTGCAGCTCGACGAGGTCAACCTCACCTATCTGTGCGACCCGTCGCTGCGCAAACTGATTACCGATCGCGGCGAGGATCCGGCGACGCTGCCCGCCGCCTACGCCAAGATGATCAATGCGGCGATCGCGGGCATTCCGTCCGACATGACCATCACCATGCATCTGTGCCGCGGCAATTTTCGCTCGAATTTCGTGGCGTCAGGCGGTTACGAGCCGGTGGCCGAGATGCTGTTCAACGCGATGAACGTGCACGGCTATTTCATGGAATACGACAGCGAGCGCGCCGGCGGCTTCGAGCCGCTGCGCTTCGTGCCGAAGGACAAGACCGTGGTGCTCGGGCTTGTCACCTCGAAGACCGGCACGCTGGAAAAGAAGGATGCGCTCAAGCGGCGGATCGACGAGGCGATAAAATATATCTCACTTGATCAACTTTGCTTGTCGCCGCAGTGCGGCTTTGCCTCGACCGAAGAGGGCAATGTGCTCGCCGAGGACGAGGAATGGGCGAAGCTGCGCATGATTGTCGAATTGGCCGAAGACGTGTGGGGCCGCTGACACGTAACAGGAGTGAAACCATGAGCCAACGCACCAAGCCGCCGTTCCGCGCCGATCATGTCGGCTCTTTGCTGCGCCCGGCCGCACTCAAACAGGCGCGCGAGCAATATGCCAAGGGCGCGATCGATGCCGCGGCGCTCAAGGCCGTGGAGGACCGCGAGATCAAGTCGGTCATTCAAAAGCAGGAAGCGGCCGGATTGCAGTCGATCACCGACGGCGAATTCCGCCGCTCGTGGTGGCATCTCGATTTTCTCTGGGGCCTCGACGGCGTCGAGCGCCATGTGATGAACGCCGGCATCGCTTTCGCCGCGGTGACGACGCGCAATGAGGGCGTGCAGGTCACCGGCAAGATCGGCTTTTCCGGCCATCCGATGCTGGAGCATTTCAAGTTTCTCAAAGCCAACACGACCCGCACGCCGAAAACGACGATCCCGGCGCCGTCGGCGCTCTACGGCCGCCCCACCCCGACACCGATCAACAAAGCGGTCTATCCGTCGCTCGACAAGATGTTCGACGATCTCGGCCAGGCTTACAAAAAAGCCGTGCGCGCCTTTGCCGACGCCGGCTGCCGCTATCTGCAGCTCGACGAGGTGTTCATCGCCATGCTGTGCGACCCGAAGTACCGCCAGCAAATGAAGGATCGCGGCGACGATCCGGACGCACTTGGCCCGCTCTACGGCGATCTCATCAATGTCGCGATCTCGGATATTCCGTCCGACATGACGGTGACCATGCATCTGTGCCGCGGCAATTATAAATCGACCTTCATGGGCGCGGGCGGCTACGACGCGATGCAGGAAGTGCTGTTCGACCGCATCAAGGTGAACGGCTATTTCATGGAATATGACACGGAACGCGCCGGCGGCTTCGAGCCGCTCAAGCGCCTGCAGAAGGGCCGCTTTGCCGTGCTCGGCCTGGTGACGACCAAGACCGGCAGGCTCGAAGGCAAGGACGCCATCAAGCGCCGCATCGAAGAGGCATCGAAGTTCGCCGATCTTGACCAACTGTGCCTGTCGCCGCAATGCGGCTTCGCCTCGACCGAGGAAGGCAACGTATTGGCCGAGGACGAAGAATGGGCCAAGCTGCGGATGATCGGGGAGGTCGCCCGAGAGGTCTGGGGAAACTAAGCGAATGCCCAATATCGTTGCGGGCAAAGTTGCCATCGTCACCGGTTCGGGACGTGGCATCGGCCGCGGTATTGCGCTGCTCATGGCGCAAGAAGGCGCAAGCGTCGTCGTCTGCGATATCGGTGCAAGCCTCGACGGCGCCGGCACCGATACCGGCCCGGCACAGGCCGTCGTCGACGAGATCAAGAAAGCCGGCGGCAGAGCCATTGCCTCGACGCTCTCGATCAGCGAGCCGGGCAATGCCGACAAGATCGTGCAGTCCGCGCTCGACGCCTTCGGCCGCGTCGACATTCTCGTCAACAACGCCGGCATCCTGCGCGACCGTATTTTTCATCGCATGAGCTGGTCGGACTGGTCCGACGTCATCAATGTGCATCTCAATGGCAGCTTTCTCATGAGCCACGCTTGCTCAGCGCATTTCCGCGAGCAGAATGCCGGCAGCTTCGTGCACATGACCTCGACCTCGGGCCTGGTCGGCAATTTCGGCCAGGCCAATTACATGGCGGCCAAGCTCGGCATTGTCGGCCTGTCGCGCGGCATTGCGCTCGACATGGCGCGTTTCAATGTGCGCTCGAACTGCGTGGCGCCGTTCGCCTGGACGCGCATGATCGATTCCATTCCGGCAGAAACCGAAGAGGAAAAAGCGCATATCGCTGCCTTTCGCGAAATGACGCCGGAAAAGATCGCGCCGCTCGTCGTCTATCTCGGTTCCGACAAGGCGTCCGGCATCAGCGGTCAGATTTTTTCGGTGCGCAACAACGAGATTTATCTGTTCAACCAGACCCGTCCGATCCGCACGCTGCAGCGCTCCGACGGCTGGACGCCGGAAAAGCTCGACAAGCAGCTCAAAGGCGCCTTTGCTGCCTCGTTCACGCCGCTCGACCGTTCGAGCGACGTGTTCTCGTGGGATCCAGTGTGATGGACCCTGTTTGATGGACCCCGTGTGATGACCGACGCCGCCGAGCTTGCCGCGATCCGCGAAGCAGTTCGCGCGCTGTGCAAGGAATTCCCCGGCGAATATTGGCGCGCGCTCGATCGCGAGCGCGCCTATCCGGACAAGTTCGTTGCGGCGCTGACCAAAGCCGGATTTCTCGCGGCGCTGATCCCCGAAGACTATGGCGGCAGCGGGCTCACTATGACGGCCGCCGCCGCCATCATGGAAGAAATCCAAGCTTCGGGTTGCAACGGCGCGCCCTGCCATGCGCAGATGTACACGATGGGCACGGTGCTGCGGCACGGCAGTCCGGCGCAGAAGGCGCGCTATCTGCCCGGCATCGCCCGCGGCGAATTGCGCCTGCAGGCCTTTGGCGTCACCGAACCGACCTCGGGCACCGACACGCTCAGCCTGCGCACCACGGCGGTGCGCGATGGCGACCACTACCTCATCAACGGCCAGAAGATCTGGACGTCACGCGCTGAGTATTCCGACTTGATGCTCCTTCTTGCCCGCACCACGCCGCGCGATCAGGTGACGTCGCGCACCGGCGGGCTTTCGGTGTTCCTGGTCGACATGCGCGAGGTGAAAGGCAACGGGCTTACCATCAGGCCCATTCGCACCATGATGAACCACGCCACCACCGAAGTGTTCTTCGAGAACATGCGGGTGCCGGCCGACAATCTGATCGGCGAAGAAGGCATGGGCTTCCGCTACATTCTCTCCGGAATGAATGCCGAACGCATTCTCATCGCCGCCGAGTGCATCGGTGACGCCAAATGGTTCATCGCAAAGGCGACCGCCTATGCCGGTGAGCGCGTGGTGTTCGGCCGGCCGATCGGGCAGAACCAGGGCGTGCAGTTTCCGATCGCGCGAAGCTACATCAATATGCGCGCCGCCGAATTGATGGTGCGCGAGGCGGCTGCGCTTTACGAAGCCGGCAAGGACTGCGGCGCCGAAGCGAATATGGCCAAGCACCTCGCCGCCGAAGCGTCCTGGGCCGCCGCCGATATGTGCGTGCAGACCCACGGCGGCTTCGGCTTCGCCGAGGAATTCGACATCGAGCGCAAATTCCGCGAGACGCGGCTCTACACCGTGGCGCCGATCTCGACCAATCTGGTGCTGTCCTATGTCGCCGAACACGTGCTCGGCCTGCCGCGATCGTACTAGAGCATGATCCCAAAAAATGGATGCCGGTTTTCGGATAAGATCACGCTCAAAGGAAATCCTTGAGTGGCGCGAACAACTGGGAGGAAGTCCATGGACATCGGCTTCATCGGTCTCGGCAATATGGGCGCGCATATGGCGCGGCGGCTGATCGAAGCCGGGCACAAAGTCATCGTCTATGACACGCGCCAGGAAGCGATCGGCGATCTCGCGGCGAAAGGCGCGGTCGCGGCACGCTCGCCGAAGGAAATCGCCGACATGGTCGAGACCGTGATGGCGAGCCTGCCGACACCCGACATCGTGCTCAAAGTGGCAACCGGGTCCGACGGCGTGATCGAAGGCAAGAAGGTGCGCCGCTTCGTCGACCTTTCGACCACCGGCTCGGTCATGGCGCAGCGCATTTTCAAGGAACTCGGTGCGCGCAACATCGTGCAGATCGATGCGCCGGTATCGGGCGGCGTGATCGGCGCCGAGAAAGGCACGGTCGCGGTGATGGCGTCGGGACCGCGCGGCGATGTCGAGGCCGTGGAGCCGGCGCTCAAAGTGATCGGCAAGTTCTTCTTCATCGGCGAGAAGTCAGGCGCGGGCCAGACCATGAAGCTCTGCAACAACGTGCTCTCTGCTGCAGGGATGGCGGCGACTTCGGAATCGATCCTCATGGGCGTGAAGGCCGGCCTCGATCCGCGCGTCATGCTCGACGTGATCAACGTTTCATCGGGCCGCAGCACGGCGACCGAGCAGAAGTTTCCGCAGGTCGTCGTGCCGCGGAAATTCAATCAGGGTTTCACCGCCGGCCTGATGCTCAAGGACGTGAACCTGTTCCTGTCGGAAGCCAAGGCGCTCGGCCTGTCGAGCAGTGTGATCGAGGCCGTGGCCGCGATCTTCAAGCTCACCTGCGATGAGCTCGGCCCCGACAAGGACATGACGCAGATCGTGCAGCCGCTGGAGAAGCGCGCCGGCGTCGAGATCCGCGCACCCAACGGCTGACACCAGCTCAGCATCGGCGTCACGTCCTGAATCGGCCGCGCCCCTGCACTGCGCCGCGTCGGGCAGCGCTGATTTTTTGGCATTTCGCGGCCGCGGCTTTTGATATTTAGCAATATATTTCAGATGCTTAAGTCAAAGTGACTTTCTGTGATACCCGTCACTTCGCCAACCGGCTGAACGCCCTACGTTCCAATCATCGAATTGGACGTCATCTGGTCGGTCCCCCCGAAGCTCCCGATGACCATGACGTCCGAGGGGTGAGATAGGTCCCCATACACCCCCGATGACCCTCAAGCAGGGGTCAGATAGCCCGCCCAGTCCCCCCTGGGCGGGCTTTTTCTTTGCGGCGCCGCGCGATTTGCCGCCCAGCGCCAGGCGGAGCGCAAACATCGCCGAAAATTTTTGGAAAGTTCGCACGCATTCAAAAGCTTAAGGCGCAGACACCAATTCGATCGCCACGGCATAACAGACCCTCAAGCAAGTCAGGGTCGCGGCAATTGCGCTGCTGCCCTTTCTGCCGCATTGTTGCCACCGCCGACCCTGGGGACCGGTCAAGGCAAAAAACGCGACAACAGGCGTCATGCCAGCCACGCGTATCAATCCGAGCCTGCTCTCGGGCTTGCCGGAGCACCTTTCGGCAAACCTGTTCGGCAGCGCGACGCCGAAACAGCTTGGCGCCGAGGAGGTTTTATTCCTCGCCGGCGACGCGGGCGACGGCTGCTATCGCGTCGAAGACGGGCTGCTCAAGGTCACGATGATGTCGCGCTCCGGCACCGAGCGCATCCTCGCCTTCCTCGGCCCGGGCGCGATCGTCGGCGAACTGTCGATCATCGACGGTCTGCCGCGCTCGGCATCGGTCGTGGCGGTGCGCAGTTCTGCGCTGTCGTTTTTGAGCCGCTCGGCCTTCGACGATTTCACCAAAAAGCACCCCGAAATCTACAAATCGCTGGTGACGCTGCTGGCCACGCGCTTGCGCGAAACCGACGCGGTGATCGCCGCTGGAAGCTTCCTGCCGCTGCGCGGCCGGGTCGCCTGTACACTTCTCGAACTGGCCGAGGATTTCGGCCAGGATGTCGGCTCCGGCCGCATCGTCATCCGCCAGAAGATCGGCCAAAGCGACCTCGCCGCCATGGCCGGCATCGCGCGCGAAAATGTCAGCCGTATTCTCAACGATTGGAAACGCCGTAAGCTCGTAAGCCGGCTGTCGGGCTATTATTGCCTGGAAGACAAACAGCAATTGCGGAACGAGGCCGAACTCTAATCCCGCGCCGCGCGCACTTCTCGGCGGCTGCCGCTCTTTATCCCTCTTTGGCCTGCCCGCCAGTCCCGCTACAACACCCGCCATGAACACCAACATGGAAACCCCTCGGCTCGCCGACTTTCGCCGTATCGTCGTCAAGGTCGGCTCCTCCCTGCTGGTGGACGCGCAAGCCGGCAGACTCAAGGAAGCCTGGCTTGAATCGCTGATCGCCGATCTTGCGGTGCTGCACGGCGGCAAGCGCGACGTGCTGGTCGTGTCTTCGGGCGCCATCGCGCTCGGCCGCACCGTGCTCAAATTGCCGCCGGGCCGGCTCGAACTCGAGGACAGCCAGGCGGCCGCCGCGGTCGGCCAGATCGCGCTGGCGCGCACCTGGACCGAGGCGCTGTCGCGGCGCGGCATCACCGCCGGCCAGGTTCTGGTGACGCTCGGCGACACCGAGGAACGACGGCGCTATCTCAATGCGCGCGCCACCATCGACCGGCTGCTGCAGTGGCGCGCGGTGCCGGTCATCAACGAGAACGACACGGTTGCAACCACCGAAATCCGTTATGGCGACAACGACCGTCTCGCCGCGCGCGTCGCCACCATGGTGAGCGCCGATGTGCTGGTGCTGCTCTCCGATGTCGATGGGCTTTACGATGCACCGCCGGCAACCGTTGCCTCGGCGCGGCATATTCCGCTGGTCGAGCGCATCACGCCGGAGATCGAAGCCATGGCGGGGTCGGCTGGGTCCGACCTCTCGCGCGGGGGCATGCAGACCAAAATCGAAGCCGGGAAGATCGCAACCGGCGCCGGCACTCACATGGTCATCGCCTCGGGGCTCGTTCAACATCCGCTCGATGCCATCAGCAAAGGCGCGCGCTGCACCTGGTTCCTCACCGGCGCCAATCCGGTCACGGCGCGGAAAAAATGGATCGCCGGTTCGCTCGAGCCCAAAGGCACGTTCGGTATCGATGCCGGCGCCGTTGCGGCGCTGCGGCGCGGCAATAGCCTCCTCCCGGTCGGCGTGGTTAAGGTCGAGGGCGAATTCGCGCGCGGCGACGCCGTGGTGATCCGCGGACCCGACGGCGCGGAAATCGGCCGCGGATTGAGCGCCTTCGACGCCGAGGACGCCCAGAAGATCAGAGGCCGCGCGTCGGCAGATATTGATTCAATATTGGGCTTTAGCGGCCGGGCCGAAATGATCCACCGCGACGATCTGGTCGTCCGTGAATAGAGCGTGATCCCGAAAAGCGGATACCGGTTTTCGGATAAGATCATGCTTCAAAGGGAAATCCAGCCGCCCGCTCTCTCATAAGGGGAACCCCGGCCGTTAAAACGGCCGGGGTTCGACGCCGGGTGATTGAGGGTGAGGGGCTGGGGGGCTTCGCCCGGCGCCTACTTTTCAACGGCCATGCCGCCGCGAGGTTCCGCCATTCGCAGAAATTTTCTTCGGCCGGGAAGCGCGCCCCTTGCGGGTGTTTGGGGCTGCGCTCTCGCCGCGGCTACGCGGGCGCCGGGCCCGCGACGCGGTCGAGCCGCCCAAATCCGCCCCTAGATTGATGCGCTGCCCGTTCGGAAGCACCACATACCGCGAAAATACGCGTAGATTGCCGTCTTCTCCACCGTGCCCCTCGACGACATAAGTTGTACCGACCGGGAACCGCTTGGGCAGACGGCTGGTCTGACGGCTCAACGATAAATGCATAGCACCCTCTCGTCTGTGGAACTCAAATTTGCAACGTCAATCATTTTCCCGAGGTTCCACGAAGACTGTGACGGCCCGGCGAAATGCTGTGAATCAGTGTGGGTAAGTCGGCCGGAAAGCGCCCGGCACACGGCCCGGCAGCCGCCTCGCCGGACCCGGCCGGACGTGATAGACAGTTCCCCGAAATTGCGACGGATCAAGGCCATGAGGCCTAGTTCGAGGCCCAAATGAACGCCCCGCTGAAGGCATTCGCCGATTCGGGAAAAATCGGAGTCAAGGCAGCCGCCGGGCTTGAGGCGTTGATGCGCGCGATCGCGCATGACGCGCGCGAGGCGGCGCGGGCGCTCGCGCTCGCGCCGACCAAGCAGAAGAACCACGCCCTCTTGGCCATGGCCAAAGCGGTGCGCCGCTCGCGTAACGCCATCCTCGCTGCCAATACCGAGGACCAGGCCGCGGCGAAATCCGGCGGCGCCACACCGGCCTTCCTCGACCGGCTCGCGCTCGATGTTGAACGCATCGAAGCCATGGCCGAAGGCCTCGACGTGATCCGCAAGCTCAAAGATCCGATCGGCACCATGATGGGATCGTGGCGGCGGCCAAACGGCATGCGCATCGAACGCGTGCGGGTGCCGCTCGGCGTCATCGGCGTCATCTATGAGAGCCGGCCCAATGTCACCACCGATGCCGGCGCGCTGTGCCTGAAAGCCGGCAATGCCGCGATCCTGCGTGGCGGCTCGGAGAGTTTTCGCTCGTGCCGCGCCATCCATGCCGCGCTGGTCGAGGGTCTCGTCGAAACCGGGCTGCCGCCGGCCGCGATTGCGCTCGTGCCGACACCCGACCGCGAAGCCGTGGGCATGATGCTGAGCGGCCTCAACGGCGCGCTCGACGTGATCGTGCCGCGCGGCGGCAAAGGTCTGGTCGAACGCGTGCAGAAAGAAGCGCGCGTTCCGGTCTTCGCCCATCTCGAAGGCGTGTGTCACGTTTATATCGACAAGAAAGCCAAGCTGCCGATGGCAAAGAAGATCGTGCTCAATGCCAAAATGCGCCGTACCGGCGTCTGCGGCGCAGCCGAGACGCTTCTGGTCGATCGCGCCGGCGCCGATAAATTTCTCAAGCCGCTTGTGACCATGCTGCTCGATGCCGGCTGCGAGGTCCGTGGCGATGCCGCAGTCCAGGCCGCCGACCGCCGCGTCACGCCGGCGAGCGACGTCGATTGGAGCACCGAATATCTCGATGCGATCCTGACCGCCGGCGTCGTAGACGGTGTCGGCGCGGCCATCGACCATATCGAGCGCTACGGCTCGCACCACACCGATGCGATCGTGACCGAAGACAAAAAGGCCGCGGACAAATTCCTGCGCGAAGTCGATTCAGCGATCGTACTGCACAACGCCTCGACCCAATTCGCCGACGGTGGCGAATTCGGTTTCGGCGCAGAGATCGGCATCGCCACCGGCCGCATGCATGCGCGCGGTCCGGTCGGGGTCGAGCAGCTCACCAGTTTCAAATATCGCATACGCGGCAGCGGGCAGACGCGGCCGTGACGGCGTGATCCCGAAAAGTGGATTCCGGTTTTCGGAACAGATCATGCTCAAGCAAATAATTCTGCCGACGTGTCGGGAGGGGGGTTCTCTGCAAAGGCCATGAATTGCGAGTTCCCACCCGTGCGCGCGGCTGACGCGCGGCCGCGCGATCGTGCGAACGGTCAAGATCGCGGCCATTACAATCGCGGTCGCGAATTGGGCCGTGTCGTGCTGCCGGCGCATGCGCGCGGCATGCGCATCGGCCTGTTCGGCGGCACTTTCGATCCGCCGCATGCCGCGCATCGCGCGGCGTGCCTGCTGGCGATGCGGCGGCTCGGGCTCGATCGGGTGTGGTGGCTGGTCACGCCCGGCAATCCGCTCAAGGACACCGACGGCCTCACTCCGCTTGCCCAGCGCATCGCCGCGGCCCGCGCGCTCGCCAATCATCCGCGCATCGATGTCACCGATCTCGAAGCCGATCTCGGCACCAGCTACACTTATGAGACGATCCATTATCTCGTGCAGCGCTGCCCCGGCGTGCAATTCGTCTGGATCATGGGCGCCGACAATCTGCGCCACTTCCATCGCTGGCAACGCTGGCGCGACATCGCCAAGCTCGTGCCGATCGCAGTGGTCGACCGGCTCGGACCGAGCCTTTATTCGGCGGCAGGCGTCGCCGGAAATGCCTTGGCCTGGGCGCGCATCCCGGAAACGGCGGCGAAAAGCCTCCCTGGGCGCAAGCCGCCGGCCTGGCTCTTTCTGCATGGGCTGAAATCGCCCTTGTCGTCGACGGCGCTGCGGGCCGCGCGCGCCTTGCGCACGTCCAAATGAACTTTCAGCCCGATTTTCGGCGCAGCCGAGACGCTCGGTGTGACATTTGGTTGAAGCAAAAAGGTTGAAACTATTAACGCGTCGTGACTATCTTAAGGGAGCCTCGGATTCGGTGCCGAGGGGAAGTAGCTTGGAGCAGTTGGCGATCGGGAACCCTTTGCAGCGACAAGAGTCACATGACGCGACAAGGGGATCTTGGAGCGACACCGAAGAGTAGTGTGACGAAACTCTAACGCAGGCGCGTCTGCGTCAGAGAACTTGGAGCGAAAGGATAACGAGCCCTGTCCACAGTTGTAATCTCCCGGGCCGAACGTCGCGAGCCCGAAGCGGTCTCCAGAATGCGTGCTAACGCCGAGGAGATCCTCAGCCTGGTTCTCACCCGCCTCGACGACATGAAGGCGGAGAACACCGTCACCATCGACCTTCGCAACAAATCATCAATCGGCGACTACATGGTCGTGTCTTCCGGCCGGTCGCAGCGCCATGTCGGATCGGTGGCCGACAGGGTGGTCGAGGATTTGCGCAAAGCTGGCGTTCGTGCGCGCGTCGAAGGCACGCCCCATTGCGATTGGGTGTTGATCGATGCGGGCGACGTCGTCGTTCACGTCTTCCGTCCGGAAGTTCGGGATTTCTATAATCTCGAGAAGATGTGGGCGTCAGGCAATCAGGCCCAGCGCGCGAGCTGAATTAGAGCTCAGTATCTGATTTCGTCAGATACGGGCGCTCGCGCGATTGGTGGCGCGGCTATCGGGGGTGTTTTGCCCTTGGGGTTGTTTTGTCTTGTTTTGTTGCTGTCGTCTGACTGTCATTATCGCCCGCGGTCTTTTTCGTCTGGCCGATATTTGCGTGGCTCCGTTATGCGCATTCTGATCACCGCGGTCGGCCGCTTGAAGCAAGGCCCCGAACGCGAGCTTGCCGCGAACTACCGCAAGCGCGCCGAAGCGATCGGGCGCAGCTTCGGGCTTCGTGAAATCGAGATCGTCGAAATCCGCGAAAGTCGCGCTCAGGATGTCGAGCGGCGGCGCACCGAGGAATCGATCGCCATCGCCAATATCATTCCCGAACGCGCGGTAGTCGCGATCCTCGACGAGCGAGGCGAGAATCTCGACAGCACAGCGCTCGCGGCCTTGCTGCAGCAATGGCGCAGCGAAGACCGTCCAGCGGCTTGTTTCATCATCGGCGGCGCCGATGGGCTTTCGCAAAGCCTGCGCGAACGCGCCAAGCTCAAGCTCGCCTTCGGGGCGGCGACCTGGCCGCATCAGCTCGTGCGCGTGATGGTGCTGGAACAACTTTATCGCGCCGGCACCATTCTCGCCGGGCACCCCTATCACCGGGCCTAAGCCACCGGGCGTTAAGCACTGGCCGTTAAGCTTCGGGCCTGAATCTTTCCGCGTTTTAATGCGGCTTCACCGAATCGTGACGCCGATTGCCGCCAAATGCGGGCTGTGGCCAGGGTGGGGTCGTGGTCGGTCTTATTCCCGTCCATTCCGCAGTGCTCTTGCCGGAGACTTTTTCCAGGTGTTTTGATCGTACGCTTGTTCTTGCCTTCCCGAGGCTCTTGTCTAGCTTGAAACCGATGATTCTCCGCCGGCCGCTCCGAACCGAATCCCGGCTTGTGCTCGGGTCGGTCCTGATATTTGCACTGCCGCTCGGCGCAGAGATCGGAACCATTGCGGCGGCCTTGGCGCAATCCGCGCCAGCCCAATTTCCGGCTGCGCCGGTGGCTGCTGGGCAAAGCCAGTCCGTACCGGCATCACCGGCGCACGCCCAACCGGCCAACAATCCCGACGCGCTCAAGCAGCGCGACCAAGAGCTGAACGCGACGCTGGCGAAACAGCGCAGCTCCGCGGAAAGCCAAGCCAAGCTCAAAATCGAAATCGACGCGTTGAGCGCTGACCGGAGAAAGTTCAACCAGCAACTCATCGACACTGCGGCGAAAATCCGCGACGTCGAAGCCAATATCGATGCGACGCAAGCGCGTCTTGGGCCGCTCGACGAGAAACAACGGCTGTTCGAAAAATCGCTCGCCGAGCGCCGCGGCACGATCATCGAAATCCTCGCGGCGCTTCAGCGCATCGGCCGCCAGCCGCCGCCGGCACTGATGGTGCGGCCTGAAGACGCGCTGCAAGCGGTGCGCACCGCGATCACGCTCGGTGCGGTAGTTCCGGATATGCGCGCGCAGGCCGATGCCTTGGCCGGCGACCTGTCCGATCTGTTGGCCGTGCGCAAGCAGATCCTCGGCGAGCGCGACCGGCTGACCAATAACGTCGAAGTGCTCGGCCGCGAGCAATTGCGCATGTCGCTTCTCGTCGACCAGCGGCAAAAGACGCAAGCCGTCGCCGAGCAGGCGCTCGACACCGAGCGCCAGCACGCCACCGACCTCGCGCATCAGGTCGATACGATCAAGGACTTGATCGCCAAGCTCGAACAGGACCTCGACCCTGCTATCCGCGCCAAACGCGATTCAGCCCGCTCAATCGAGAACGATGCGACCAAGCCAAATCTGGCGGCTTTGGGCGATCCCGGCCGGCTTGCCCCCGCCGTTGCTTTCCCCGACATGCGCGGGCATATGCGTTTGCCGGTCAACGGCATGCGAATCCGCGAATTTGGCGGTTCCGACGGTTCCGGGGGAACCCAAAAAGGACTTTCTATCGCCTCCCGGTCCGGTGCCCAAATTACTGCACCTTGTGATGGTTGGGTGGTGTATGCAGGGGCATTTCGCAGCTACGGGCAACTCTTGATCCTGAATGCCGGCGGCGGGTATCATGTGTTGTTAGCGGGGATGGAACGGATTTCCGTTGATCTCGGCCAGTTCGTGCTAACGGGCGAGCCCGTAGCGGTGATGGGTGATGCATCGCAAGCTTCCGCGACCGTCACAACAGTGCCCAAGCAACCGGTTCTATACGTGGAGTTCCGCAAGGACGGCACTCCCATCGATCCCAGCCCGTGGTGGGCAACAAACGAAGGCGAAAAGGTTCGCGGATGATGCGCAAAACTTCATTGGTTTTCCTCGGTGCTGTGGCTGGCGCCTTGGCCACGCTAGCGGTAACACAGCCCTATTCGATGTCGGTCGGCTCGGCGGCGCGAGCGGCAGCTTCGGATACCTACCGGCAACTCAATCTATTCGGTGACGTTTTCGAGCGGGTTCGCGCCGACTACGTTGAGAAGCCCGATGACAGCCAGCTCGTTGAATCGGCCATCAACGGCATGCTTGCCGGGCTCGATCCGCATTCGAGCTATATGGACCCCAAGAGCTTCCGCGACATGCAGGTGCAGACGCGTGGAGAGTTCGGCGGTCTCGGCATCGAAGTCACCATGGAAGACGGCCTGGTGAAGGTGGTGGCGCCGATCGACGACACGCCCGCCGCCAAAGCCGGCGTCATGGCGAACGACATCATCACCAAGCTCGACGACGATCAGGTGCAAGGCCTGACGCTCAATCAAGCCGTCGACAAGATGCGCGGGCCGGTCAACACCAAGATCAAACTCACCATCATGCGCAAAGGCTCCGACAAGCCGATCGAAGTGTCGATCATGCGCGATGTCATTCGCGTGAAGTCGGTGCGCTCGCATCCAGAAGGCGAGGATGTCGGCTATATCCGCATCACGCAATTCAACGAGCAGACCACCGACGGCTTGAAGCAGGCGATCAACGATCTGAACAACTCGCTCGGCGCCGACAAGATCAAAGGCTACATCGTTGATCTGCGCAACAATCCGGGCGGCCTCCTCGATCAGGCTATCTCGGTGTCGGACACGTTCCTCGACAAGGGCGAGATCGTCTCGACGCGCGGCCGCAACCCGGAAGAGACCCAACGCTTCAATGCGCGTCCGGGCGATATGACCAAGGGTAAGCCGGTGATCGTGCTTATCAATGGCGGTTCGGCGTCGGCGTCCGAGATCGTCGCCGGCGCGCTGCAGGACCATAAGCGCGCGACTTTGGTCGGCACCCGCTCGTTCGGCAAAGGCTCGGTGCAGACCATCATCCCGCTCGGCGCCGGCAATGGCGCGCTGCGGCTGACCACAGCGCGCTACTTCACGCCGTCGGGCCGCTCGATCCAGGCCAAGGGCATCGTTCCGGACATCGAAGTGATGCAGAGCGTGCCTGACGAGCTGAAGTCGCAGACCGACTCCAAGGGCGAAGCTTCGCTGCGCGGCCATCTGAAGGCCGAGGGCTCCGAAGAGACCGGCTCGCAGTCCTACGTCCCGCCGGACGAAAAGGACGACAAGGCGCTGAAGATGTCGATCGACCTGCTGCGCGGTCAGGCGAACAACTCAGCCTTCCCGCCCAATCCGAAAGCGGCGGTGCCGAACTGACGGCACCCGGCAAACCGGACAGGCAAAGGGCGGCCCAAAAGGCCGCCCTTTTTTGCTGCGCCTTGGCTCTCGCGCCGGAGCGCCAGTCCATCCGCCGGAGCCCAGGCGTTTGGGCGGGCGTGCTAGACTGCTCCGGATGATTCGCCAGGCCACAACAACACAGGCCGCAGCTGATATTGGGCGCGGGATCGGCGGATGACGGCGGATGATTTGACCGCGCCGCTCAGCCGGCGGCTAAAAAAGCGCAGCAAAATCAACCTTCCGGCCACGCCTATCATCGTCGGGGCGCTGGCTCTGTTTCTGGCCATATTTGTGCTCTGGGCCATCATCGCCGACGATCCGTTTGGCGGCGAGCCCGTGGCCGTTGTTTCGGCCGATATGCATGTCGTCGCGGCAAAACCGCCGACCATGCCGGGTTCCACGCCGTCGCCTCTGGCTCAGCCCCAGCAGACGGCGCAGGGACCCGATGCAGCGGCCCCAGTCCAAGGTCAGGGGCAAAGCAGCGCCGGCGCCCAGGGCAATACCACGACGATCACCATCATCGACGGCAAGACCGGCGAACACCATGACGTCGTGGTTCCAGGCCCGGCAAATCGCGCGGTGTCGGCGGAAATCCCTGCGGTCGACCCGAAATTCATCGAGATGACGCCGCATGGCCCGGTGCCCCGCATCGCCGCCGACGGTACCCGACCGGCCGACGCTTTCGCCCGGCCGGTTCAGCCGCTGCCCGGCAGGCCTGACGCGCCACGCATCGCGCTCATCATCGGCGGGCTCGGCGTCAGCGCCAGCGCCACCGCGGACGCAATCGCAAAACTTCCCGAAGCGGTGACGCTCGGTTTCGTGCCCTATGGCAGCGACGTCGCCGCGCTCGCCACCCGCGCGCGGATGAGCGGCCACGAAATCCTGCTGCAAGTGCCGATGGAGCCGTTCGATTATCCTGACAACGATCCTGGTCCGCAGACGCTGCTCACCACGCTCACGCCGCAGCAAAATATCGACCGGCTCTACACCGTGATGGGCAAGATCCAAGGCTATGTCGGCATGACCAATACGATGGGCGCCCGCTTTACCGCGTCCGAGGATGCGTTCTCGCCGATCCTGCACGAGACCGCCAAGCGTGGCCTGATCTATGTCGACGACGGCGCCAACCCGCGCAGCGCCGCCGGCCGCATTGCCGGTGCCGGCAGCCTGCCCTTCGTTCACGCCGACGTGGTGCTCGATGCCGTACCCACCGCCAAGGAGATCGACCGCGCGCTCGACCGGCTGGAAATGGCGGCGCGGGAGCGGAACTTCGCCGTCGGGGTTTCGTCGGCGGTGCCGGTTGCGATCGAGCATATCGCTGCCTGGGCCAAGAGCGCCGAGAGCCGCGGCCTGCTTCTCATTCCGGTGAGTGCGGCTGCGGCGAAGGGAAAGCAGATCTGAGGAACGGGAATTCCGTCATCAGGCGTCGGTGGTCAAAGGCCCCGAGCCGTGTATCTTGCCGTGACCGATCACCACCACTGATCCTTTAGGTCATGCGCTTCGAAGACCTCCCCTACCGGCCCTGCGTCGGCGTCATGGTGCTTAATCGCGCCGGCCTCGCCTTCATCGGCCGGCGCATCGGCGGCCCGGAACATATCGACCTGATGCATTCCTGGCAGATGCCGCAGGGCGGCATCGATTCCGGCGAGGAGCCATGGCCCGCAGCGCGGCGCGAACTGCGCGAAGAAACCAATATCCGCAGCGTTGAACGCGTTGCCGAGATTTCGGACTGGCTCACCTATGACATTCCCCGCGAGATCGTCGGCCAGGCCTGGAAGGGCAAATATCGCGGGCAGAAGCAAAAATGGTTCGCCGTGCGTTTCACGGGTTCGGAGAGCGAGATCGACGTCGAACATCCCGAGGGCGCGCACGAGCCGGAATTCGCGACATGGCGCTGGGAGCCGCTGAAAAACGTTCCCGGTCTCGTGGTGCCGTTCAAGCGCGCGGTTTATGACCGCGTGGTGCGCGAATTTCTGCCGCTCACGGAATAGATTTCGTCACTTCGCCTCGACCGCGAACGGACCGATGCCGATGACGCGGCAGGAACTGTCCTGTTTCGAACAATCCGCCATAGCGGTATCGATCGCGGCCTGCTCGTTCGCGGCGTGCTCCGTTACGCCGGCTCTGCCGGTCGCGCCGACCGCGACCGCGGTCCACCCGCTGCCATTGCCGAGACGCCGCGCGACATACTCGCGCAGGCTGGGCGCTATGGCGTCGGCGCTCGCCGGCCGGAAGAAGCCGGTCACCTTCATGAGGGTCGGCACCGGCACGACGAAATTGCCGTCGACCGCCACGACCAGACAAGGCACACCGGCGTTGTTGCCGCATGCCTCGAGCGCACGACGGGCCGCCACGCCAGTCGATTCCTGGTTGACGTAAAAGAAAAAGCCGCCGAGCGGCCCCAGGACGAGCGCCTTCGGCGATTTTGCCGACAGGTAGTTATGCTCGATGGCGGTCTTGCCGGCATCGCGCACCATCGGCAAGTTGGCCGTGATCAGCGGGCTCTCGATCGCGGTATCTTGCGTCAGCCAGGGTGTCGGCGGCATGGGCGGGTGGCCCCGCGCGTAGACGACGCTATCGCCGACAGCGTAGATCTCGCATTTGCGCTGTCCGGGCAGAGCGTCGGAGCGATTCTGGCAGATATCGAGCGCCGCCGTCTTGGCGGTTTCATCGTCGGCCTGCCCGCTGCTCATTCCGAACGGACCGGTCGAGATCGCCAACGCCTTGTGATCGGGTGCCGACATATATTCGTCGCGCACGGTGGCGCGGGCCCGATCAGTGAGGAAGGGAATCGCATCCGGCACCAGCGTTTCGGGCGCCCGCGGCGCCGGTGCGACCGGTACCGAGGCGTTCGCGACCGCATTCGCTGCGGGCGGCGGCGCCTGCGGCGTCATCGCCGCCTGAGTCGTCGCCTGTGGCGCGCTCGGGTGCAGAACGAATTTATAGGCGAGACCGGCGACAACCAGGAGCGCGACGCAGGCGCCGGCAATGGCGAGCGGAACGGCAAGCGAGTTCGATCGTGGCGGCGGCTGGGCCGGCATCTTGGCGCGGGCCTCGGCTTGCGCGTCGTCAGGCCGCATCGAAATGTGATAAGCGTGAACGGGAGTCGGAATGTTCTTGACCTGCTGCTCGCCGATATCGGCGAACTGCACCGACAATTTATTCGCCACCTGTTCGTGCACGGTGCGCGAAATGCAGATGCCGCCGACCGGCGCGATGCCTTCAAGGCGCGCTGCGATATTGACGCCGTCGCCCAACAGGTCGCCGTCGCGCTCGACCACGTCGCCGACGGTAATGCCGATGCGAAAACACATCTGGCGGCTTGCCGGATAGGCCATGTTGCGGGTGCGCAGGCTTTCCTGGATGTCGATGGCGCAGCGCACCGCTTCCACCGCGCTTGAAAATTCCGCGAGCACCGCGTCGCCGGCAGTGTTGAAGATGCGGCCGCCGGCGCGGGCGATGAAATCGTCCATCACCGCGCGATAGGACGCGAGCCGCCGCAGCGTCTCTTCCTCGTCCTCGGCGACAAGCTTGCTGTAGCCTGCAATATCGGCCGCGAAAATGGCCGCGATCTTTCGTTTCATGGCCGCCTGCCGATCAGATTTTTCGATCTGAGCATAATCCCGTCCGAAAACCGGTATCCACTTTTCCGAATCATGCTCCGGCGAATAAAATCGAATAAGAGCTATAACATGCCCGACCGGCATGGGCTTGCGCAACTGACAGGCCGCGCAACCGCTATCCGGCGCAAGGTATCCGGTCACCGGTATGCAGATTATGAATCTTATTTGAAAACTAAAGCACGATCCGGAAAAGCAGCGCTCACTGTATCCGCGAAGCTCATGGGCAACGCGACTGTTAGTGCGCGCCTTCCGGACGTTGCGTGCCGAGCGCCGCCTGCAACGATCTCAGCTGTTCGAGATACCGCTTGAGGTTGTCGCGCTGTGCGTCGTCCTTGGCGTCGGTGACGTCTTCTTCGGCGTCTTTGATCTCCGACGCCAGCATGGTCGTGTCGAACTCATCGCGCGGGGTGGCCTGGTCGGCGAGAATGGTCAGGCCGGCCGGGCTCATTTCGGCAAAGCCGCCGACCACGACATAAGGGTCGCGCCGGCCGCCGTTGAATACCGTCACGATGCCCGGCCGCAACACCGTCACGATCGGCGCATGCAGCGGCAGGATGCCCATGTCGCCTTCGGCGCCGGGCAGATCCACCTGATCGACCTCGCCCGAGAACAAGACGCGTTCCGGCGAGACGAATTCGAAATGCAGTGCGGCCATCGTTCGCTATGCCTCGTTTCGCACTATGCCTCGGCGGCGAGTTTCTTGCCCTTCTCGACCGCTTCTTCGATGGTGCCAACCATGTAGAACGCGGCTTCCGGCAGGTTGTCGTATTTGCCCTCGACCAGGCCCTTGAAGCCTTTGATCGTATCCTGCAGGTCGACGAGCTTGCCCGCCGAGCCGGTGAACACTTCGGCGACGTGGAACGGCTGCGACAGGAAGCGCTCGATCTTGCGGGCGCGCGCCACCGTGAGCTTGTCCTCTTCGGAGAGTTCGTCCATGCCGAGAATGGCGATGATGTCCTGCAGCGCCTTATAACGTTGCAGCACCTGCTGCACGTTGCGCGCAACCTGATAATGCTCCTCGCCGACGATCAGCGGCGACAGCATGCGCGAAGTGGAATCGAGCGGATCGACGGCCGGATAGATGCCCTTGGCCGCGATGTCGCGCGACAGCACCGTGGTGGCGTCCAGATGCGCGAATGACGTCGCCGGGGCCGGGTCGGTCAAGTCGTCGGCCGGAACGTAAATCGCCTGCACCGAGGTGACCGAGCCCTTCTGCGTCGTGGTGATGCGCTCCTGCAGCGCGCCCATGTCGGTCGCCAGCGTCGGCTGATAACCCACCGCCGAAGGAATACGGCCGAGCAGCGCCGACACTTCCGAGCCGGCCTGGGTAAAGCGGAAAATGTTGTCGACGAAGAACAACACGTCCTGACCCTGATCGCGGAAATATTCGGCGACCGTCAGCCCGGTGAGGCCGACGCGGGCGCGGGCGCCCGGCGGTTCATTCATCTGGCCATAGACCAGCGCGCATTTGGAGCCTTCGACCGAGCCTTCCTTGGGATCCTTGTTGACCTTGGACTCGATCATTTCGTGATAGAGGTCGTTGCCCTCGCGGGTGCGCTCGCCCACGCCGGCAAACACCGAGTAACCGCCGTGCGCCTTGGCGATATTGTTGATCAATTCCATGATCAGCACGGTCTTGCCGACGCCGGCGCCGCCGAACAGGCCGATCTTGCCGCCCTTGGCGTAAGGCGCGAGCAGATCGACGACCTTGATGCCGGTGACCAGAATCGCCGACTCGGTCGATTGATCGGTATATTTCGGCGCCTCTTGATGGATGGCGCGCATCGCTTCGCCCTTCACCGGGCCGGCTTCGTCGACCGGTTCGCCGATGACATTGATGATGCGGCCGAGCAACCCGGCGCCGACCGGCACCGAGATCGGCGCGCCGGTGTCCCTCACTTCCTGGCCGCGCACCAGGCCTTCGCTGGTATCCATGGCGACGGTGCGCACGGTATTCTCGCCGAGCTGCTGGGCGACTTCGAGCACCAGGCGATGGCCCTGATTGGTGGTTTCGAGCGCGTTGAGGATCGGCGGCAGGCCTTCTTCAAAGTGCACGTCGACGACGGCACCAATGACCTGAGTGATGTGTCCGACTTGCTGAGCCATTGTTGTCCTCTTCGAGAAAGCGTTACAGCGCTTCCGCGCCGGAAATGATCTCGATCAGTTCCTTGGTGATCATTGCCTGACGCGTGCGGTTATAGGTGAGTGTCTGCTTTCGGATCATGTCGCCGGCATTGCGGGTGGCATTGTCCATCGCTGACATTTGCGCGCCGTAGAACGAGGCGGAGTTTTCGAGCAGCGCGCGCAAGATCTGAACCGCAAGATTACGCGGCAGCAGTTCCTGGAGAATGTCCTCGGCGTCCGGCTCGAACTCGTAGACCGCGCCGTTCAAGGCATTCGCAGTGCCGGCATCGAAGACCGGCGGAATGATCTGCTGCGCGGTCGGGATTTGCGCGATCACCGAGCGGAAGCGCGAATAGAACAGCGTGCAGACGTCGAACTCGAACTTGTCGTACAGCGCGATGATCTTTTGCGCGATCTGTTCGGCATTGTCGAAATGCAGCGCGCGCACCGAACGCAGATCGACCAGTTCGACGATCTGGGTCGGAAATTGACGACGGATCTGATCGTAGCCCTTGCGGCCGACGCAGAAGAATTTGACCTCTTTGCCCTCGGCGGTCAGCGCGAACGCGCGCTCGCGGGCGAGCCGCACGATCGCGGTATTGAATGGGCCGCATAGACCACGTTCGGCGGTGCAGACCAGAAGCAGATGTTTCTGATCGCTGCCGCTGCCGCGCAGCAGCCGCGGCGCGGTATCGAGGCCGGCGACGGAGGCCGCGATATTGCCGAGTACCTTGTCCATGTGCGACGCATAAGGCCGCGCCGCTTCGGCCGCCGCCTGCGCGCGGCGCAGTTTCGACGCCGCGACCATCTGCATGGCCTTGGTGATCTTCTGCGTCGCCTTGGTGGCGGCGATGCGATTGCGCAGGTCTTTAAGCGACGGCATCCGAGACTCGATCTATTGCGATGCGCTCACGCGAAAGTCGTTCAGTGAATGTCATTACGCGAAGGTTTTGGCGAAGCTTTCGACCGCGGCCTTGAGCTTGCCCGCGGTCGTATCGTCGAGATCGCGCGAATCGCGGATGGAGTTGAGGATACCGCTATGCTGGCTGTGCAGCACGCCGAGCAAGCCGTCCTCGAAGGCGCGCACGCGATTGACCGGCAGCGGATCGAGATAACCGTTGACGCCGGCATAGATCACGCAGACCTGCTCTTCCATCTTCAACGGCGAGAATTGCGGCTGCTTCAGAAGCTCGGTGAGGCGCGAGCCGCGGGCGAGAAGCCGCTGCGTGGTGGCGTCGAGGTCGGAGCCGAACTGCGCGAAGGCCGCCATTTCGCGGTATTGCGCGAGCTCGCCCTTGATACGGCCGGCGACTTTCTTCATCGCCTTGGTCTGCGCCGCCGAGCCGACGCGCGACACCGAGAGGCCGACATTCACCGCCGGACGGATGCCTTGGTAGAACAGATCGGTCTCGAGAAAGATCTGGCCGTCGGTGATGGAGATGACGTTGGTCGGAATGTAGGCTGACACGTCGTTGGCTTGGGTTTCGATGACCGGCAACGCGGTGAGTGAGCCGCCTTTGTGGTCATCGTTCATCTTGGCGGCGCGTTCGAGCAGCCGCGAATGTAGATAGAACACGTCGCCCGGATAGGCTTCGCGGCCCGGCGGCCGGCGCAGCAACAGCGACATCTGCCGATAGGCGACGGCCTGTTTCGACAAATCGTCATAGATGATGACGGCGTGCATGCCGTTGTCGCGGAAATATTCGCCCATGGCGCAGCCGGAAAACGGCGCCAGAAACTGCATCGGCGCCGGATCGGAGGCGGTGGCGGCGACCACGATCGAATAATCGAGCGCGCCCTGCTCCTCTAGCACCTTGACGAATTGCGCGACGGTCGAGCGCTTCTGCCCGACCGCGACATAGACGCAGTAGAGCTTGATCTTCTCGTCGTTTGATTGGTTGATCGCCTTCTGATTAAGAATCGTGTCGAGCGCGATCGCGGTCTTACCGGTCTGGCGGTCGCCGATGATCAATTCGCGCTGGCCGCGGCCGATCGGGATCAGCGCGTCGATCGCCTTGAGTCCGGTCGCCATCGGCTCATTCACCGACTTGCGGGGAATGATGCCCGGCGCCTTGACGTCGACGCGCGCCTTGTGATCGAACTTGATCGGGCCCTTACCGTCGATCGGCTCGCCGAGCGCATCGACGACGCGGCCGAGCAGGCCCTTGCCGATCGGTACTTCGACGATGGCGCGGGTGCGCTTGACGGTCTGGCCTTCAGCGATCTCGCGGTCGGATCCGAAGATCACGATGCCGACATTGTCGCTTTCGAGATTGAGCGCCATGCCTTTGACGCCGCTCTCAAACTCGACCATCTCGCCGGATTGCACATTGTCGAGGCCGTAGACGCGCGCGATGCCGTCGCCGACCGACAGCACCTGGCCGACTTCGGAAACCTCGGCTTCCTGACCGAAATTCTTGATCTGGTCTTTTAGGATTGCGGAAATTTCAGCGGCGCGGATGTCCATTAGCGAGCCTCTTTCATCGCGTGCTTGATCGCGTTGAGCTTGGTGCGCAGCGAGGTGTCGACCATGCGGCTACCGAGCTTGACTATGAGTCCGCCGATGATGGCGGGATCGACGTTGATATCGAGAGCGACGTTCTTGCCGCTCACCGACTTAAGCGCAGCGCGGAGCGCTTGTGCGTGTTCGTCCTTGAGCGGTTCGGCGACCGTGATTTGCGCGGTGGCTTCGCCCATGTGCTGGGCGACGAGTTCGCCGAAGGCCCTGATCATGTCGCGCACCGCGAACAGGCGGCGATTGGACGTCACGAGCTTGAGAAAATTTCCGGCAAGCCCGCCGATGCCGGCGCGGTCGAGCACGGCCGTCAGTGCCTGCAGCTGTTCGTCGGTGGTGAAAGCGGGGCTGCGCACCAGCCGCAACAGATCGGCGCTCCCGGCGATCAGCGCGTCGAAGCGTGCGAGATCGGCCTGCACCGAGTCGATCGCGTTCGCCTCCTTGGCGAGGTCGAACAGCGCGGTGGCGTAGCGGGCCGCCATGCCGGATATGATGGGTTCTTCGGTGGCCAAAATTCTGCTCGTTCGCTGCCGGTTCGGCGTTCTTGTGGAGCATTTCCGCAAGCCCCGCAACCGACCCGGATGGCCGGCAACAAGTCCTTGAAATTGAAGCTGGACTTGGTTTCAGCAGGAACTTGGATTTCGTCCGGCGCAGTCCCTGTACCGCTCCTCAAACGAAATCGCCGCGTTGCTAACATAGTGGCAATAGCGGCGCAACAACGGGGCATGCGGAAAATCGGCCGATGCAACGCCGGAAATCCTGCAATCAGGGACCGGCCGCGGCGTGCTGACGGATAGTGTCGAGAAAGAGCTCGCCATACTGGCGAAGCTTGGCGTCGCCGACGCCGTGCACCAGGCTCATCTCACTCGCATTGCGCGGCCTGAGCCGGACCATGTCGATCAAGGTCTTGTCGGCAAAGACGACATAGGCGGCGACGCGCTGCTCCTTGGCGAGCTCCGAGCGCCGCTTGCGCAATGCTTCGAACAATTCCCGATCGCCCACGGCTCCTTCCGCAAACGCCACGGCATTGGCTCTGGCACGCGTCGTCTTGCGGCTCGATTTGAGCGTGTCCTTGCGCAAGGTGATCTTGTCTTCGCCTTTGAGCACACGGCGCCCGGCCTCGCTCACCGACCAGCTGCCGAAACCGGTGACGTCGAGCGTGATGACGCCCGCGCCATTGAGCTGGCGGAAGATCGCGCGCCATTCCTGCACGCCATATTCCTTGCCGACGCCGAAGGTCGGCAGCTTGTCGTGACCGAATTTTGCGATCGCATCGCTGGGCTCGCCGACCAGAATCCTGGTCAGATGTTCGGTGCCGAAGCGCGAACCGGTGCGCAGGATTGCCGACATCGCCTTCTGCGCGGCGATGGTGCCGTCGATCAGTTCGGCGCCGTCGCAACAAACATCGCAATGCCCGCAGGGCTGCACGCTCTCGCCAAAATAAGCGAGCAAGGTCTGCCGCCGGCAGCGTGGCGATTCGCACAGCGACACCAGTGCACTCAGCCGCTGACGCTCGATACGCTTCTGCTCGTCGGACGCGTCGCTGTCATCGATCTGCAAGCGGCGCAGCCGGATGTCGCCCAGCCCATAGAGCGTGAGCGTGTCTGCGAGGAGCCCGTCGCGGCCGGCGCGGCCGATCTCCTGATAATAGCTTTCGATATTGGCCGGCATGTCGGCATGCAGAATGAAACGCACATCCGGCTTGTCGATCCCCATGCCGAAGGCGACGGTGGCGACCATGACGACGCCGTCGTCCTGCAAGAACGTGTCCTGATGGCGCGAACGCGCGGCAGGCTCCATGCCGGCGTGATAGGACAGCGCGGTCACGCCTTGTTCGCGCAGGTAATCGGCAATCTCCTCTGTCTTGCGCCGCGATGCGCAATAGACGATGCCGCTTTGGCCTTGGCGGCTTTTGACAAAGTCTAGAATCTGCTTGCGGCCGGAGGCCTTGGCTTGCATCGCCAATCGCAGATTGGGCCGGTCGAAGCCGTGCACGAACACCGCCGGCGGCTTGCTGAACAACTTTTGCACGATGTCGGCGCGCGTCGCGGCGTCCGCCGTCGCGGTGAAGGCTACGGTCTGCAGATTGCCTGAACCATTTTGGCCGAGCGCTGCTTGCACCGTACCGAGCGCTGCATATTCGGGACGGAAGTCGTGGCCCCACTGCGAAATGCAATGCGCCTCGTCGACCGCAAGCATCGTGACCTTGGCGCGCTTGAGCAGATTGAGCGTTTCGGGCTTGAGCAGGCGTTCCGGCGCGACATAAAGGAGCCGCAGTTCGCCGCGCGCGAGATCTTCGAGCACCGCGCGATTTTCGAACGCATCATTGGCTGAATTCAGCGCCGCCGCGGCGACGCCATAGCCGCGCAATTGCGCGACTTGATTGCGCATCAGCGCGATCAGCGGCGACACCACGACGCTGAGGCTGCCGCGCGCCAAAGCCGGAAGCTGGTAGCACAGCGACTTGCCGCTGCCCGTCGGCATCACTGCAAGAACATCACGGCCATCGAGAACGGCCCCGACGATTTCGGCCTGACCGGGCCGAAATGCCGAGAAACCGAAGGTTTTACGAAGAATGTCCTGTGCCGCCGCGAGGTCGGACATTGCGCGATCCGGTGGCTTGATCCGCGGGTTCTGGTCTGCCGCAACTCGCTGCGTTCTATCTTCGTTCCGGTCACTTGCCAAGCCTGTTGCCGAAGCTTCCCCATCAAGCCCGCGCAAATTTGCGCACCCTGCATCGCCGGCGCTTTGCTTGCGGCGATGGCTGCACTGATGCACCGTCCGCCGCCAACACGAAGTCCGCCTTCATGCTCGTTGCCGGAAACCCCGCCGAAGTCTCGACCGGCCGCATCATCAAAACGATGAGCGCGCTGTGGCTCTGCGGTGTCGCCATGCGCATGACGATCCTCGCGATGCCGCCGGTGATTCCGCTGGTGCACAGCGAATTGCACATGACGGAGACCCAGGTCGGGCTTCTCGTCGGACTGCCGCTGTTGCTGTTCGCGCTCGCCGCAATCCCGGGATCGCTGTTGATCGCGCGGATCGGGCCGATCCGGGCGGTCGTCGCCGGCATGCTGATCGCCGCGCTCGCCGGCGCGGCGCGCGCCGGCGCTATCGGCGTATGGACGCTCTATGCCGCAGCGCTGGCGACCGGCTTCGGCGTCGCCATCATGCAGCCGAGCCTGCCGGTCCTGGTGCGCGAATGGACGCCGCACCGCATCGCGCTCGCCACCATCGTCTATACCAGCGGCATGATGATGGGCGCGACCTTCCCGCCGCTGCTCACGATTTCCACGATCCTGTCGCTCGTTGGCGGCTCGTGGCGGCTCAATCTCATCGTCTGGGCGGTGCCGGCGCTCTTGATCGTGCCGCTGTTTTTACTGCTGCGCCCACAGCGCTCCGGCGCTAACGCCGCGAAGACCACAACAACTTTGTGGTGGCCCGATTTCAGAGATCCGCTGGTCTGGCTGCTCGGCCTCGCCTTCGGCAGCAACAACAGTCCCTATTTCGCGATCAACGCCTTTCTCGGCGACTATGTGGCCGGCAAAGGCAGAGCCGATCTCCTGGGCCCAACTCTGGCCTGGCTCAACGGATCGCAGCTGGTGGCGCTTGTGCTGCTGTTCGCAATGTCGGGCCGCCTGCAGCGGCGCGCTTGGCCGTTCTTGATCTTCGGTCCGTTACTGCTGGTGGCGATGCTGGCCATCATCGTGGCGCCGACGAGCCTTGCGATCATCGTTGCGGCGATTTTCATCGGTTTCGCGACGGCGATGACATTTACCCCGATCATGACTTTGGTGCCGATCCTCGCCAAACCCGCCGACGTCGCGCGCACCGCGGCCGGCATGCTCACAATCGCCTATGCGTGCGCGATCATCATTCCGACAATCTGCGGCGCGCTGTGGGACGCGACCGGACAACCGTGGACCGCGTTCGTGCCACTCTGCTTGTGTGCTGTGGCATTGACGGTGCTGGGCACCATCGTGACGAAATATCGTCCCGCAGGCGAGACAGTCGCCTCCGCCTGATCCGATGCTGCGTTGAAACGAGGGAAAATTCCGCAATGGCAAAGTCCGTGACGAAGAAGCCAACGGCGCGCAAAGCCAAGAAGCCGATGCTGCCGACCGACCGGCTGACCTATTCGCCGATCACCCAGCGGCCGCCGTTGAAATTGCCCAACGGCGCGCGCATGGCGATCTGGGTGATCGTCAATGTCGAGGAATGGGATCCGTTGCAGACCATGCCGCGCACGGTGCTCACCCCGCCGGCCGGCGGCTCGCCGATGCCGGACGTGCCGAACTGGGCTTGGCACGAATACGGCAATCGCGTCGGCTTCTGGCGCTTCATCAAGATTTTCGACGAGTTCGCCATTCCGGGCACCATCGCCATCAACGGCTCGGCGCTCGCCGCCTATCCGCAGATCGTGCAGGCCGCGATCGAGCGCAATTGGGAATTCATCGGCCACGGCTTTACCCAGCGCAATTTGCAGAAGGTGCCGAACGAGCGCGCCGATATCCGCAAGGTGCGTGAGGTCATTACCAAGGCGACCGGCAAGCCGCCGCGCGGCTGGCTCGGCCCGGGCCTCACCGAGACCTGGGAAACGCCCGACGTGCTGGCCGAGGAAGGCTACGATTATGTCGCCGACTGGGTGCTCGACGACCAGCCGGTCTGGCTGAAGACGCGCGGCAAGTCGATCCTCAACGTGCCCTATACGCAGGAATGCAACGACGTCGCCATGATGCTGATCCAGCACCACAAGGCGTCGGAATATTGCGAGCGCGCGCTCGATCAGTTCGACCAGATCTATGACGATGCCGCCGATTCCGCGCGTATCATGGCGATGGCGGTGCACCCCTACATCATGGGCGCACCGCATCGCGCCAAATACTTCCGCCGCATTTTCGAGACCATCCGCAAGAAGCATGACGTGCTGTTCTGGACCGGCGAACAGATTGTAGAGTGGTTCCTCGGTGCCGGGCCGAAGGCGCCGTAAGTGCTGCGCCGGGAGCGCTTGCCGTGAACATCTCAGCCGAGAATCCCAACCCCGTGCGCGGCGCCTCTGACGGCGCGCATCGCGGCGACGCCGGGGCCCGGCTGATGCTGGTCACGTTGTGCTTCATCTGGGGCACCACCTGGCCGCTGATGAAAGTGGCGCTCGAGGAAATCCCGCCGCTGAGCATGCGCGCAGTGGCGGCAGCGCTCGGCGCGCTGACGCTTTATCTGCTCTGTGTCGTGATGCGGCGCAGTTTGCGGCTACCCTCGACGAAAGCCTTCGTCCACGTCGTCGTGGCGGCGTCGCTGAACATCACCGGCTTCAGCCTGTTCAGTGCTTTCGCCCAGCTTGCCGCGTCGACATCGCGGGTAACGATCGTTGCCTATACGATGCCGATCTGGGCGGTGCTTTTGGCGTGGCCGTTTCTCGGTGAACGCCCGAGCCGCATCCAATGGACCGCGCTCCTCCTGTGTATCGTCGGGCTTTCGATCCTGATCTATCCGCTGGCCGGAAGCGGCGTGCCGCTCGGCATCATCTTGGCCTTGGGCGTCGGCGTGAGCTGGGCCGCGGGCACGGTCTATGTGAAATGGGCGCATATCGATCTCGATCCGCTGGCGCTGGCGAGCTGGCAGATGACCATCGCTTTCGTCTCGCTGACGGCATGCATGTATATCGTCGACGGCCGCCTCGTGCTTCACGGCCTGCAGACCGGCGGAGCCTTCGCCACAGTCTGGACCGGCGTGGTCGGCAACGGCGTTGCTTATGCGCTGTGGTTCCCGGCGATGAAGCGCTTGCCCGCGGTGACCGCATCGCTCGGCGTGCTTGCCGTTCCGGTGGTCGGGATCGTGCAGTCGTATTTGATCCTCGGCGAAGTGCCGACGACGCCCGACATGATCGGCTTCGCCCTGATCTTTGTCGCTTCGGCTTGCGTGCTGCTGGTGCCGAACAAAATCGGCCCGGCGGCTACGCCTTAACGGCGTAGCATTTTTTGTTGGAGCATGATCTCTCCCGAAAACCGGCATCCACTTTCGGGATCATGCTCGAGCCCCGATATTTCGTGCGAGCTCGGTAACGCGCGCTGTCATCGCGCTCTGCGGATCGGCGAGCGCATCGATCACGGTGAAATGGTTGGTGCCCGCGATCTCCCCGGAGCGGGTCGTGGCGCCGGCCTGTCTCCATGTTTCGGCAAGCGTGTGGCTCTGCCGTTTGAATTCGTCGGATTCAAGCCCGCCGCAGACCGCGTCGAAGACGCGTCCCGGCCTGATCGGCCAATAGAGCGGCGAGACGTTGCGCGCTGCGGTAGCGTCGAGTTTCAGATCTTGATTGACGCTGATGCCGACGAGCGGCGCGAGATCAAACACGCCGGATATTGCATAGCCTGCAGGGACCAAATCCGCCGGCGCTTTCGGATAAAGCGCCGGCCAGTCGGTCGCCACCATGGCGCCGGCGAGATGGCCGCCGGCGGAATGGCCGACCAGCAGCATCGGCCGGTTGTAGCGCTGCCACATGAAGATGCAGGCACGGCGAATTTGCTCGATGATGTCGGCAATGGCGACATTGGGACACAGATCGTAACCGGCAACGGCGACGGTCACCCCATTTGTATTGAGGCCGCGCGCCATCTGGCTGAACATCGAGGCGTCGAGCGAGCGCCACCAGCCGCCGTGGACGAAGATCGCAAGCGGCGCCGTCTCGCCCGCCGCCGAGAAAAACAGATCGACGGTTTGCCGCGGCGTGTCGCCATAGGACAGACCAAGCTCGGCGCGGCCGGTCTTGAGCGTTTCGACGCGATAGTCTTCGCCTTCGCGGATCCAGCGCGCAAAAATCTCCGCGTGCTCGGGCACTCGGGCGCGATTGTTGTATTCGGCCTCGTAGTCGACAGCCATCGGCGTCTCCAGAGAATTTTGTCGTGCAACATTGCGGCAATGTTGCCGCATGAGCAAGTGAGTTAGGGATCGACAGCCTGCCCAAATCTGCTAGGTGAAGCATATGAAAGTTGACGGTAAATCCATGCGCACCATCTGGCTCGAGCCGGATGGCTGGTCGGTCGGGGTGATCGATCAGACCGCGCTGCCGCATCGCCTGGTGACCGTGCGGCTGACCACGCTCGAGGACACGGCGCACGCGATCCGCGCCATGGTGATCCGCGGCGCACCGCTGATCGGCGCGACCGCGGCCTATGGCATGTGCCTCGCGTTGCGCGCGGACGCCTCCGACGAGGCGCTGGAGCGCGCCTATGCGACTTTGCTGGCGACGCGGCCGACCGCGATCAATCTGAAATGGGCGCTCGACGAGATGGTGGCTCTGGTGCGCAACCGCCCGCGCGGCGAACGGGCCGCGGCCGCCTATCAGCGCGCCGCCGAAATCGCCGAAGAAGACGTCGCGATCAACAAGGCCATCGGGCAAAGCGGTCTGCCGCTGATCGAAACCATCGCGCGGTGGAAAAAGCCTGGCGAGCGCGTCAACGTGCTGACTCATTGCAATGCCGGCTGGCTTGCCGCGGTCGATTTCGGCACCGCGACTGCGCCGATCTATACGGCTTTCGACAAGGGCATTCCCATTCATGTCTTCGCCGATGAGACACGGCCGCGCAATCAGGGCGCTTCGCTCACCGCCTGGGAACTCGGCCATCATGGCGTGCCGCATACCGTGATCGCCGACAATACCGGCGGCCATCTGATGCAGCACGGCCTCGTCGACATCGTGATCGTCGGCACCGATCGCGTCACGGCGAACGGCGACGTCTGCAACAAGATCGGCACTTATCTGAAAGCGCTCGCCGCGCACGACAATAATGTACCGTTCTACGTCGCGCTGCCCTCGCCGACGATCGATTTCACAGTGGCCGACGGCGTCGCCGAGATTCCGATCGAGGAACGCAGCGCCGATGAAGTCGCAACCATGACCGGGCGGACCAAAGATGGCCGCATTGAAACCGTGCGCATCGTGCCGGATGGCTCGCCGGTTGCGAATTACGGCTTTGACGTTACGCCGGCGCGGCTCGTCACCGGCCTGATCACCGAGCGCGGCGTGATCAAACCCTCGCGCGAGGGTCTGACGGGGGCTTTCCCGGAGCGTGCAGCCGCGGCAGAATGACGGCCGGTTGCCGCTGTATCGGGGCGCTGTGTTGGGGTCTGTGGCGTGGGTAAGCTCGCGTGTCGTCCGCTCTCTAATCTGCCTTTGCCAGGGATCCTTACGATGGGCCTCACTTCATTGGCGGCTGCCGTGCCGGTCGATGGCCGGCAATCGCCGACAGCTTTAGCCATTGCGCGCGGTACCGCGCGCTATCTGCATGCGCTCGGTTATTGCGTGGTCGCCGAATTGCCGTTGCCGTCGGGCCGGCGCGCCGACCTGGTGGCGCTCGGCAACGACAGCGAAATCATCATCGTCGAAATCAAATCGTCGGTGGCCGATTTTCGCGCCGACCAGAAATGGATCGATTACCGGCAGCATTGCGACCGGCTATTCTTCGCCACCGTCGTGGATGTGCCGTGCGAGATTTTTCCGCCCGATGCGGGGCTGATCGTAGCCGATGCGTTTGGGGCCTCGATCATGAGCGAGGCGCCCGAACACCGGCTGCCCGCGGCCACGCGCAAAGCCATCATGCTGCGTTTCGCTCATGCTGCAGCCTTACGGCTACAAGCGCTCAACGATCCGCAAGGACCCTATTCCGGCGAGACGTTCTGATTGGGGTGATTTTTGATTGAGCATGATCTTTTCGGAAAACCGGCTTCCACTTTTCCGGATCATGCTCACGCGGCAGCGACAGACGTATGCGGCTGCGCACGAATGCGCTCGAAGCTATAGCGCAGCATATCGAGATCGACAGGCTTCAGGACCGTCTCGCGGATATCCAGATTGAGCGATTTGGCCGCCCGCAAGGCTTCGTGCACCGTCGCCGGATCGCTGCCGCTGATGATAACGATCGGCACATTGCAGCCGATGCCGCGAAGGTATTGAAGTATTTCAATGCCGCCGTGCTGGCCGAGCGACAAATCGAGGCTGATGCAATCGAACGCGGTCTCGAGTGCGAGCTTTGTCGCCTCGTCGTAGGTCCCGGCTCCCGCCGGCGCGTAACCAGCCTTGGCCGCGACACGGCAAATAATCTTGCGGTGCAGATAATCGTCATCGATGACAAGAAGACGCGGCAAAGCGGAATCCTCCGCCGCCTGCGGGGCAGCAGCCGGGCTGCCGCCGCTCACTTGCATCGGGGTCTCGCCACTTGCTTGCAATGATCGTTCCGAGCCGAGCATGTGACCTTCGCAATGCGCCAATATGCTTGCTCTTTCATAGTCGGGCGCGGCGCAAATTTGATTTAAACAGAACGATAAAATTTGAATCATTCCGGCGTCGCGCCGCGCCGCAGCTAGCTTTGGGTCGTAGTTAGTCTTCTGTTAACGGCGACGTATCCGCGAAGCCGTTGCGCTATTTCGGCGCCCGTTTGGCGAGAATGCGCTGCAAAGTGCGGCGGTGCATGTTGAGGCGGCGCGCGGTTTCCGAGACATTGCGCCCGCACAATTCGTAGATACGCTGGATGTGCTCCCAGCGCACGCGGTCCGCCGACATCGGATTCTCCGGCGGCTCGATCTTTTTATTGTCGATTGCGAGCAACGCCGCAACCACATCATCAGCATCGACCGGCTTGGCCAGATAATCGACCGCGCCGAGCTTCACCGCGTTCACGGCCGTGGCGATATTGCCGTAGCCGGTGAGAATGATGGCGCGCGCTTCCGGTCGCCGCTTTTTCATCGCCGAAATCACGTCGAGCCCATTGCCGTCGCCGAGCCGCATGTCGACCACGGCAAACGCGGGGGCGGCTTTCTCGACTTGCAACAACCCGTCGGCGACCGATTCCGCCGTCGTCACCAAAAAGCCCCGGCCTTCCATGGCGCGGGCCAAGCGCTGCAAAAACGACTTGTCGTCTTCGACGATAAGAAGCGTACGTTCGGTTGGAACCGGGCTGGGCGACGCACTGGCTGCAGCAGTATTCATGACCATCTGCTCCATCGACGCTAATCTCCGTCTAAGTCGTCGCCCGATGTACAAAACTTAAGAAGTTTGCTCGGCCGGCTCAAGGGGCGGTATCGCAATCGGGCGCTCGAAGTCGACCCGGCTCCAGGTAACGCTAACGGTGGCGCCATGCAGCGGTGGCAACTGATTTGTCAACGAAAGCTTGGCGCCGGAGCGTTCCAGAAGCGTTTTAGCGATGAAAAAACCTAAACCCAGCCCGAACACAGTATCGTCATCACCGTCCGGGCCGCGCGAGCCGGGGCGCCTGTGGGTGACATAAGGCGCGCCAATACGATCGACGACCTCGGGCGCGAATCCGGGCCCATCGTCGCTGATGACAATACTGACTGCGTCCTCGGACCATTGCGCGAAGATCTCGACCCGGCTGTGGGCGAAATCGACGGCGTTCTCGATCAAATTTCCAAGGCCATAGCGGATCGCCGGATTGCGCGCCCCGACCGGCTCGTCGGCGCGATCCGGCGGGTAGGTGACGCCGATGGTGACGCCGAAATTGCGGTGTGGCGCGACCGCTTCCTCAATCAGCGCCGAAACCTGCATGCGGTCGAACGGCTCGCCGGTCGGCAGTTCGGTGATCTTGGCCAGGATTTCGCGGCAGCGCTGCGCCTGTTCGCGCAGCAACTTCACGTCATCGGCATAGGGCGAATTGGCTTCGAGCGCGCGCTCGATTTCACGAATCACGACAGTGATCGTGGCGAGCGGTGTGCCGAGTTCATGCGCTGCGGCGGCGGCAAGACCGTCGAGCTGAGACAGATGCTGCTCGCGTGCCAAAACCAGCTCGGTCGCCGCAAGCGCATCCGACAATTGCCGCGCCTCTTCCGCGATCTGCCACGTGTAAACGCCGATATAGCCGATCGCGAGCAGGATCGAGAGCCAGACGCCGACCATATAGATTTCCGGCAGTTCCAGCGGATCGTCGGCGTCCCACGGCAGATTGTAATGCAGGAATACCAGCGCCGTAGCGCAGACCATCGCGAATGTGCCGATCAACAATGTCATGCGCGGCGGGAGCGCCGTCGCCGAGATCAGCACCGGACCGAGCAACAAGAAGGAAAACGGATTCTCCAAGCCGCCGGTGAGATAAAGCAGCGCCGTGAGCTCGGCGACGTCGAAGCCGAGCAGCCACGCCGCGCGGTCCGGCTCGAGCCACTGGGTCTGATGAAAGCTCACCCGCAGCGCGACGTTCAAAAGCGCGGCAAGCATGATGACGGCCACGCAGGGCCAGATCGGCACTTCGAATTCGAGGCCGAAATGCACCACCAGAACGGCCGCGAACTGGCCAAGCACCGCGAGCCAGCGTAGCCGGACCAGCGTATCCAGCCGTACGTTGCGCGGCCGCTCGTTGGTCGGCGGCAACCCGAACATGCGATCGAGACTAGACATGTCCCTCAATGTAGCGGTGACGGCGGCTGAGCCAAAGGGCCTGTTGCTGCTTCAAATCGGCTCGCCGAGAGGGCTGGCGCCGGCTGTGACGATGCGCGAAAATGCGCCAATGACGCTCCGGGGAGCGATTTTCAGGGAGTGACCGCAATGGCTTATGAGCTCGACCAGTTCATCTCGGATTGTCGTTCCATCCTCGCCCGCGATCCCGGACCGCAAGGCCGTGAGGAAGTGCGCACGCATCTTGAGGGGCTCTTGCAGAACCCGGACTTCGTCCGCAAGCATTGCGAGGACGCCGCGCGCGGCCTGCACGTTCTCTATGAGGATCCCAAGCTCGGTTTTCAGATCCTCGCCCATATCAACGACAAAGCTCGCGTCTCGCAGCCACACGATCACGGCAAGTCATGGGCCATCTACGGCCAGGCCACCCACTACACCGAGATGACCGAATGGGAGCGCGAGGATGACGGCAGCGACCCCGCGCACGCCAAGCTCAAGCCGGTGAAGAAGTATCGGCTGATGCCCGGCGAAGCCGGCATCTATCAAGACGGCAAGATCCATTCGATCGATTATCCCGACTTCGCACGCTTCGTGCGGGTGACGGGAACGAATCTCGACCGCATCGACCGCGTGCGGTTCGACCTGAAGACCGGCGAAGTGAAGCAAATGACGCCGCAACAGGCGACCTGACCGAAAGCGGTTTGAACGTGAACCATTTTGTCAGCCCGCACGATCTCCGCGACATGATCGGTGGCGGCGGCGAGTTCGCGCTCGTCGACCTGCGCGAGGAGCTGATCTTCTCGCAAAGCCATTTGCTCCTGGCGCGCTCGGTGCCATTGAGCCGTTTCGAATTGAAATTCCGCGTCTTGGTGCCGCGCCGCGCGACGCGCATCGTCTTGTGCGACGATGCCGACGGCCGCGCCGCGTGCGCGGCGGCGATCCTGGCGCGCAACAGCTATACCGATGTCAGTATTCTCTCGGGCGGCGTCGCGGCTTGGGGCGCCGCGGGCTTTGAATTGTTCTCGGGCGTGTTCGTGCCGAGCAAGGCGTTCGGCGAATATGTCGAGCATAGCGACGGCACGCCCAATATCACCGCGCCGGAGCTTGAAAAGCTGATCCGCGAGCGCGCCGACCTCGTCGTGCTCGACAGCCGGCCGTTCGACGAATATTCGCGGGTCTCGATCCCGACGTCGACCAATGTGCCGGGCGCAGAACTTGTGCTGCGGGCCCGCGAAATCGCGCCGTCGCCGGGAACAACGGTCGTCGTCAATTGCGCCGGCCGCACCCGCAGCATTATCGGCGCCCAGTCGCTGATCAATGCCGGCCTCCCGAACAAAGTCATGGCGCTGCGCAACGGCACCATGGGCTGGAGCCTCGCCGGCTTCACCCCGGACAGCGGGAAAAACCGCCGCGCACCGGCCGTTTCGCGCGATACGCTCGATTGGGCGCAGAAGGCGGCGCAACGGGTCGCGGAGAGTTGCGGGGTCAAGCGAATCGATCGCGCGACGCTCGAGACCTGGCGCAAAGACGACCGCCGTACGCTTTACGTCTTCGATGTGCGCGATCCGGCCGAATACGAAGCCGGCCATGTGCCAGGCGCCATATCCGCGCCGGGCGGTCAGCTTGTGCAAGCGACCGACCAATATGTCGGCACGTTCGGCGCGCGCATCGTGCTTGTCGACGAAGCCGAAGTGCGCGCGGCGATGACCGGATCGTGGCTGCGGCAGATGGGCTATGCCGACGTATTCATGCTGGTCGAGACGGGAACGGAAACCGGCTGGCCGACGCCTCCGGTGCTTGAAGCCGAAGTGTTGAGCGACACCACTATCGATTGCGCCGGCTTGCGCGATCTGCTCGCGCGCGAGGCAGCAATCGTCGTCGATCTTTCAACGAGCCGCGATTATCTGCACGCGCATATTCCCGGCGCATGGTTTGCGATCCGGACACGGCTCGATCGTGCATTCAAGAAAATCCCGCACAGCGGCACATTCGTTCTCACATCCGAGGACGGTGTGCTGGCAAGCCTAGCCGTGACCGAAGCAAAGGCTCTGACCGACAGGCCGGTCCGCACTCTCGCCGGCGGTAACGCGGCGTGGCGCGCAGCGGGGCAGCCGTTCTCGGCCAAGGCCAAAATGGCCGACGAAGCGGTCGATCAATGGCGCAAACCCTATGAGCGCTCGGGCGATACGAAAGCGATGATGCAGGAATATCTCGACTGGGAAGTCGATCTGTTGCCGCGCATCGCGCGTGACGGCTCGTTGCAATTCGAGCGCTTCAGGCCGCGGCTTCCAGCAGCAGTTCGGTGAGGCGCTCCGGCGCATCGACCATCACGTCGTGGCCGCTCGCCACTTCATGAAAGCGCCAGGACGGATCGGCTTTCAACGTTGCGACGGCGCGGTCGAAGCCGGGATTGGCGTAATTCCCGGCGCGAATATAGGTCTTGCGCGCAATTTTCTCGCGCGCGCCGGTGAGCGCGATCTTATAGGTGAACGTTCCGATCGGCTGCGGCGTGCAGAGGCCGTCCACCCAGGCCCGGTCCGCTGCATTGACGCCGAAGAATTCCGCGGGCCGCGGCGGCATGCCGAGCGCGCCACTCGCAAGCGCCGCGCGAATAGCCTCTTGCACGGCGGCGCTGGTGAGGTTCTGCGTCGTGTCGCCATCGTTCGGCAGGAACGCATCGAGGAATACGATGGAGCGGATCGCCGACGCCATTTGCTCAGCGACACCGGAAATGACGAAGCCGCCGTAGGAATGGCCGCACAGCACGACATCGCTCAGCCGTTCCCATTTCATCACATTGACCACGTCGGTGATGTGCGTGCCGATATCGATGCCGGTTTGCAGGAGATGCGAGCGCTCGCCAAGCCCGGTCAAAGTCGGCGTAAATACTCTATGGCCGCCGTTGCGCAACCGGTCGGCAACCCGCTGCCAGCACCAGCCGCCATGCCAAGCGCCGTGAACGAGCACAAACGTAGCCATGAACGTCCCCCCGATGCGATGCCGGCGCGCGCGATTACGGCTGCCAGGCCGCGTCGGCGACTTTCGGCTCGGCTTCACCCCTGCGCGCCTGCTCGATGACCTTGAACAGCGCGCGCAGCGCTTCGTTGACGCCCGCCCCGCTCACCGCGGAAATCACCAGCGGCGTCTTTTTCGCCGCGCGCTTGAGCCGCGCCACTTGTTGTTTGACGTCGTCGGGGCTCAGCGCGTCCGCTTTGTTGAGCGCGACGATCTCCGGCTTGTTTGTCAGTTCGTGCCCGTAAGCCGAAAGCTCCGCGCGCACCGTCTCATAGGCCGCGCCGGCATCCGGCTCCGTGCCATCGATCAGATGCAGCAGCACGCGGCAGCGCTCGACATGGCCGAGGAAGCGGTCGCCGAGGCCGACGCCTTCATGGGCGCCTTCGATCAATCCGGGAAGATCCGCCAGCACGAATTCGCGGCCATCGACGTCGACCACGCCGAGCTGGGGATGCAGCGTGGTGAAAGGATAATCGGCGATCTTCGGCTTGGCCGCGCTGACGGCGGCAAGGAACGTCGATTTGCCGGCATTGGGCAAGCCGACAAGTCCGGCATCGGCAATGAGCTTAAGTCGGAGCCGGATTGTAAGCTCGATGCCGGGCTGGCCCGGATTGGCGCGGCGAGGCGAACGGTTGACCGAGCTTTTGAAATACGCGTTGCCGAAACCGCCATTGCCGCCGCGCGCCAGAACGATGCGTTGGCCCACTTCGGTGAAATCGGCGAGCAGCGTTTCGCCGTTCTCCTCGTAGATCTGCGTGCCGACCGGAATTTTCAGTACGGCGTCCGGGCCATTGGCGCCGTGGCGGTCCTTGCCCATGCCGCCGCCGCCGTTCTTGGCGTTGAAATGCTGCTGATAGCGATAGTCGATCAGCGTATTGAGGCCGTCGACCGCGATCGCGATCACGTCGCCGCCCTTGCCGCCGTCACCGCCGTTCGGACCGCCGAACTCGATGAATTTTTCGCGCCGGAACGATATGCAGCCGTTGCCGCCGTCGCCGGAGCGGATATAGACCTTGGCCTCGTCGAGGAACTTCATGGCTCAACTACGTAAAGCGCTGCCGCCTTTGGCACAATCGCCAATCGCAGAAGGTGGCCGGCATCGTCCGCCTGATATAGTGTGGAAATTCAAAATTGCGGCAGGCGATTTTGCCCTGATTTTGCACGGAGAACCGGCCGGGTGCGGAGTGTTTTGAAGCTGGCGGCAAGGGCCGCGGTCTGGCGGACGACGGCCGAACCGCAGCTTATCGGCCTGCGAGTTCTGTTGGGCATCTCTATCCTGACCGCCGCCGTCCGCATCCTGCTGCAGCTCGCCGCGGCGTTTCCGTCGCACGCGTTCAATCCCTACGGTCTCAACGCCGTCGTTGCCTGGATCGCGCTTGAACTCGCCGTCGCGGCGTTGTTCGTGCGTCCGGGCGCGCGCGTCACCGCGCTTTCGGCCATGTTCATTCTTTCGGTCGTGGCCGATCTGGTGACGTCGGCGATCAGGCTCGGCTTTCCGCTGCTCGCGCCGGATATGGCCGAGGGCCCGATCTGGTCGAGCCCGATCACCGGCGCGGTGATTTTCATCATAGCTGTCGGCTGGTGGGTCGGCGCCATGGCCTGCGTCATCGGCAGCTTCGAAGAGCAATCCCGGCTGCGGGCGCTCGGCACGGCGGCCGCGATCTGGGTCGCGCTCTTCGCCGCCAACGCGATCGTGCCGCATGCGCCGGTATTTGTTCCCCCCGATTTCGATGCGCGCGACGCCAATTGGTGGGAAGTTGCTCACGCCTATTACCGCGAGAAATACGGCGAGCCGGTACCGCCGCAGGTTGCGCAGATCGAAAAGGCGCAATCGGGACTGTTGAAAGCCGAGATCGCCCGTCTCGCGCCGCGCAAAGACGCAACCAATGTCTATGCGCTCGGCATCGCCGGTTGGGCCGAGCAGGACGTGTTCATCAAGGAGCTCGACGGCGGATTGGACGCCATCGCCAGCGTGCTGCCGATCAAGGATCGCACCGTCAAGCTGATTAACAATCGCGCAACGCTCGGCACCGCGCCGTTCGCCGATCCGCAGAATTTCACCGCCGCTGTCCACGCCATCGCCGGCGTCATGAACAAGGACCAGGATGTTCTCGTCCTCTTCATGACCTCGCACGGCGAGCAGACCGGCTTCGCCCTGCAAGTGCCGGGCAAGACCATCGAACTGACGCCGCAACAGGTCGCGGCCGCGCTCGACGGCGAAGGCATCAAGAACCGCGTGGTGATCGTATCGGCCTGCTTCTCCGGGATCTTTCTGCCGCCGCTCGCCAATGACAACACCATCGTGCTGACGGCCGCCGACGCGACGCATACCTCATTCGGCTGTGCGCCGGAGCGCGACTGGACTTATTTCGGCGACGCGCTCTTCCGGCAAAGCCTGCATCCCGGCGCCGATTTCGCTCAAGCCTTCGGCCATGCGCGCGTCCTGATCCAAGGCTGGGAAATGATGGACCACGATCCGCCATCGAATCCGCAAGCGCATTTCGGCCCAGCGCTCGTCGACAAGCTCGCGCCATTTTTTGCCGCCGCGCAGAACGCGGGGCAGTGACCTCATGCGGTGCGGCGAGGTCGCGGTTACGCGACCTCTTTGACTCGCCCCCAGGCCTTCAGCGAAGCCCACAGGCCGCGGTCGAGGCGGAAGCGATCGAGCGGCGCTGAGGATTTGATGGCGCGGATGCGGTAGAGGCCGACACCCGTCCATTGAAAGCCGCACTTTTCCAGAACGCGGCGCGACGCCGGATTGCTGACGCGCGCACCGGCCTGCAAGGCATCGTGTTCAAGATCGCCGAATGCGTGGTCGATCACAGCGCGCACAGCTTCGGTGGCATAGCCGCGATTCCAATACGGCACGCCGAGCCAATAGCCGAGCTCGGCGGCAGCTTCGCGCGGCTCGATACCGCACATGCCGATGATTTCGCTTTTCAACACGATGGCGAACGTTGCTTCGCCGTCTTGCCGATTGACCGCGGCAAGAAATTGCTCGGCGTCCGCCACCCCGTAAGGATGCGGAATACGCGCGGTATTCTCCGCGATGCGGCGGTCGTTGACGAGACGTGCGATGGCTTTCACGTCGGCAAGACGCGGCGCACGCAGCACGAGCCGCTCGGTCTCGAGGATTGGAATGCAACGCTCAAGCCCGCGTTGCGGGAGGCTTTGAGTCGATAAAGTCATCGCCTGGGCTCCTGCAGAAAAACCGAAAGGGGGAGCCGGCATCCCGGTCTCCCCCTTAATCGGAGCCCATTTGGGTCCGCCGGTTCGACTGGATACCGGCAGACCTCATATGATCCACCGTATTACTGTGCCGCAGCCTCGGTCATCGGAAGTACCGATACGAAAATGCGGCCCTTGGCTTTGGTACGGAACTCAACTTTGCCATCGATCAACGCGAACAACGTGTGGTCCTTGCCGAGGCCAACATTGCGGCCCGGATGCCATTTTGTGCCGCGCTGACGCGCGATAATGTTTCCCGCGACCACGGCTTCGCCGCCGAAAATCTTCAGCCCCAGACGCTGGCCTGCCGAGTCGCGACCGTTGCGTGAAGATCCGCCTGCTTTTTTGTGTGCCATCGCTGGCCTCCGAAACTCTCTAGCTAGTGGTTATACAGGATTCGTGACAGAAGCATCACTTTCCAAAATCACTTCTTTTTGCCTTTGGCCGCCGCAGTTTTGCCCTTTGCGGCAACCTTCGGGCTATCGCCTTCAGCGGCTTCCGCGGCGCCCGCTTGCGCTGCGGGCTTCGGCTTCGATTCGCGCTTCGGCCGCGGCTTGGCTTCCTTGCTCGCCTTCTGACCGTCGGTCAGAATTTCGGTGATGCGTAGAAGCGTGAATTCCTGGCGATGGCCGATCTTACGGCGCGAATTCTTACGCCGGCGCTTCTTGAACGCGATGATCTTGCCGCCGCGCCCCTGTTCCAGCACCTGGGCCGCAACTGTTGCGCCTGCAACAATAGGTGCACCAAGCTTCACGCTGTCGCCGCCGACGACGAGCACCTCGCCGAACTCGACGATTTCACCGGGTTCGCCCTTGATCTTGTCGACCTTGAGCACATCCTCGGTGGCAACCCGGTATTGCTTGCCACCGGTTTTGAAGACCGCGAACATCTTTTTTTCCTCGTGTTCGGATTTCCGATACTCGGACTTTGCGGTCCGGACCGGCTTCTTTCAGTCGATTCTGCTGATAGTTAGCGGCGAGATGCCCAGCCTGGGCCAAAAGCAAATGCATGCTAACCGGGCGTTCTTATGACGATCCCGTAACGCCCTGTCAAGAAATGGAAATTGGCCGGGTTTCCGCACCGTCCGGATGCTCAATGACGCCGACCAGGCGGTCACTTCACATCGGTCACTTTGAGGTCGTTGAACTTCCAGGTGTCCACCCTATCGGCGGACTCGGCATAAAGGCCGATCAGGCTCGAGGCACCGGGCAACTGGGCGCGCAATGTGGCTCCGGGCTTGCCGTTGATCTCGACCGCGAGCGACTGGCCCTTGATGGTCAGACGTAGCGTATTGGGCTTGTTGACGCCCTGCACGATGGCATCGGTTTGCGTCCAGTCGAGCGGCGCATTGACCCAGGCGCCATCCATCAAACGGCCGATCTTGTAATAGCCGTTGGTCGCCAGCAGAAGAAAATAGGCGTTGCGGTAATCCTGCGCCCAGAACACGAGCCCACCGGCGGAGGCTTCGGGCTTGCCGATATCGAGCGCGGTCACCGTCACGCAAATATCGGCATCGTCGAACAGGAAGGCGTTATCGAGCGCCTTGTAGCCGCGCTGACTGTCGGGCTTGATTGTGGCCGCGCCGTCCTTGATGGAGAAATTTTCGTTCTGCGCGCCCCACGACGCGTCGGCGGTTGCGAAGTCCTCGGCGAGCAGCACCTTGTCGCCCTGGCAGGCGAAACCCGGCTTCACATTTGAGAGTAGCAGCGCCGCGACAAAGAGAGCGATGGCAATGGTCGGGCGGCGCATCTGTTTCACCTGATTCGGGATTCGATATTCCGCGGCCGGCCGATTATGGTCAAGACAACCACCTGCTAACCGTCAAAGACCATTAAGAAAAAGCCAATGGGAGAGCGCAGAAATGGCAGCCAAAACCGGGCCAAAAAAGACCGGGCCAAATCGGACGATAAATTTGTCGCGTCGCGCGCTGCTCGCCACCGCTCTGCCGGCTCTCGCAATCGGCGCTGCGCATGCGCAGAGCGCCACTGATGCCGAAGTCTATCCGGATCGGCAGGTCACCTTCATCGTGCCGTTCGCGCCGGCCGGCAGCACCGACACCCTGGCCCGTTTGCTTGCCGAAAGGTTGCAACAACGATTCGGCCAGCCTTTTGTCGTCGAGAATCGGCCGGGCGCCGGCACTGTCATCGCCACAAACTTCGTCGCCAAGTCGCCCGCCGACGGCTACACGATCATGATGGCGGTGTCATCGCTCGCGATCGACGCGACGCTGTACAAATCATTGCCTTACGATCCGGCAAGGGATCTCGCACTCACAGCGCTGGTTGCAACAGTGCCATTTGTTCTCGTCGTCAATCCGGCACTGCCGGTTTACGACGTCGCTGGTCTCATCAAGCTCGCCAAAGAAAGACCTTTGAGTTACGGCTCCGGCGGCATCGGCGCCTTCCACCATCTTGCCGCAGCCCTCTTCACGAATATGGCCGGCATCAAGATGCAGCACGTGCCCTATCGCGGCACGGCGCCTGCGCTCAACGATCTGATGGGCGGATATATTCAACTGATGTTCAGCGACATGAGCACCGCGCTGCCGCTGATCAATGCCGGGAAAGTTCGCGCGCTCGCGGTGACGACCAAGCAACGTGTCGCCGCGCTTCCCGACGTGCCGCCGCTCGGCGAAGCCGGTGTGCCGGGTTACGACGCCGCCGCCTGGCAGGGCGTGATCGCGCCGGCGCAGACGCCAGAACCGATCTTGGCGAAGCTCAATTCCGAGATCAACGCCATCGTCAGTTCGGACGATATCCGCGCCCGCATGAAAGGGCTTGGCATGATTCCGGTCGGGACCGGTTCGGTACCGGAACTGCAAAAGTTTTTGCAATCGGAAATCACACGCTGGGCCAAGGTGGTCGAGGATGCCGGCATTGCCCACACGGAGTGATCGGCCGGCCCGCTATCGTGATCCGTCTCGATAGCGTACGATATTTTCGAAAGCGTGCTGTCGCGCCGCAATAAAGCCGGGGCCTTCCTTGCATAGCCCGACACATAGCGAAGTCTCTCGTAGCGAGCTGTCTTGGCCGGACGCGATCTACGCGCAGTTCCGGCGCGTCAGCATCCGCCAAGTCGGCTATGTGCCCGATGCCGGACACAGCCGGCTCATCAAATTGTGCCAGGACGATCCGAACATCGCCGATGTGGTGCTGACGACCGAAGAGGAAGGTGTCGGGCTCGTCGCCGGCGCGGCGCTCGGCGGACAGCGCGCGGCGCTATTGATGCAATCGAGCGGCGTCGGCAATTGCATCAACATGTTTTCACTGCTGCGCAATTGCGGCTTTGGCTGCGTCGTGCTGGTGACGATGCGCGGCGAGTTCGGTGAATTCAATCCGTGGCAAGTGCCGATGGGCTCGATCACCGAGGATGTGCTCAAGCTTTCGGGCTTCCTCACTTATCGGATCGACAATGCCAGCGACGTCGACGACATCGTCGGCGCCGGCTGCGACATGGCGTTCGACGGCAATCTCCAGGTCGGGATCCTGTTGTCGCAGCGACTGATCGGCCGCAAGCAATGGACACGATGATGCTTGACCGCCGCGAATTCGTGCGTGTGCTTCTCGCCGATCGCGGCGATCTGCTGGTCGTCACCGGGCTCGGCTCGGCGACCTACGATGCGGCGGCGGCCGACGACCATCCGCTCAATTTCTATTTGTGGGGCGCGATGGGCGGCACCGCCATGATCGGGCTAGGGCTGGCGCTGGCGCGGCCCGACCGCCGCGTTGCCGTGATCACCGGCGACGGCGATTTCCTCATGGGGCTCGGTAGTCTCGCCACGATCGGCGTCAAACAGCCGAAAAACCTCGCCATGGTCATCCTCGACAACGCGCATTATGGCGAGACCGGCATGCAGGCGAGCGCCACGCATTCCGGCATCGATCCGGTCGCCATGGCCTTGGCCTGCCGGTTCAAGCAGGCCCGGCAAGTCTCGCGCATCGAAGAGGCCGGCGAAGTGCGCGCGCTTCTTCATTCCGGCGAAGGCCCGCTTCTGGTCAATGCCCGCATCAAATCCGAAGACACGCCGCGCGTCTTGCCGCTGCGTGACGGTCACGCCATCAAGGAGCGTTTCATCGCGGCTTTGAAGTAGATCATGCGCTAACGGATGCGGTCGTCGTTGAAGCCGACATCGGCGCCAGCCTTGACGGGAAACAGCCGCGCCTTCGGGCTCTTCATCCGCTCGCAGTAGCCTGGCTGGGTCTTCTCGTCGCCGAGCGTCAAGGTCACGGCATCCAGCGCCAGTTTGGGAAACTCATCGTTGGTCTTGAAATGCCCGCCGGCCATCTTGCCGTCGGCGGCGAAGTCGCAGCGGCTTTTCCAGTTGCCGGTTTCCCATTTGTGTCCGGCGGCTTGCAGCATACCCGGCTTGTCCTTATCCGGTGCGATCGCAAGCATGGCGTTATAGCCGACCCACAGCCCCGCCTCGCCTTCGCGCTTCTCATCGAGGTTCTTCAGCATCGCCAGCCGCTCCTTGAGGCGGAGATAGAGCTCATGGCGCGCATTGTCGGTGTGGTGCATGAAATAACTTTGCTTGTCCCAAGCTGCATGGATCTGGGAATCGTAGGCGTCTTTGTTGCCGGCGACCCAGGCGCGCTCATCATCGCGCAGATATTCGGCGCTCTTTGGATCGAGACGGTGCAGCGCATCGTTATAAGCCGCAGCGATGGCGACATCCTTCTCCGCCAGCTCGGGATCGGCGCAGATTTCCTGCTCGTCGGAATTCTTCGCCGTAGCGCAAGTAAATGAAGGCGCGGTCATCGGCGGCGGCGTGTTTGATACGGCCGCCGTGGATGCACCGACCATCGGAAAATAGGACGCGGTGAAACTTTCCACCGGTTGGCAGGAAAAATTTTCGTTATTGTGCGCGATCACGACGCGCAGCGTGTTGGCTTGCAGCCGTGCACGCAACGTGAACGGCGAATCCGACGCGATCGCGGTCGACTCCTTGCCGTCGGAGATGACCGCAGCCGGGCCGGACAGCCAGCCGTCATCGCCTAGCTTGATATCCGCCGCGAGCGCACATGCCGGCTGATCGCCGTCCCAATAGAGAGCTTTTGTGCGACCGTCGACGTGGAACACTCCGTTTGGGCGCGCCGCGACCGTCGCAGTGCCCAGCGCATTACGCCACTCGCCGGCAATCCCGTCGGCGCGGCTGGCCATATGGTCGAGCATAGCCAGACGCTGCTGCAGCAACGCGATGATACCCTGCCGCCGCGGATCGTCGGCGCCATTGAACTGCGCATAGGCGCCGCCAACAATCTCCATGACCCAGCTCTGATCGCGACGCAGCAGCATGGCAGTCACCGGATCGACGGCACGCTGCGCTCGCGTGAGACTGGCATCGACCGCCCGATCGAGCCGCATGATTTCGGCATCATGGCAGATTGTCGTGAACTGGTCGGCGTTCTTCCCGGTGCAGTCGAAGCCCGCCGCTGCTGTGCCCGGCGTCAGCACGGCAAAAACAGGCACGAGGATCAGAAGCAGCCGAAAACAATTCATGACCAGCCCGCAAATCCTGTAAGCTTTTGAATCCGATGCCTGACCAGACCACATTCATACGCGACCCGCTCCCCGCCGACGAGGCGGCATGGCGGGAGCTGTGGTCGGGCTACAATGCATTTTACCAAACTTCCGTGCCAGAGGCCGTCACGGCGCGAACCTGGCAGCGCATGCTCGATTCGGCCGCGCCGGTCTTCGGCCGCCTTGCCGTTGTCAACGATTGTGTCGCCGGATTTAGCATTTGCGTTCTTCACGAAGGCACGTGGGTCATTGCACCGATCTGTTATCTCGAGGATCTGTTCGTTGCGCCGCAATTCCGCGGCCATGGCGTCGGACGCATGTTGATCGCGAATCTGGTGGAGCGCGCCAAAGTAAAGGGTTGGTCGCGGCTTTATTGGCATACGCACGGAACTAATCCAGCGCGCCGGCTCTATGACGAATTCGTCAAGGCGGATGATTTCGTCCGCTATCGGCTCATGTTCCACGACACGCTTTAGGCGCTGAACCGCGACCGGTAATCCTGCGGCGTCGCCGCCAATAATCGGCCAAAGCTGCGGCGCAGTGTTTCTTCTGATCCAAATCCACACCGCTCGGCGATGCGCTTCACCGGCAGACGCGTATCGGAGAGAAGCCGCCGCGCGGCCTCGACCCGCAACCGCTCGACCGCGCGCGCTGGCGTGATCCCGGTTGCCTGCGCGTAGTGCCGGCTGAAACTGCGCTCGCTCATGCCGGCATTGCGGGCGAGCGATGGTAGCGACAGGTCGCCATTCAAGCGCCCGCCTATCCAGGCGTGCAAGGCGCCGAAACGGTCCTCCGCGCCTTGCAGCGAAAGAACAGTGCTGAACTGTGCCTGGCCGCCAGGCCGCTTGAGGAACATCACGAGATGGCGCGCCACGGCGAGCGACAGCGCGCGTCCGGCATCCTCCTCGACCAACGCCAGCGCCAGATCGATCGCCGCCGTCACGCCGGCCGACGTCCACACTGCACCGTCCCTGACATAGATCGGATCGGACTCGACCCGAGTATCCGGATAGCGGCGGGCAAGCTCGCCACAATGCAGCCAATGCGTCGCCGCGCGCCGCTCCTTCAAGAGGCCAGCCGCGCCAAGCAGAAACGCGCCGGTACACACCGAGGCGACGCGGCGCGCGCGCTTTGCTCGCTTGCGCAGCCAATCGAGCACAACGGGATTTTTCGACGCGGCATGGACGCCCGGACCGCCGGCTACCAGCAAGGTATCGAGCCGTCCCGTCGCGCGCGGCAGCGGCGCGACCGCCAGCCCCAAGCCGGCCGACGCCGTGACAATTGGTGCGCCTGAGGAAACAACACGCGGCGCGTAGAGCGGCGCGTCGCCACGCGCTGCGGCAAGCTCGTTTGCCGTGGCGAAAACCTGCAACGGCCCGGCAACGTCGAGCAATTGCACCGCCGGAAACGTGAGAATTTCGATGGCGCGCAGGCTTGGCGCAAAACGAGGGTTCTTTGGCATTTCCGCCACAGCCTGCCATTCTACATTCGGCCTGTCCAGGGGCCCTCGTTAGAGGCCTCGCTCACGGAGGCACATCATGATTGCGCAAACGACCGCACAAGTCGCGCCGGAGACCCATCTTCAGATCGGCTCGCTGATATTCGACCAGCTTGACCAAATCGATCTCACCGGGCCGTTCGAGGTTTTCAGCCGTGTCCACAATTCCACCTATCGCGTCTATGGCAAGAGCACCGCACCGCTGCGCGATCTGCGTGGATTGCGCATGATGGCCGATGCATCGCTCGACGAGGCGCCACAACTTGACCTCGTCCACATTCCCGGCGGCTTTGGCCAGGAAGCGCTGATGGACGACGAAGAGATTCTCGACTGGATTCGCCGGCAAGCCAAAGGCGCGCGCTGCGTGTTTTCCGTGTGCACCGGTGCGCTGATTCTCGGCGCGGCAGGTCTCCTGCAAGGCCGCCGCGCCACCACGCATTGGGCGTCGATTGATCTGTTGCCCTATTTCGGCGCGACGGCCGTCAACGAGCGGGTCGTGACCGACGGCAATATGGTCTTTGCCGCGGGCGTAACATCGGGCATCGACGGCGCGTTGCGCGTCGCGGCGGACCTGCGCGGCGACGAAGTCGCGCAAGGCATTCAGCTCGCCATCGCTTATGCGCCCGAGCCGCCGTTCAACAGCGGCACGCCGGAAACCGCGCCGCCTGTTGTCCTCGAACGCGCAAAAGACGCGATGCGCCAGATTACGGCGCAACGCGAGCTCACCGCGCGCCGCATTGCCGCGCGCCTCGGCCTCGCTGCGTGATGTCGAAAAGCGGGGTGGGCGCCGAAGGCTATGCCTGCGCCGCCCGCTTCACCGCTTCGATGATTTCCGGATAAGCGGCGCAGCGGCAGAGATTGCCCGAGAGATAGTGCTTTATGTCGTCGTCGCTCGGAGCCGGATTTTGCTTCAGCAGCTGATGCGTCATCAGCACGAAGCCCGGCGTACAGAAGCCGCATTGGAACGCGCCGCAATCGATGAAAGCCTGCTGCACTTTCGACAGCGAGCCGTCGGAGTCGAGATGCTCGACCGTCGTGACCTTCTTGCCGTCGACCCAGACGCCGAAATAAAGGCAGCCCGACACCGCGACATCGTCGACCAGCACGGTACAGCAGCCGCACAGGCCCTGGCCGCAGCTTTCGCGCGCGCCAAGAAGATCGAAGCGCTGCAACAATTCAACGAGGTTGCGATGCGGCTCGATTGCGGTCGAGACCGGCTCGCCGTTCAGCGTGAAATTAATGATCTGCATGCCCATCGTTCATCCGATCATCCTTCATCCAATCATTCGTCGTCCAGCGGGCGGCCTTCCTTGGCGCGCAACGCGCGCAGCACCGCTTCGGCTGTGATCGGCAATTCCGTGATGCGGACGCCGACGGCGTCGTGGATCGCATTGGCGATCGCGGGCGATACGCCGAACGTACCGGACTCGCCGAGCCCCTTGGCGCCGAACGGGCCCGTGTGCTGTTCGGCGGCGACCAACTCGCTTTCCATCGGCGGGATGTCGCCGATGCCGGGAATTTTGTAGTCGGCGAGCGAGGCATTGGTGACCTGGCCGCCGTCGAGCTGCATCGCTTCGGATAACGAGAATCCAAGCTGCATGATCGCAGCTCCCGTGAGCTGCGTCTTGGCGACGGCGGGATTAATCGGCTTGCCGCAATCGGCGGCATTGACGAGCCGTAAAATGCGAATGTGCCCGGTCTCGGTGTCGACCTCGACTTCAACGCCCGAGCCGCCGACCATCCAGAACGGCGTGACGTTCTCCGACATGCCTTTCGCGTCCGGAGGGGCGTAGCTCGGCACGAAGTTCGCCGAGCCGATCACATTGCCGGCCTGCATGCCGAAACGCTTCTTGAAAATTTCAACCGGCGGATAATTGGTGCCTTCGGGCAGGCCTGCTTCGACGGCGAGCGCGCGCAATTTGGCGCGGGCATCCTCGGAAGCCAGCCGCACCGCATTGCCCATGTGGTAGAGCGAACGCGAGCCGAGCGTGCCCATGTCATAGGGCGTCACGTCGGTGTCGGAATGGATGACGCGGACGCCTTCGGCGGCGACGCCGAGAACCTCGGCGACGATCAGCGCATAAGCGGTGTCCGAGCCCTGCCCCATATCGACGGTGCCCGTGAAGAGCGTGATGCTGCCGTCGGCGGATATGTTGATGATCGCAGCCGATGTGGTTGGGGAAATCACCGCTTTGAGCGCGATGGCGACACCGCGGCCGCGCTTGAGCGTGCCGGTGCCGCGATCGAACGGCGCATTCCAGTTCATGCGCTTGACCACGGCCTCGAACACCTCGGGAATGGCAGCGTCGTTGAGCACGGTGCCGCTCGCCTGCGGGCGGCCGTTGCGCAGCAGATTCTTGCGGCGGAACTCCACCGGATCCATACCGAGTTCCCGCGCGATCAGATCGGTGTGGGATTCGTAGGCCCAGACCAGCTGCGGAATGCCGAAGCCGCGCAGCGCGCCGGCCGGCGTGCGGTTGGTGTAGACCTCGTAGGAATCGACGCTGACATTGTCGATGTCGTAGGGACCGGCGGCGGTGAAGCCGGATTTCTGCGCCACCCGCGGGCCGATATCGGCATAGGCGCCGCCGTTCCAAAAAACTTCGCAGCTGCGCGCGACGATCTTGCCATCCTTACGCACGCCGCTCTTGATGCGGAACGTGGTGGGATGTTTGGTGATCATGTAGAATTGCTCTTCCATGGTCAGCGCGATCTTGACCGGACGGCGCGTGAGCATGGCGAGCGAAGCGACCAAAGCTTCGAGCTTGATATAGAGCTTGCCGCCGAAACCGCCGCCGAGATAGGGCACCTTCACGCGGACGCGATTTTCCGGCCAGCCGAACAGGCGCGCGATCTCGATACGCACGAAAGACGGCGACTGGTTCGCGGTATAGATGGTGAGCTTGTTGTCGCCGGGCTCGGCCACCGACACGAACGGCTCGAAGGCGAGATGCAGGCATTGCTGCGTCTTGAACGTATGCTCGAGCACGTGATCGGCTTTGGCCATGGCGGCCTCGGCGTCGCCGCGCCGCAAATGATAATCGAGCGCGACATTGGTGCCGCCACGGCCCTTCAGATGTTTCAGATCGGCGAAGGTGCCGGCCGGCTTGAGCACGTCATGCACCAGAATATCCGGCTGCATGGCTTCGACTTCGTCATAGACCGCCGGCAATTCCTCATACTCGGCGGAGATCAGCTGCACTGCCTGTTCGGCGACATGCGGATCGCTCGCCAGCACCACCGCGACCGGCTCGCCGACATGGCGCACTTTCTCGAGCGCCAGAATCGGCTGATCGTGAAACGCGGGTCCGTAATAGGGCTCGGGAATGAGCTTTTGAATATCGGCGCCGGTGAAGACGCGATACACGCCGGGAAGTGCTTTCGCCGCCTCGGTGTCGATGCTGACGACACGTCCATGCGGCACCGTCGAGCGAAACACTTTGCCGTAGAGCATGCCGGGCAGGCGCAGATGATGCGTATAATCGGCGCGGCCAGAGACTTTGGCGCGGACTTCGAGACGGGGAATATTGCGTCCGACTTGGTTCATCATGCCACCTTCAGCGTGTCTTGACCGAGCGCCCGCAACACCGCGCGGCGCAGATAAACCCGCAAGAGCTCGCGCTTGTAGGCGGCTGAGCCGTGCGCATCGGCGAGGATGGAAGCTTCCTCGGCCGCGGCATCGCCGGCGCGCCGGAGAACGGCATCCTCGGCCGGCGCGCCCTGCAGAAGCTTTTCGGCGCTCGACATGCGCGTGACTTTTTCTGTCGCGGCGCTTGCGACGACAACAGGATCGTGCATCGCGCCGTCCTTGAGCGCAAACGTCACGGCGACGCCGAGCGCCGGCCAATCTTCGACGGTGCGCGAGGTGACCTTCATATAGGCGGCCTTGCGTGCGCCAAGCGCCGGCACCGTCACTGCGGTAATAAGCTCATTCTTTTCCAGAACCGTCTCGTAATAGCCGGAGTAAAGCTGCTCCAGCAGCAATTCGCGGTTACCTTTGGGACTGGCAATCGTGATCCGCGCGCCGAGCGCAGTGAGCACGGGCGGCAGATCCATATGCGGGTCACCATGCGCCAGCGCGCCACCGACGCGGGCGACATTGCGCACGCGCGGATTGGAGAGGCGTTGCATGGACTTCGTGAGCACCGGAAACAGCTTGGCGACGTTGGCGTCGTGCTCAAGCTGGCTCAGTGTCGCCAAAGCGCCGATGCGCAATTCGCCTTTGTCGGTGACGGTGATCTTCGAATAATCCGGTTCGATCTTGTGCAGGCAGACGAGCCGACTCGGCTGAAACACGCCGGCCTTCATCATCAGCATCAGCGCGGTGCCGCCGGCCACCGGGCGGATCGTCGGATCTTCGGGATCGAGCAGCGCCAACGCTTCATCAAGCGACGCCGGCTCAACCATTTCGAACGGGATCATTCGGAACGTTCCGCCCTCGTTTCGTCATGCCCCGCCATATGCAAGGCCCCGCGTCGTTATTGCTCCGCCGATGAGGCGCGACAGGAAGCGGCCGCGCCGGGACGAAACAGTGACGGGAGCCGTCTTTAATCACACCTCGCGCGGCCACGTCGAGCCGCCGACACGGCTGATGCCGTGGCAAAACAGCATAGCCGATAAACGCCCAATTCACGCGTGTTTCGGGCGCGGGCTCATGAAGCGGGCTCCAGCCACGACGGCAAGCGCGACCAGGCCGGGCGCGATGGCAAGCCAAAGATTGACCGCGGCGACGGCCGCAGTCGCGGCCCAGCCGATCGAGGAGAAGGCCTCGGCAAAGGTCGCGACGCGGGAAGAGACCTGACGGCGGCGAAACTGGCTGCGCTTGGCCTGGCTGCGGAACCAAAGCTGGATCGAGGTCGCCGCGCCTGCGGCAACGACAATGCCACCGCAAGTGATCAGCGCGTGCCAGGGCGAGGCGATAGCGAGCACGACGACCAGGGGCGCGAAGACGACAGCGATAACGCCGAGCACAGCCTCGATCTTGGCGCGGATGACAAAGCTCGGCGGAACAGGCGCGGTGGCGACAAGGTCGGGCGCGTCTTCGCCGGAAATCGCAAGCCAGGAGAGGCCGCCGGCAAGCTGTCCTGCCGCCATGACGAGAACCGGGACCAGCAGCTGATAGGCGCCGTTGCCGTCGCCGAAACTGCGCCACAGCAGCACCGCCGGGGGAATGAGATAAAGCATCTGCATCAGGGTCTGCGATACCAGCCAGGGATCGCGACGGAGCAACGTCCATTCCTTGCGGCGTAGCGCGCCGCGCGGCGACGCCGAGTGAAATTTTGTCGAGAGGCACGCATTTCGGGACGTCGAGGCCGCAGCACTCGACGCCGTGACCGCATATTCGCCAAAGCGCGGCGCGACGAGCGCAATCACGGCGGCAAGCAATACCAAACTCAATGCCAGCACACCGGCGAGCGCAAAGCCGTCACCAAGAGCGGCGCGCGCCGGCAACCAGACGAAACTGTCGAGACCGGGGGCATGCGCCACCACGATCTGCGATTCAACGACAGGCGCACGCGACAGCGTGCCGTAGGACATGATCGCGGCCACCTGCAGGCCGATGACAAACGCAGCGCCGATCACCGCGGCAACGACCTGCGCCACGAACCGCGTGCGTTTCGGTCCGACTAGGCGAAACAGCGCCACCGTCAGCCCGACCGCGAGCGCGGTCGCCGCCGCGCCCATCGCGACGATCAATCCGTAAGCTCCCAGCCAGCGCCAGCCGCCGCGCGCGATCAGCACGTCGATGAACGGCACCGCGAGCGGCAATGCCATCAGCGCCATCGCCAGCGCGACGGTTGCGATGCGCACCGCGAAGAGTTTCGCTGTGGACGCGGGCGACGACAGAATGAGATCGAGGTCAGAGCGCGTATAGAACGCGCGCGTCGTCGTTTCCATGGCTTGCGACACCATCAGCAGCCACGACAGCAAGACGCTTGCGGAGATTGCGACCAGTGTCGCCTTGTTCGGCACCGCATCGGCATAGCGGCCGACCATCCAGAAGGCGACGAAATGCATGAAGATGACGAACGCCGCGATGGCGATCAGCGCGCGCGGCAAACGTTCGCGCCGGCCGGCCGTTATCATCGAGAGCCAGTCGCGCCAGGCCAGCCGCGCCTCGTGCCGCGCAAACCAAAGAGCCGTGCCCGGATGCGCCATCACGCCGCTTGCGCTTGCTCGGCGACCAAAGCGAGAAATGTGTCTTCGAGGCTCGCGCCGCCGGTGGCCCCGACATTGCTGTTGCCGGCTTGCCGGCGCAACTCTTCGAGCGTGCCTTCGGCGATGAGCCTGCCGTGGGCGATGACGCCGATGCGGTCGGCCATGCGCTCGGCCACTTCGAGAATATGCGTGGTCATGATAATAGTGCCGCCGGCGCGTACGCGCTCGCGCAGCACATTCTTGACCTGCCGCGCCGAGCCGGCATCGAGCCCGGTCAGCGGCTCGTCGAGAATGATCACCTGCGGATCGTGAACCAGCGCACCAGCCAAGGCCACTTTCTGCCGCATGCCCTTGGAGAAGCCTTCGCAGCGCTCATGCGCGTGCGGAAGCAGGTCGAGCCAGTGCAAGAGCTCATGCGCGCGCGGCGCAGCGAGCTCCGGTGCGATGTCCCACAGGCCGGCGATGAATTCGAGGTATTCCTGCGGCGTCAGCTTGTCGTAGATCATCGGTTCGTCGGAAATCCACGCCATCACATGCTTGGCGCGAACCGGATCGGCCAGCGCATCGACACCGGCGACGCGGATCGTGCCGGCGTCGGGGCGAAGAAGCCCCGCGATCATGCGCAGTGTCGTGGTCTTGCCGGCGCCGTTGGGCCCAAGCAGCGCATAGAATTCGCCGGCGCGCACCGTGAGATTGAGATGATCGACCGCGGGCCGGTCAAAGCTCTTGACCAGGCCGTTGATCTCGAGCGCGAACAGATCCGGGGCGAGAGAGGCAAAATGCTGCATGAACCACGACATGTTCGAGCCGGCGATCGGCGACGGGCGGCACGCTAATCGACACAGGTTTCGGCATGGTGAATCATTCGCCGCAAGTTTTGCGGTGACCGCAAAAAGGTTAACGCCCGCAAGTGCGAACCGGTTCAACCGCCCGCGTTGAAAGCGGCGAGCGCCGCCATATTGACGAGCTGGGCGTCGTTGGCCGACAGCGCCACGATCTGCACCGAGCGGTCGAGCCCCACCAGCATCGGACCGATCACGTTCGCTCCGCCCATCTCCATCAACAGCTTGGTCGAGATCGAGGCCGAGTGGATCGCCGGCATGATCAGCACGTTGGCCGGTCCCGACAGGCGGCAGAACGGATAGGTTTCGCGCAGCTCCATATTGAGCGCGACATCGGCTGCGATGTCGCCGTCATATTCGAAATCGACATGCTTGCTGTCGAGGAGTTGCACCGCCTCCCGCACGCGCGAGGAGCGCTCGCTCACCGGATAGCCGAAGTTCGAGGAGGCCAGCAGCGCCACCCTCGGATCATAGCCCAGCGTCCGCGCGACGCGCGCCGCCTCGATCGTGATCTCAGCAATTTCACTGGCCGTAGGCAATTCGGTCACCGCGGTGTCGGCGACCAGCACGGTGTGGCCGCGCGCCAGCACCAGCGAGACGCCCATCACGCGGTGGCCGGGCTTGGCGTCGATGCAGCGCCGCACATCTTCCAATGCCACCGAGAAATTGCGGGTGACGCCGGTCACCATGGCGTCGGCATCGCCCAGCGCGACCATGCAGGCGGCGAAGTGATTGCGATCCTGGTTGACCAGACGCTGGCAGTCGCGCTGCAGGAAGCCGCGGCGCTGCAGCCGCTCGTAGAGGTAAGCGGCATAAGCGGCATTGCGCGACGTCATCGCCGCATTGATGATCTCGATGCCGCGGCCGAGCTCGACGCCGAGCGCCCCCGCGGTTTCGCGGACCCGCGGTTCGCGGCCGCACAGCAGCGCCGTGCCGAGACCCTGGTGCACAAAGCTCGCGGCCGCCCGGATCACCTGCTCCTCTTCGCCCTCGGCAAAGACAACGCGGCGCGGCCGGCGCCGTAGCCGTTCATAGACATTGGTAAGAACGCCCGCGATCGGGTCGAGCCGGCTGCGCAACTGCTGGCGATAGGCCTCCATGTCGGGGATCGGCCGCCGCGCGACCTTGGACTCCATCGCCGCCTTCGCCACCGCAGGAGGAATGTCGGAGATCAACCGCGGATCGAACGGCACCGGAATGATGTAGTCGGGGCCGTATTTCGGCCGCGCGCCATAAGCCACCGCAACTTCGTCGGGCACGTCCTCGCGCGCCAATTTGGCGAGCGCGTGCGCCGCGGCGATCTTCATTTCCATGTTGATGGCGCGGGCGCGAACATCGAGCGCGCCGCGGAATATGTAGGGGAAGCCCAGCACATTATTGATCTGGTTCGGGTAGTCGGAGCGGCCTGTCGCCATGATAGCGTCGCTGCGCACGTCTGCGACCTCTTCCGCCGTGATCTCCGGGTCCGGATTGGCCATGGCGAAAATGATCGGCTTGTCCGCCATGGACTTCACCATGTCCTTGGTCACCGCACCCTTCACCGAGAGGCCGAAGAACACGTCCGCGCCGGCCAAAGCTTCAGCAAGCGTGCGCGCCTTGGTCTTGACCGCAAAGCCCGACTTCCACTGGTTCATGCCGTCGGTGCGGCCCTCATAGATCACGCCCTTGGTGTCGCAGAGGATCAGATTCTCCGGCCGGAAGCCGATGGCGCGAAGGAGTTCGAGGCAGGCGATGCCGGCGGCGCCGGCGCCGTTGCACACCAGCTTGGTGGTCTTGATCTCGCGGCCGGTGAGCTCAAGCGCATTGATGAGGCCTGCCGCGGCAATAATGGCGGTGCCGTGCTGGTCGTCATGAAACACCGGGATGTCGAGCAATTCGCGCAGCCTTTGCTCGATGATGAAGCATTCCGGCGCCTTAATGTCTTCGAGATTGATACCGCCCCAGCCCTTGCCGAGCAGCTTGACGCAATTGATGAACTCGTCCGGATCTTCGGTGGACACTTCGATATCGATGGAGTCGATATCGGCGAAACGTTTGAACAGGACCGATTTGCCTTCCATCACCGGTTTGGCGGCAAGCGCGCCGCGATTGCCAAGCCCAAGGATGGCGGTGCCGTTGGTGATGACGGCGACGAAATTGCCCTTGGTCGTGTAGTCGAAGGCCTTGGACTCGTCTTCGGCAATGGCCAGTACCGGCACCGCGACACCGGGCGAATAAGCCAGCGACAGGTCCCGTTGCGTCGCCATCGGCTTGGTGGCGACAACTTCGAGCTTTCCGGGCCGACCCTGGCTGTGGAACAGCAGGGCTTCTTGGTCGGTGAAGGTTGGGCGGTGCGACGCACCGCCATTTTTGGAAGCCATTTCAATTTCCTATGGGTACTACGCAACGGGGTATGGCGGGCGAGGGAACCTTAGCGAACCGGGTGGCCTATGCTCAAGGGGAGTTGCGGAGGAAGGGCGCCTGACGGCCGGCAATGCTGTGTGGCGAAAAGCGCGCATTGAACAAGTAGGCGCGGAAGGGTAATGCCTGCGCTGGACGATTCGCCTGTCTACGAAGCTGGCCGACTCGTCGTCGCGTTAATCGGCAAAATCCATCCGCAGCCACATCCCGCGCAGTTCCGATGATCAGATTCCTGCTTCGCTTTCTCGGTCTTTGCCTGTTGGCGACCGCCTTCGTGTTCTTCGTCTATGACGGCACCAAGTCAATCGCCAATCATGACCTGGTCTACACCAAGGTTGGCGATGTCTGGGCTATCATCGACCAGACCAGTCTCAACCAGGCGCAGAACTGGCTAAAGCAGAAATTTGTCTGGGCTTGGGATCCCTATCTGCAAAAGAGCTTTGACCTGCCGGCTTGGGCTGTCGTCGGCGCGGTTGCGACGCTCCTAATCATGCTCGGCCGCAAGAAGAAGCCGCTGATCGGTTACGCGCGGGATTAGTGCGCAATGGGACGCGCTGCGGCATGGTCCAGCGCGAATTCGCCAATGGCACCTAGATGGCGGCGCGTCGCCGTGTCCTGCGTCGTCGTCATCGCACTCCTGATTATCGCGCCTTATGCAATCGCGCCGTTTTACCGGTTCATCGATCCGGTCTCGACGCCAATGCTGTGGCGATGGGCAACCGGTGCGCGCGTCGAGCGCATCACCGTGCCACTGGCCCACATGTCGCCGACGTTGCCGGTTGCCGTCATCGTCGCCGAGGACGGCACCTTCTGTCATAATCGCGGCATCGATCTCGGCGCTATGCGCGAGGCGCTGCGGCAGTCCGGCGATATCGGCGAGTCGCGCGGCGCTTCGACGATTACCCAGCAGACGGCCAAGAATCTTTTCCTTTGGCAGGGCCGCAGCTACGTCCGCAAAGTGCTCGAAATCCCGCTGGCGCTGTGGCTGAACTTGGTGTTGCCGAAACGGCGAATCCTCGAAATCTATCTCAACATCGTCGAACTGGGTCCCAATGGGGAATTCGGGGCCGAGGCTGGATCGCGCTTTGCCTTCGGCAAATCGGCCCACGACCTTAACGGACGCGAGGCCGCCGAACTCGCCGCAATCCTACCCAATCCTTACCGGCGCAGCGCCCGGACACCAGGCACCATTGTCCGCCGGCTGGCCGGGCTTTATGAGCGCCGTTCGGAGGAGTTTTCGGGCCTTGCGGCTTGCGTCAGAAGCCCGTAACGGCCCCTAGCATTGCCGGGCCTGTTCTTCTATAAGCGCGCCACCCCGAAGCCACACGACCTATCAGGAGAACGACCCCCATGGCAGTGCCGAAACGAAAAACTTCGCCGTCCAGACGCGGCATGCGCCGGTCCGCTGACGCGCTGAAGGCACCGTCCTATGTCGAAGACAAGGATTCCGGCGAGCTGCGCCGTCCGCACCATATCGACCTGAAAACCGGCATGTATCGCGGCCGGCAGGTGCTGAAGAAAAAGGGCGAGGCCTAAAGGCTTGGCGCCTCGCCGAAATCAGCGGCGAGTGACTGCGTTTGGTGACGAAAGAGCCGTGTGATTAAAGAGCCGTGTGACCAAAGAGCTCTGTGACGAAAGAATTCCGTCATGTTTTTGCTCGGCTTCCCGCTCCTTCTGCTTCCCTTCGCCATCTACAACATGATCGCGTTTCTCACCCCGGGCGTCAGCTGGACCGCCCCGGTGACGACCGTGCATATGATGTCGGGTGCGGACTGGGTGCTGACCTGGGAAGATGTCCTGATCGCATTCGCGATCTTTTTGCTCTGGATCGAGTTGATCAAGGCGACACGCATGGGCATGCGCAGCGTCATGGATCATATTCTGGCGATGATTCTCTTTATCGGCATGCTGGTCGAATTTTTGCTGGTGCCGCAGGCCGCGACCTCGACGTTTTTTCTGCTGATGGCGATCGCATTGGTCGATGTGCTTGCCGGCTTCATCATCGGGATGCGCGCGTCACGGCGGCAGATCGAGGTCGACGGCCCGGCCTCCTGACGCGCAAGTGTCCTGACAGCGCAAGCAGCGTTCAAACCGCGATCTTTGGCCCAAAATAGCTGCATTTCTCGCCGGTCGAGTCGCGAAAAACCGTAACGCGACTTAAACCCTGGCAATTCGCCGCGACCTTGCGCCAAATCCAGACCGACAGGTTTTCCATAGTCGCCGGGCCGAGGTCGGGCACTTCGTTGAGGAAATGATGGTCGAGGCCAGAGCGCGCCTCTTCGATCGCACCTTCCAGAATGCCGAAATCGAGGACCATGCCGGTCTTAGGATCGGCCTTGCCGCGGACCACCACTTCAGCGCGATAGGAATGGCCGTGAATGCGCTTGCTCGCGTCACGCACTGTCTCGACATCCGCACCTCGATGCAAAGTATGCGCGGATTCAAATCTGAATTGTTTGCTGATTTCCAACATTACGGAATTCCAACGAGCTTGTGCATCTGCACGCTCAATCGCCAGCTCGGATGCGCCAAGCAATAGCCGATAGCGGCCGCCGTGTTGGCGGCGCGATCGGGGCCATCCATCGGCTGCAGCCAGAAGTGATCGAAACTGAGGCCGAGCAAGCCCGCCGGATCGATGCCGCTCTGCGGATAGACAAGCTTGAGTTCATGGCCGCTCATTTGCTTCAACGGCGCGCCGGCTTTCGGGCTGACGCAAATCCAGTCGATGCCGTCGTGGGCATCTTGGGTGCCGTTCGTTTCCACCGCGATCTCAAAGCCCAAGCCATGCACGGCCTCGATCAGGGCCCGATCGAGTTGCAAGAGCGGCTCGCCGCCGGTGAAGACCACAAAGCGCCGCGGCGCGTCGCTCGCCCAAGCCTGTCCGATTGCCTGCGCAAGCGCCGCGGCGCTCTCAAAGCGGCCGCCGCCAGGCCCGTCGGTACCGACAAAATCGGTATCGCAGAATTGGCAGATCGCGGTGCCGCGATCCTGCTCGCGGCCGGACCACAGATTGCAGCCGGCGAAACGGCAAAACACGGCAGTACGCCCGGCCTGGGCGCCCTCGCCTTGCAGCGTCTTGAAGATTTCTTTGACGGTATAAGTCACGCACCATGCTCCGCGGGCATCATTTGCGTGAGCTGTCCGCAAGGTACAAGGGGCTGGGCCGCCGGACTGCCGGACGGCAGCCCAAGCTGGGCCGCCGGCCGACCACGGAACACCTTTAGATTCTGACGCTTAGAGCGAGCGGGAAAGCACACGGCCGGCGGTACTCGGCCGTTGGCCTAGTCCGCAATAGGCGCTGATGGCCTCGCCGGGCTCGGCGCGGCGGCGGGCGCGGGTCTGCGGCGCCTGCGCCGAAGTGGCGATGAGATGAGCGATAAAGCCAGCATCCGGGCGGCTCACCACACGCGGCGTCTCACTATCTCGGTTAATCGGGCTCACCGGAACGAGAGAATTGTTCACCGCGGCATCTCCTGTCCCGGAACGGGACGTTGCTTCACGCTCGGTCAGGAGATCGCAATCGGCGTGCCGTAAAATGCGGGACGCAGTGGACGCCGCCGTTTACCGAATCGTTTAAGGTGTTGCCGCTACCTTCACGACGATGCCTGCGCCGCCCCGCGATGGGCGTTTCGCAAGCCGCATTTTCACGATGAGCCCAGAAGCGTGAGCACAGCCGACAACCCGCCCGGCGCTCCCTTCGACGCCGCGCAAATTCTCGCCGCAGTGGGCGAAGTCGCCTACGACTGGCGCATCGATGCCGATATCTTGTTGTGGGGCAATAACGCCGCCGAGGTGCTGCTCGTGCGCGATCCCGCGGCGATTTCGACCGGCCGCGGCTATGCGCAGATTCTCGACGCCGAAAACGCGCAAGCGCGCTTCGACGCCGTCATGCAATCAAACAAGCGCGACGACGGACACGGCGCCGCTTATCAGATCCAATACGGCATCCGCCCCGACCCCGCTTCAGAGACAAAGCTATGGGTCGAGGATACCGGCCGCTGGTTTGCCGGCCCGGACGGCAAGCCACAGCGCGCACTTGGCGTTATCCGCGTCATCAACGAGCGCTATGAGCAAGAGCGTCAGCTTACTTTTCTCGCGCGCTACGATGGGCTGACCGGCGAGTTGAACCGCCACCGCCTCACCGAAGTGCTCGAAGACACGATCGAGGAGGCGCTGCGCTTTCGCTCGTCTTGCGGATTTCTGTTGGTCGCGATCGACCATCTGGCGCGCATCAATGAGTCCTATGGCTTCGATATCGCCGACGAAGTGATCCGCACCGTGGCCAAGCGCCTGCGCGGCCGGATGCGCGGCAAGGACACGCTCGGCCGCATCTCCGGTAACAAATTCGGCCTCGTTTTGCGCGACTGCACACCCGACGACATGGCGATTGCCGCCGAGCGCATGCTCGCAGGGGTGCGCGACGACATGGTGCCGACCGCGGCCGGGCCGATTGCGGTGACGGTGACCATCGGCGGCATCACGGCGCCGCGTCATGCCCGCAGCGTGACGGAAGCGCTCTCCCGCGCGCAGGACAGTCTGGAAGCCGCGAGAGCCCGGCGCCGCGGCTCGTTCATGGCTTACCGGCCCAGTGTCGAGCGCGAAACGATGCGGCGCGAAAACGTGCGCGCCACCGACGAGATCGTTTCTGCGCTCAATGAACGGCGCATCTTCCTGGCCTACGAAACCGTGGCGTCAGCCGCCGATCGCAAGCCCGCCTTCTATGAGTGCCTGATGCGCATTCGCCGCGCCGACGGCAGTCTTATGGCGGCGAACGAGATCATTCCGGTCGCGGAACGGCTCGGACTGGTGCGGCTTCTTGACTTCAGGGTGCTCGAACTCGCGATCGACGAACTGGTCGGCACGCCGGGACTAAACGCGAGCCTCAACGTGTCGCCGGCCTCGACCATCGACCCGGATTGGTGGTCGGGACTGACATCGCTGCTGCGCTCGCATTCCGGCGCCGCCGAGCGGCTTATCGTCGAGATCACCGAAAGCGCCGCCATTCTCGACATCGAAGAGACGCGCGGTTTCGTCGCTCGGGTCAAGAATCTCGGCTGCCGCATCGCCATTGACGATTTCGGCGCCGGCTATACGTCATTCCGCAATCTGCGCCAGCTCGGCGTCGACATCGTGAAAATCGACGGCGCCTTTGTTCGCGACATCATCACTTCGGACGACGATCGCGCTTTCGTGCGCTCGCTGATCGAGCTCGCGCAGCGGCTGAAGCTCAAGACCGTGGCCGAATGGGTGCAGAACGAAGAAGCGGCGATAACGCTGCGCGACTGGGGCTGCGATTATCTGCAGGGCGCGCTGATCGGACTGGCGTCGGCCGAACGGCCCTGGCTCGGGGGCACCGCTCAAACGCAATCCGCAACGATCGCGATTTAATCTTTCTGCGACAGCCGATCGACCTTGCGCTGCATGTCTTCAAGCTGCCGCTTGAGATCGTCGATGTCGCCGGTTTTTTGCGGAGTCTTTTCCGGCTCCACCGGAGTCTCGGCGGCGCCGCTCTCGCGCCGCGCGAAAGGCGCGAACATCGCGAAGGTACGCTCGAACATTTCCATATTCCGCCGCACCTGATCCTCGAGCGACGTGAAAGCGCCGACACCAAAAGCCTGCGCCATCTGATTGCGGAACTTTTCCTGTTCGCGCGTCAGCGATTCGATGGAGACTTCGAGATAGCGCGGCACCAGCATCTGCATGCTGTCGCCATAGAAGCGGATGAGCTGGCGCAGGAAGGTGATCGGCAGAAGGTTTTGCCCCTGCTTGTTCTCCTGCTCGAAAATGATCTGAGTAAGGACGGAGCGCGTGATGTCTTCGGATGTTTTGGCGTCAAAGACCACGAAATCATCGCCGCTCTTGACCATGGCGGCCAAGTCTTCGAGCGTCACATAGGTGCTCGTGCCTGTATTATAGAGGCGCCGATTGGCGTACTTTTTGATGGTAACCGGCTCAGCGGTCTTGGCCATGGCTTCGGTCATTCGGTCACCCACACGCAAACGTTGCCGGTAAAATAGGCGGTTTCGTGCGACGCGGCTACCGTTATTGTGCCGTCAGGTAAACGCGCAGCAAAGGCGCTATGCCACCAACAAACCGGCGCGGCAGGACGCCGCGGCGGCTCCTTTTGGCATAACAGCGATGCCGCCCTCCGCAGCCTTGTCGAGGGGCGGACACGTCCCTATGACATATATCAGAGAGCGAGCGGCACGCCCTGCCTGAAAAGCCTGCTTGACCCCGCAACCCGACTTAGCACCTGGGCTCTGCCCGCCCGAGAATAAGCCCTAACCGGAAGGATTCTCCCATGAAGGACGATATTGTCATTGTCAGCGCGACGCGCACGCCGGTCGGCGCATTCAACGGCGTATTCGCCAATGTGCCGGCCCATGAACTCGGCAAGACGGCGATCAAAGCGGCGCTGGAGCGTGCCGGCGTCGAAGCGCCGAAAGTGTCGGAAGTGATCATGGGACAGATCCTGACCGCCGGTCAGGGCCAGAACCCCGGCCGCCAGGCCTCGATTGCCGCCGGCGTCCCGGTCGAGACGCCGGCCTGGATCGTCAATCAGCTCTGCGGCTCGGGCCTGCGTTCGGTCGCGCTCGGCTACCAGGCCATCGCCAATGGCGATTCCGAAATCGTCGTCGCCGGCGGCCAGGAATCCATGAGCGTCGCGCCGCACTGCGCGCATCTGCGCGGCGGCGTGAAGATGGGCAATTTCGAAATGATCGACACGATGATCAAGGACGGCCTCTGGGACGCCTTCAACGGCTATCACATGGGCAATACCGCCGAGAATGTCGCGCGGCAGTGGCAGATCACGCGTCAACAGCAGGACGAATTCGCGGTCGCCTCGCAGAACAAGGCGGAAGCCGCGCAGAAGGCCGGAAAGTTCAAGGACGAGATCACCCCGGTCACGATCAAGACGCGCAAAGGCGACACCGTGGTCGATACCGACGAATATCCCAAGCATGGCACCACGCTCGAAGCGGTCGGCAAGCTGCGTCCGGCCTTCGACAAGGAAGGCACCGTCACCGCCGCCAATGCCTCAGGCATCAATGACGGCGCCGCCGCCGTGGTGCTGATGAAGGCGAGCGAAGCGGCCAAGCTCGGCAAGACGCCGCTCGCGCGCATCGTGTCCTGGGCGCAAGCCGGCGTCGATCCGAAGATCATGGGCACCGGCCCGATCCCGGCATCGCGCGCGGCGCTGAAGAAGGCCGGCTGGAGCGCCGGCGACCTCGACCTGATCGAGGCCAATGAGGCCTTCGCCGCGCAAGCCTGCGCGGTCAACAAAGACCTTGGCTGGGATACCAACAAAGTCAACGTCAATGGCGGCGCCATCGCCATCGGCCACCCAATCGGCGCATCCGGCACGCGCGTTCTGGTGACGCTGCTTTACGAAATGCAAAAGCGCAACGCCAAGAAGGGCCTCGCCACTTTGTGCATCGGCGGCGGCATGGGTATTGCAATGTGCCTTGAGCGATAAGCACTGGCGAGTCAGCCCGCTTATCGTTGACAAAGATCATGGCCGGACCTCGGTCCGGCCGCTATGGCCGGCTCAAGCGTCAACTTGCGCCGGCCATAGGCGTCTTTAAGCTGGGCCAAAACCAGGACATTGCGTCCCGGAACGGGTGCCCGGCATAGTTTGTGAGCATGTCCGGGGAATCGTAACCGGGACGATCGTTGGATCTGGACAGGGAGGAGATCATGCCCCGCGTTGCGCTGGTTACGGGGGGGACGCGCGGTATCGGCGCGGCCATCAGCAAAGCCCTCAAAGCTGCCGGTTGCAAAGTCGCCGCGAACTATGGCGGCAATGATGAAGCGGCACAGCTATTCAAGGCGGAAACCGGCATTCCGGTATTCAAGTGGGATGTGTCGTCGTTCGACGCTTGCGCTGCCGGCATCAAGCAGGTCGCGGCCGAGGTCGGCCCGGTCGACATTCTGGTCAACAATGCCGGCATCACACGCGACGCACAACTGCACCGCATGAAACCGGAGCAATGGACCGAGGTGATCAACACCAATCTCGGCTCGCTGTTCAATATGTGCCGCAACGTCATTGAAGGCATGCGCGAGCGCAAATTCGGCCGCATCGTCAATATTTCCTCGATCAACGGCCAGAAGGGGCAGTTCGGCCAGACCAATTATTCCGCGGCCAAGGCCGGCGAGATCGGCTTCACCAAGGCGCTGGCGCAGGAAGGCGCACGCGCCGGCGTTACCGTCAATGCGATCTGCCCGGGCTATATCGCGACCGACATGGTCAAGGCGATGTCGCAAGAGGTGCTGCAAAAAAGCGTGCTGCCGCAGATCCCGATCGGCCGGCTCGGCGAGCCCGAGGAAATCGCGCGCTGTGTGGTGTTCCTGGCCTCGGACGATGCCGGCCTCATCACCGGCTCGACATTGACCGCGAATGGCGGGCAGTATTTCGTTTGAGCCAGCATTTCGCTTGAACCGCGGCCGCCCTATATAGCGGTGCGGTAGAACGAGAGCACCGGGTCAGTCATTGCCATGGCGTCGCCTCCCAAGCCCATTATCGAGCGGCGCCGCGATCAGATGTTCCCCGATCTCGAGCCGTTCGAGATCGAGCGGATGCGCCGGTTCGGCGAGTGCCGCGCTTTTGAACCTGGCGATAAGCTGATGACGGCCGGCGAGATCGGGCCCGGCCTGATTGTCATTCCTTGCGGTAAGGTCGAAGTCACCCGAAACGATGGTTTGGGTAACCGTCACGAAATCGTGATCCATGGGCCTGGCCAGTTCCTGGGCGAGCTGGCGCAAATGGCCGGTCGGCCCTCGCTCGCGGATGCAACCGCACTCGAGCCCGTCCGCAGCATCATCATCGCGCCGGATCGGCTTCGCGCACTGCTGATTGCCGAGGCTGATCTTGGCGAGCGCATCATGCGCGCACTCATTTTACGCCGTGTCGGTCTTCTCGAGCTCGGCGCCGGCGGTCCGATCATTATCGGCCGCGCCGAGAATGCCGATGTGCTGCGGCTGCAAGGCTTTCTCCGCCGCAACGGCCATCCGCATCAACTGCTCAATTCCGACACCGATTCCGAAGCGAAAGCGCTGATCGAGCGGTTCCACGTCGATCCGGGCCAATTGCCGATCGTGCTCTGCCCCGGCGGCCAGCTTCTGCGTAACCCGGGCGAAGACGAATTGGCGCGCTGTGTCGGCTTGGTGCGGCCCATCGATCCCAATCGCCTCTATGACGTCGTTGTCATCGGCGCCGGGCCGGCAGGCCTGGCGACGGCCGTGTATGCGGCGTCCGAAGGGCTGTCCGTCATCGTGCTGGATTGCCGTGCCTTCGGCGGTCAGGCCGGCGCGTCGGCGCGCATCGAAAACTATCTCGGCTTTCCGACCGGCATCACCGGCATCGCGCTGATGGCGCGCGCCTATAACCAGGCGCAGAAATTCGGGGCCGAGATGGCGATCCCCGATGAAGCAACCAAGCTCCAAGACGGCGGCGATGATCCGTTTGTTCTTAATCTCTATAACGGCGAACGCGTCCGCGCCCGTTCGGTGGTGATCGCGAGCGGCGCGCGCTATCGGCGGCTGAACGTCGGCAACCTTGACACCTACGAAGGCGCCAGCGTGCATTACTGGGCGACACCGCTTGAAGCGAAGCTTTGCGCCAACCAGGAAGTGGCGCTGGTCGGTGCCGGCAATTCCGCCGGTCAGGCGGCGGTGTTTCTCGCCGGCCAGGGCGTCAAAGTGCGGATGCTGGTGCGCCGCCCGGACCTCAACGAAACCATGTCGCGTTATCTCGTCGATCGGATCGCCGGCCTCGCCAATGTCCAGGTCGAAACCGGTTGCGCAGTAAGCAAGCTTGAAGGCAATAGCGGCATGCTGGAAGCGGTGTGCTGGCACAACAGCACGATCGGCCAAGAAGTGCGGCGGCCGATCCGCCATTTGTTTCTGTTCATCGGCGCCGAACCGAATACCGATTGGCTCGCGGGCTCCGGCGTCAAGCTCGATGGCAAAGGCTTTGTGCTCAGCGGCGAGGATGCCGGCAGCGATCGCCATCCGCTGGAGACGAGCAAGCGCGGCGTCTTTGCTATCGGCGACGTTCGTGCCGGCTCAATCAAACGCGTGGCGGCGGCTGTCGGCGAAGGCGCGCAAGTGGTCGCCGCGCTGCATTCCTATCTGGCCGAGACAACGAGCAAGCCGCCGACGCTTGCGGTTATGGTGACCAGCCCTTCGGCGCAAGCTCAAACGTCTTGAAGTCGAAACCCGGCGCCACGGTACAGCCGACCAGCGTCCAGTCGCCAAGCGTTTGCGCCGCCTGCCAGGCGTAAGCCGGCACGAGGGCCTGCGGGCGCTCACCCGCGGCAAGATCGCAGCCGAGCGTCAGGGTTTCCACCGTTCCGGGCTGTTGCGAAATGTCGAGCTTGAGCGGCGCACCGGCATGCCAGTGCCAGAGTTCGGTCGCATCGAAGCGATGCCAATGCGAGCGCTCACCGCGCGCCAAGAGAAAATAGATCGCGGTCGATGCGGCGCGCCCGTCGCCGTTGTCGCGCGGATCGCGAAAGGTCTCACGAAAATGCCCGCCTTCGGGATGCGGCTTGAGATCGAGCAGCCGGATAATGTCGGCTGCGGTCAGTGTCGTAGCCAAAGCGGGCGCCTGCTCAGAACTTGTTCTTGCGTTCTCTGACCTCGGCAAAGACCTTCCACGCCGGACTGCCGGAAAGGCCGAGCGATTTCGCCACTTCCGGGTCGTCGGCGCGCAAGAACGGATTGGCGGCTTTCTCTTCGCCGATCGTTGCCGGAATGGTCGCCTTGCCTGAGCCCAGAAGCTTCTTCACTTCGTCTGCGCGCGCCGCAAGCGCCTTGTTGTTCGGCTCGATGGTTTTGGCGAAACGGATATTGGCGTCGGTATATTCGTGGCCGCAATAAAACCGCGTGTCGTCCGGCAGGCCGCGCAGCTTGAGCAGCGAATGCCACATCATTTCCGGATTGCCCTCGATGACACGGCCGCAACCGATCGAGAATAGAGTATCGCCGACGAAGGCGAGCTTATCGGCCGGAAAGAAATACGAAATGTGCCCGGACGTGTGTCCGGGCGTGTCAAGGACCTTGCCCTCGAGCGCGCCGACTTTGACCTTGTCGCCCTCGCCGACCGTCTCGTCGGCATGCGCGATGCGTTGCGCCTCGGCGCGCGGCGCGACAACCCGGCATTTGTGATGGGCCTTGAGCTCGCCGATGCCGGCGGTGTGATCGGCGTGGTGATGGGTGACCAGAATGTCGGTCAGTTTCCAGCCGGTCTTTTTCAGCGCGGCTTCGACAGGCGCGGCCTCCGGCGCATCGATCGACGCCGTCGCGCCGGTTACCGGATCGTGGATGAGGACGCCGAAATTGTCGGTGAGACAGGGGAATAGGTAGGTTTCAGCCGGCATTTTGATCGCAATCCGTGATGGTGGGGGCTTGCGGGATAGCGCCTTAACGTAGGCACTGCGCCGCATTAACCGCAAGGGCGAAGGAGGCGGATTTCCCGGCCCCGCTATTCAGCGCGGCGCAACACGACGTGCTATTTTGCCGGCATGGACGTCGTCGACCTGCGAAATTTCTACGCCCAGCACCTTGGCGTCGTGGCCCGCCGCTTCATCGGTCACGGTATCCGCGCGCGCTGGCCCGACACCCGCAGCATGCGCGTGCTCGGCATCGGCTATCCGACGCCGTATCTCGGCCTGTTCCGCGAAGAGGCCGAGCGCTGCCTCGCCATGATGCCGGCACCGCAAGGCGTGGTGCGCTGGCCTTCGGCGCGGCCCAGTCTCGCGGCGCTGGTCGAGGAGGACGATTTGCCGCTCACCGACTCGGCGGTGGATCGCGTGCTGCTCATTCATGCGCTCGAGATGTCATCGGACCCGGCCGAACTGTTGCGCGAAGCGTGGCGCGTGCTCGCGGCCGGCGGCCGGCTCCTCGCTGTCGTTCCGAACCGGCGCGGCGTCTGGGCGCGCGTCGATACCACGCCGTTCGGTCACGGCCGGCCCTATTCGCGCTCCCAGATCACTCAGCTTCTGCGCGACACCTGGTTCACGCCGACCGGCTGGGGCGAGGCGCTCTATGTGCCGCCGATTTCACGCGGCCTGTTCCTGCGCTCCGCCGTCGCCTGGGAGCGCACCGGCGCATCGCTGTCAGCGCCGTTTGCCGGCGTTCACATTGTCGAAGCGACCAAGCAGGTCTATCGCGCCATTCCGGCGCGGCGCGAGAAGCGCCGGCTGGTGCCGGCGCTCAAGCCGGTGCTTATACCTTCGCCCGGCGCGACGGCTTTACGTTAGAGCAGAGTGTTAGAACAGCGGGTTACTCAGGCCACGGCTCAGCCGTAGCCGAAGCCGCATCGGCGCCGACATATTCGGCAAGACTTGCGGCGCGGTCGCGATCGAGTGCGGCGAGGAGCGTGCGCTTGATGTCGGCAACAAGGCCGATGCCCGCAAAGACGAGCCCTGAATAAAGCTGGATCAGGCTGGCGCCCGCGCGGATCTTCGACAAAGCGGCAGCGCCACTATCGATGCCGCCGACGCCGACCAGCGGAAACACGCCTTCGACCCGGACATAGGTCTCGGCCAGCATGCGGTTTGACAGTGGCAACAGTGGAGCGCCCGACAAGCCGCCTGCCTCCTTGGCGATTGTAGTTTCGCGCAAGTACGGCGGCCGCGCCAGCGTGGTGTTGCCGACGATCATGCCGTCGACGCGGCGCGAGCGCGCAATGCCGACGACGTCGTCGAGATCGGCCAGCGAAAGATCGGGCGCGATTTTCAAAAGCACCGGCGTCGGGCCGGCATTGGGCGCGACGCGCTCGCGCGCATCGATCACCCGCGCCAGCAGATCGTCGAGCACGGCGGCCTGCTGCAGGTTGCGCAGGCCCGGCGTGTTCGGCGAGGAGATATTGACGGTGACGTAACTTGCCACCGCGGCAAAGCGCTCGATGAGCTCGACATAATCGGCAATGCGGTCAGGCGAATCCTTGTTGGCGCCGACATTGATGCCGACCACGCCGCCGGCATTGGCGCGCATAGCGAGCCGCCTGAGCACGGCATCCGCGCCTTCCGAATTGAAGCCGAGCCGGTTGATCACGCCGCGATCGGCATCGAGCCGGAATAGCCGCGGCCTCGGATTGCCGGGCTGCGGCCGCGGCGTGATGGTGCCGATTTCGACAAAGCCAAAGCCCAGGCGAAACAGCGTGTCCGGCACCTCGCCGTCCTTGTCGAAACCCGGCGCGACGCCGACCGGGTTCGGGAAATTGAGCCCGAACACGCGCATCGCCAACCGCGGATCGTCGTGCGGCGCCCGCGGCAGCGGCGCAAATTTGAGCATAGTAACCGCGAGACGATGTGCATCTTCCGGTTCGAGCGCCTGCAGAAACGGCCGGGCCAAACGATCAAAGAAGCCGATCACGGATCAAGCTCCGCGATTTCGCGCCGGCCGGCCGTCTCATCGGGCAGCGCGCGCGCCCAGCGCACCGCAGACAGCGGCAGCGCCGCGTAGAGATGCGGAAACAGCGCGCCGCCGCGCGACGTTTCCCATTTGAGGATCGGACCCAAAGCCTCGTCGTCGACGGCGACCAGCATCAGATCGGTCTGGCCGGCGAAATGTTTCGCCGCGGTCTCGACAACCTGCCCGGCGGTCGAGAAATGGATGAAGCCGTCGCGCAGATCGAGTGCCGATCCGCGATAAAGGCCGGCGCGTTCCGCTTCCCGCCACGCCGCCCGCTCGCAGATTTTATAAATCGTCGCCACGTCCAGATCGCCCCCGACTCGGCCCGCAAGTCCGCCGCCACGCCCGCCCGCCAGTCACGCGCAAGTCCGCCCGGCGCCTTGGAATTCCGGGGCGACCCTATCGGCGACATTTGCCCTCTTCAAGCCAAGCCAGTGCAAGCCAGACGGCGCGCCAAAAGCTGCACAAAACAGCCACCGGGGGCGCGGCGGGACTTGAGCATTCAGGCAATAATTCCTATGATCTGGGGCGCTGGGGTGCGATGGTTTTGGTACTGTCAAAATTCGGTTCTAGTTTTTGTTGAGCACGGTTCTTTCGAAGGTCGGGGGACGTTCCGGGAGTAAGTCTGGGATTAAGTCCTGGGCAAGTCGTCTTCGGATCGTGCTGGGGTTTGGGATCTAGATGCTGACGCACGGGCAGGTTTGGTCGGCCATCGATCGCCTTGCGGCGCGCGCGGGTCTCTCGGCTTCTGGGCTCGCCAAGCGCGCCGGCCTCGATCCGACGACGTTCAACAAATCAAAGCGCATCACGCCGCAAGGCCGTGCCCGTTGGCCCTCGACCGAATCGATCGCCAAAGCGCTCGCCGCGACCGGCACGCCGTTCGACGCCTTTGTCACGCTGATCGAGCCGGGGAACACGACCGGTACGGTGAAGCCGGTGCCGCTTCTGGGTTTTGCCGAAGCCGGCAACGGCAGCCATTTCAACGACGGCGGCTTTCCGTCAGGAACCGGCTGGGACGCGATCCCCTTTCCCGCCGTGAACGACGAACACGCCTATGCGCTGGAAATCTCTGGCCAGGCAATGGAGCCTGCCTATCGCGACGGCGACATCATTGTCGTGTCACCCTCTGCTCCGATCCGGCGCGGCGACCGCGTCGTCGTCCGCACCAAGAGCGGCGAAGTGACGGCCAAGGAGCTGAAACGCAAAACGGCAAAATCCGTCGAGCTGAAATCGCTCGGTGCCGAACAAGCCGAGCAAACCATCGCGATGCCGGACGTGCTCTGGATCGCGCGGATTTTGTGGGCGAGCCAGTGACGAATTAAGCCGAACGCGCGAGCGCCCCGTCGATCATATCGACCGTGTTCTGGATGCCGTAGGCGGCGACGAAGGAGCCGAAGCGCGGGCCCTTCTCCTGGCCGAGCAGCACCTGATAGAGCATGTTGAACCAGTCGAGCGAAACGCCAGGCTTGCCGTCCTTGCCCTTCTTCTTCTCGTCGAGGAACGGTTCGCGCCGGCCGATCTCATAGACCACGTCTTGAATGCTCTCGGCCGACACCTCTGCCGGCAATTGCGACAGCGCATCGCGCAGATCGGTCAGCGCTTTGCGCTCGGCCGGGCTCGGCTCACGGAACTGCTTCTTCGGCGCGACGAAATCGCGATAGTAATTGACGGCGTAGTCGACGAGCGCCGCAAGCCGCGGATTGGTTTCCTTTGTTACACCAGGCCGGTAACGGCCGATGAAGCCCCACAGCGTATCGGCATTTGCTGCGTTCGACGCGGTAACCAGCGAGAGCAGCATCGCAAACGGCACCGGATTGTCCGGCTCCGGCGGATTGCCGCCATGGATGTGCCAGACCGGATTGCCGAGTCGCTCTTTCGTCGCCTGCCGCGGATAGGAGTCGAGATATTGCAAATATTCGTCGACATGCCGCGGGATGACATCAAAATAAAGCCGCTTCGCCGCCTTGGGTTCGCGATACATAAACAGCGACAGGCTCTCGGGGCTGGCGTAATGCAGCCATTCCTCGATGGTCAGCCCGTTGCCCTTGGACTTTGAGATTTTCTGGCCGTTCTCGTCGAGAAACAGCTCGTAATTGAAGCCTTCCGGCGGCGTGCCGCCGAGCACGCGGCAAATCTGGCTCGACAGTTTCACCGAGTCGATGAGGTCCTTGCCGGCCATTTCGTAATCGACGCCGAGCGCGACCCAGCGCATCGCCCAATCCGGCTTCCATTGCAGCTTGCAGCGCCCGCCGGTGACCAAGGTGGTCACACGCTCGCCGTCGTTCTCGTAAGTGATGGTGCCGGCCTTGGCATCGTGTTCTACGACCGGCACTTGCAAGACGATGCCGGTCGTCGGATCGATCGGCAGGAACGGCGAATAGGTTTGCGCCCGTTCTTCGCGCAGCGACGGCAGCATTACCGCCATCACCTCCTCGAAATGCTTGAGCATGGTCAGCAACGCCGTATCGAAACGTCCTGACGTGTAGCAGGCCGTCGCCGACATGAACTCGTAGTCGAAACCGAACTGATCGAGGAAGGCGCGCAGCCGAGCGTTGTTGTGCGCGGCAAAGCTGTCATGGGTGCCGAATGGATCGGGTACTTGCGTCAGCGGCTTGCCGAGATGCTGCGCCACCATGTCCTTGTTCGGCACATTGTCCGGAACTTTGCGCAATCCATCCATGTCGTCGGAGAAGGCGATCAGCCGCGTCTTGATCTTGTCGTCGGTGAGCACGCGAAAGGCGTGACGCACCATGGTGGTGCGCGCCACCTCGCCGAAGGTGCCGATATGCGGCAGGCCGGACGGCCCATAGCCGGTCTCGAAGATCACTTCGTCCTTCGGCTTTTTCTTCAGCCGCGCGACGATCTTGCGCGCCTCCTCGAACGGCCAGGCGTGCGACTGCTCGGCGACTTCGCGCAAGCCTGCGGGATTTTCGATGGTCGCAGTCGTCATTCACTTGAACCTATGAAACCGCATTGTCTGCGTCAGAACGGGCTGATCGGAAAATAGCGCAGCCAAAGATCGGTATAGCTGCCCTTCTCCCATAGCCGGAATAGCGCCCAGTTCAGCGCCTGGCGAAGCAGATCGTTGCCGCGTTTGACCGCGATGCCGACGCCTTCGCCGAAGAAGCGGCTTTCCAAATACGGGCCGCCGCGGAAGGAGCAGCAGCCGTTGGAGTCGCTGCCGTTAAGCCAGAAAGCGAGCGAAATGCCGTCGCCGAACAGAAGATCGACCTCTTTGTTGCGCAATGCCTCGCGCGCCGCCTCGGCGTTAGGATACGGATGCAGCTCGGCTTCCGTGAACATCTGCTTCAGGAACGCTTCGTGCGCCGTGCCGGCGACGACCGCGATCTTTTTGCCCTCGACCAGTTCCGGCAGCACGTCGCGGATCGGGCTATCGGCGCGCGCCACAAAACGCGCCGGCGTGCGGTAATAGGGATCGGTGAAATCAGCCTGCCGCCGCGTATCGGCGTTGGACGCGATCGAGGCGATCACCGCATCGCCGCCGCCGGATTTGTCGTTGAGCGCATCGAGCAGCAAGTCGAAGCGGCGCGCCTGGATGGTGCAGGTCACATTGATCTCGGCGCAAAGAAGACGCGCCAGGTCGACATTGAAACCGGCCGGATTGCCATCAGCGCCCGCATAGTCGAACGGCGGATAATCGAGCTCGGTGAGAAAGCGGATGCTCTGAATACGCGACAGATCAGGCCGCTCCGGCCGCCGGCGCGGATCCCAGAAGCCCGGAACGGCGGCGGACGCCACGGCGGTCGGCGACACGCCGTCTTTGCTCACCACGCCTTCCGCCGTGTTGTCGGGCGCGGCCAGCGTCTGCGCGCCGGAAAGTGCCGCAAGCAGAAGCGCGAGCAAGGCCGGCCGCAAAATCGCGTGCATGAACTGACCAGAAATAGCCGTTTCAGATTGCATCGCTCACGATCCGCGGCGGGATTCGGCCTGGTATCTTAATTCGTCTGCATCCGCCTAGCGGGAGCACGGCAAAAAGTCGAGGTAGCCCCACAAAGCTTACGGAAAAAATGCCCCGCGCCGCCAAGCTTGAGACTTAAGGCTATAGCTGCGGCGGATCAGAGAAAACGGCGCAAATCCGCTGCTTCCGCAGCCGGCGTCCGGCTCACGTCGAACGGGGCAACGAAATGACCATTCTTGTCCATGAGATAGACCAGGGCGGTGTGATCCATCGTGTAGTCGCCGTTCTCGAGCGGCACTTTCTTGGCATAGACCCGATAGGCCCTGATCGCGGCATTGATGGCTGTGGGGTCGCCGGTCAGCCCGCGCACATGCGCGTCGAAATTCGACAGATAGTCCTTCATCACCTTTGGCGTGTCGCGATCCGGATCGACGGTGATGAACAATGCGCCGGTACGGTCGGCATCGGGCCCGAGCTCCTTCATAAGCTGCGACATGTCGAACAGGGTGGTGGGGCAAATGTCCGGACAATGCGTGAAGCCGAAAAACACCAAGAACGGCTTGCCCTTCATATCGGCGTCAGTGACGGCTTTGCCGCTCTGATCCGTCAGCTGGAAGGGTCCGCCCACCGCAGCGACAGCCTGGCCCACGGGCGACGGCGCGTAGCCGGTCACCAGCAGAATGGCGGTGAAAAACAGGACAAGGCCGGCGAGGAAGGCGCCGAGCACAAGCGCAATGCGAGAGGTCTTTTCGTCCACGGCCTATGGTCCCATCAGCCGAAACACGCCGCAAATCCGGCACGGATTGTTTCGAAAAATACGGTGGTTCCGTAATGCGCCCAGAGTAAGACGCTACCCACCAGGGCCATTGCGACCAAAGCGCCGGCCGCCAAAGCGAGCCGCAAACCGAGCAGCGGCGGCGCCTTCTCGGCTTCCGACAACACCTTGGGTATCGAGCCCGGTGACGAGCCCGATGGCATGGGACCCAGCGACATGGAGCCTAGATAGGCGGGAACAGCTCCGCGGACAACGCCGGCAGGCAGCGCCACCGAGCAGTCGTCTCCCAGTCCCCCGCCGAATGCCGGATTTAATGGCAGGTCGGATAGAGCGCCGCCAATTCCCGGCCGCGCATGAACATCAGCGTGGGGGTCAGCCCACCATGCCGGCCGATCCAGGCTTTGATCGCGGGCGGATAGAGCTGCATGACGACGCGGCTACCCTCCTTGGTCGGCACCAACGAGCGGGAGGCATCGTTGTAATACGAGGCCGCATGGAAGCCCAGCGCCGCGCGGCTGGTGACGCAGACCCGATCCCTTGGAATAATGCCGGTCAGCAAAGTGCAAGCCGACAGGCAAGGCCCATCGATGACGACGCGGTCGCCCGCGGCGCGCATCTCCTGGAACTTCTCCACATAGGAGGAAACTTCACCCCCCGGGTCGTTAACGATACGAACATCGGCAAAAGCGGAACTGGTAAACACGGAGCCTATCAGCACGACAAACGACAACAGCGCCGACGCCAATGCGCCGGCCGCAACGGCCTGCCACTTCATAAAGGACCCTCCCCCGATCGACGCTTCGAGCTATCGCCCTGCTTTGTGGCAAGACTTCGGACATTCCCGGTCTTGGCTCAGAAAAGATCCCCTATTCAGAAAAGAACTTCCATGCCCCCGGCGCCGGACAAGGATGTTATAAGGAACCGGCCATCGCGGAACTCTCACAAAGTTCACCCTCATCGGTAAAAACACGACCAAACGAGTGCTCAGATCATGGAAACGTCAGCGGTCCGTAAGACCAATGTCCCCGAATTCTCGACAGCCTATTATTTGCTCGAAGGTTTGAAAGAAACCGGTATCGACTACCTTTTCTGTAATTTTGGAACCGACCATGCGCCGATTATCGACGAGATGGCGCATCGCAAAAAGCTCGGCGAGCCGATGCCGGGCGTGGTGCGCTGCCCGCACGAAAACACCGCGGCCCACATGGCGGCGGGCTACGCGCTGGTCACCGGGCGCGGCCAAGGCGTGCTGGTTCATGTCGATGTCGGCACCGCCAATACGGCAAACGGCATGCACAATATTTTCCGCAGCCGCCTGCCCGTGCTGCTGATGGCCGGCAAAGCGCCCTACACCGTCAACAACGAGCTGATCGGCTCGCGCGACACCTACGTGCATTTCATCCAGGAGCCGTTCGATCAGGCGAGCCTGGTGCGGCCCTATCTGAAATGGGAATGGACTTTGCCGTCGGGCGTCGTCGTCAAGGAAGCCTTGCGGCGGGCATCATCGATCATGCACAGCGAGCCGCGCGGCCCGGTCTATCTGATGATGCAGCGCGAGACGCTGACGCAACACTGGAGCGCCGACGAAATCCGCAGCTATTCGGGCGATCAGTTCGCCGCGACCTCGCGCGGCGGCGGCGACCCCAAGCTTGCCGAGGCGATCGCCGAGAAGCTTCTGGCCGCGGAACATCCGATCCTGATCACCGGCTATGGCGGACGGCATGCCCAATCCGCGCGCGCTATCGACGCGCTGGCGCAATTTGCCGGCATCGCCGTCTACGAATCCAATGCCACCAACAATATCTCCCATGACAGCCCGTGCTTTGTCGGCTTCAGCGCCGAGAAGGCCGTGCCGAAGACCGATGTCGGGCTCATCGTCGACGTCGACGTGCCGTGGTTCCCCAGCAAAGTGCAGACGCAGCCGAATTCCTTCTGGGCGCATATCGACATCGACACGCTGAAGCCGGGCTCGCCGATGTGGAGCTTCCCCGGCAACATCCGCATGCAGGGTGACAGCGGACGCATTCTCGAGCAAGTGCTCGAAGCGCTGAAAACAAAGGCGACGCCGAAGTTCAAAGAGGCCGTCGCGGCGCGGATGACGCGCATCAAGGCGATGCGCGACGAGCGTCACGCTCATGCGGCCAAGCTCGCCGCCGACAAAGGCCGGCCGGGCGCCATCAATCCGCATTATCTGATGGCCGAGCTCGGCAAAATGATTGATGCCGAAGACACGATCTTCAATGAGGGCATTACCAATGCGGCCGCGGTGTTTCTGCAAGTTCCGCGACCCGTTCCCAATACGCTGGTGGTCGCTGGCGGTGGCGGCCTGGGCTGGTCGAGCGGCATGGCGCTTGGCGCCAAGCTCGCGGCGCCGGATCGCCTGATGGTGCAGATTTCCGGCGACGGCGGTTTCTATTTCGGCAACCCGACATCGGCCTTCGCGATCGCCCAGCAATATAAGTTGCCGTATCTCTCGATCGTTCTCGACAATTCGGGCTGGAACGCGGTGAAGCAATCGACGCTGCGCGTCTATCCGGAGGGCGAAGCCAAGACCGCCAATTCCTTTGAGTCAGAACTTGCGCCCAATGTTCACTTCGCCAAGGTCGGCGAAGCCTTCGGCGCCTATGCCGAGGAGCTCAGCGACCCGGCAGAAGTGCCGGCCGCGCTCGCGCGCTGCATCAAGGAAGTGCGCAGCGGTCGCGCCGCGCTCCTGCATGCGCGCGTGACCAAGATGTAATTCCGCCGAAATAAGCGAAGCGCCGGCGTAACCGTCGGCGCTTTTTTCTTCCATTGGTGAGATTATCGGCGATGCCGGCCGCAATCACAGGCTCGCGTGATTGATGAACTTCTCCGGCGGCTTCTCGCCCCATTGCGACATCAACGCCTCTTCGGCGGCGACGAGATTGGAGCCGTTAGCGATGTTGAGCCGGTCGCTGTCGGCCCAATGCTCGTGCACGCGGCCCCACGGATCGGCCCAGTAATCATAGACCTGACTGCCGAGCACATGGCGGCCGATGCCCCACATATGTTCGTAAGCGCCGAATTTCTTCAGATAATCGTGGCCCATGCAGACGTCGTCGATATCCGGCACCTCGAACGAGAAGTGGTTGAGGCCGGTCTTCTCGTGATTGAGACAGAAGAAGACATGGTGATCGACATAGGTGTCGCCGCGATCGCAGCGATTGAACGAGCCGATCAGATTGTCCTTGCTCTCGACATAGACGTCGTCGGAGCAGATAAGGCCTAGCATCTCGCGGAACCAGCCGACGGTCTCGCGGAATTTCGGCGTCATCATCACGCCGTGGCCGATGCGCTTGACGTGCGCCGGGCCCTTCGGCAGCCGCATCAATTCGCCGGCGCGCGCCGTCGGCGCCTCGCCCGAATTCAGCTTCTGCCGTGCAACCTTGATCGGCTCGACCGGCGCGATGCCGGCGACGACTTCGATCTGATAGCCGTTCGGTTCCATGAGCCGCACGCGCCTGCCGCCGCCAGGCTCGTCGATGGTCTCGACCCCAGATGCTCCGGGCGCCTTGGCGAGCTTCTTCAGGTCATCCTCGTCGTCGACATAATAGGCGATGCCGACGAATTTCGGATCGCCCTTTTCGGTGATGTGGATGTGATGATTGGGATCGGTCCCGCGCATATAGAGGGCATTGGCGGTGCGCTCGGTCCGATGCAGGCCGAAGCGGGTGAGGAACTCCTCCGCAACATCGAGATCCGGAGACCGCAGACGCCCATAAGCGATATCCGATACTTTCGACCAAGACATTTCTCTCTCCCTCACCTGTCACACGCTGCGTTTTCGCCGTCCGCGATGCTGGCTTAGTTTGCCACGATCGAAGCGCGGCGGCTACTCCAGTGGCATGCGGCAAAGCATGGTTGACCGGCCGCAGGACGCGAGCTTGGCGCAAGCTTGTTGAGGTGAAAATGCAGCCGGCCGGAGATATCTCTCTGGCCGGGTTGAAGGCTCGAACCGAATGTCAGGCGTTCAGAACACGTCTTCCTTAAGAGCCGTGGCGCCGATCGTTCGCAGTCGCGGGGCCGCAGCTGCGGCCGGCCGGCGCGCGTCGGTCTTGATCGAGTCGTCCTTTGCCGTTTCGTCGACGCGGAAATAGGCCACTCGGCTATCCATGGCCTGCGACTGGTGTTCGAGCGTTTTCGCGGTCGCGGCGTTCTCTTCAACAAGGGCCGAGTTCTGTTGGGTCACTTCGTCCATCTGAGTCAGCGCCTTGTTGACCTGATCGATGGCGGAAGACTGCTCGATGCTTGCCGCCGCGATGTCGGCGACGATCTCGGCGACCTTCTTGATCGAGTCGACGATGGCGGAGAGCGCCGAACCCGCCTCGTTGACGAGTTGGACGCCTTCCTTCACCTCGCCGTTGCTGTGGGTGATGAGGGCGTTGATGTCCTTGGCGGCCTGCGACGAGCGCTGCGCCAGGCTGCGCACCTCCGAAGCCACCACCGCGAAGCCGCGTCCGGCTTCGCCGGCGCGCGCCGCCTCGACTGCGGCATTAAGTGCCAGCAAATTGGTCTGGCGGGCGATCTCGTCGATGACGCCGATGATATCGGAGATCTTGATGGACGATTCCTCGATGCGCGCCATGGCGGCGACGGCTTTAGCGACCACCTGACCGCTGCGGCCGGCGAGCTCCCGGGTGGTGGCGGCGGACTGGTTCGCCTCCTGGGCGTTTTCGGCGTTTCTTTTGACGGTCGAAGCGATCTCTTCCATCGAGGCCGAAGTCTGTTCGAGGCTCGCGGCCTGCTCTTCGGTGCGTTGCGACAGGTCGGTGGTGCTGGTCGAAATTTCGGCCGAGGCGTTGGTGACTTCCCGTGCAGCCTGCTTGACGCCCGCGATCGTCGCGCCGATCTCCTGCGCCGTGGCGTTGGCATTGTCCTTCAACTTACCGAATTCGCCCTGGTAATCGGACGTAATGCGCCGGGTCATGTCGCCCTTGGCAAGCGCCGTCAGCATGGCGACGAGATCGCCAACAGCCGCACCAACGTTTTCGCACAGCGTGTTGATCGATTTGCCGACACTGAGGATGAGACCGGTTTTGCCCTCAAGCTCGACGCGCTTGGAGAAATCGCCTGCGACCGCGGCCTGAACGATGCCGCCGACGGCGACTTCGAACTCGTTGGCAAGCTTTGCCGCCGCCGCCTCGCGTTCGGCCGCGGCCCTCTTCTCGAGCTCTTTCTGCTCGCGTTCCATACGGATCTTGGCGAGGCCGTTTTCCTTGAACACAACGGCGGTCTTGGCGACGTCGCCGATCTCGTCTTTGCGATCCGTGCCTTGGACTTCGACGTCGTAATCGCCGCCAGCGAGCTTTTGCAGCAGGATCACCAGCGCCCGCACCGGCTTGGCCACACCGTATTGACCGATGCAGAAGCCGAGCATCAGGCTGACAATGATGCTGACCGCCGCACAGATCATCATCAATGTCGAGACATGCAGATACGCTTCGCTGGCGTCGTTGTTCACGTCGATGACGCGCTTGCCGTAGATTTCCATCATGCCGCGCAGCGCATTGCGCAACGTGCCGACGAGCTTGCTCGCGGAGCCGGCAGCGTCGCGCACCTGCTGCATTTCTTGCGTCATCTGGAAATTCTGCACGCCGTCGGCGGCCCGATAAATGCTTTTGAGCGCGCCATTCAAAGCGTCCATATCGCTCGATATCTTGGCGAGCCGTGCTTTGCTGTCCGCCGACACGACAAGCTCGTTCAGGGCCGTAAATCGCTTCTTGAAGCTGTCGAGCTCGTCTTTAATATCGGCTTCCGCCGGCCCGCGGGCCTCCGGGCGCGGATCGCCGGCGAGCCGGTAGATATTGGCGCTGATGGCCTGGAGGTTGGTGTTGATGCGGGCGACCAAAAGCGCCTCGTCTGACGTTCGCGACACCAGTCCGGTCTGCTCGGCGATCTGCTTGAGCGAGACGATGCCCAGCGCGGTGATACCGGCCGCGGCAAGCGACAGGATTCCAATAACCGCAAGAATCTTGGTGAGGATGCGGAAGCGGGAAAGAATCGACATGGCGGCTGCCCCGAAAGCGATCAAGGTGTGAATGCGGGTGAAGTCGCTCTGGGCGATCAGCAGATACGCTGCTTGACCCGAGCCTGCCGTGAGCGGCAGCGATGGAGCGGCGCGCGGCGATCATGCCGTTGGGTAGCCCGGATCAGATCGAGCCGGCCGCGCTGCACGCGGAGCGATCTGCACTTACCGATGCGTTAGTGTAAACGCATACTCGTTAAGATTTTATTTGTTGCAATCGCGACAATCGGCCGCGCGCTATTCGCATGCGGCGCATCATTCCTCCTCAGAGGTCGGCGAATGCAGCGGAGTGCGAAAAACTTCAACCGCGGCGTCAATCGCCGCGGGCGCTTGCGAAAATCAGTTACGTCACCGGACGGCGCGTAAGTATTTATGCGTAGTAGTCGGCCGAAACGGTCAGATCGACCGGCTTGCTGCCTTTGCCGAGAGCGTTGAAGACCGGCGTCAGCACGATCGCGATCACCAGATTGAGGATCACGGTCGAGAACGCCGTATAGATCGGCAGCGCGTAGCCCATGAACGACAGCGCATAGGTCGGCGTGAAATTCATCGACGCCGCCATGGCCGTACCGGCGACAGTGCCGACCAGCCAGCCGATGAGCAGTGCCCAGTCATTGAACCAGCGCGTATAGACGCCAAGCATCACCGCCGGCAGCGTTTGGATGATCCAAATGCCGCCGAGGAGTTGCAGTTGGATCGCATATTGCGTTGGCACGAACAGGATGAAAATGAGCGCGCCGAGCTTGACGATCAGCGACACCCATTTGGCGATCTGCGATTCCTCTCGCTCTGTCGGATTCTTGTTGATGAATTCGCGATGGATGTTGCGGGTGTAAAGGTTCGCCGCCGCGATCGACATGATCGCGGCCGGCACCAGCGCGCCGATACCGACGGCGGCGAAGGCAACGCCCACGAACCATGACGGAAAGACGTGAAGGAACAAAGCCGGCACCGCGAAGTTGTTGCCGAATTGCTTGAAGCCCGGAGCGAATTCGGGAAGCGCGCCGACGCCCGCGGCGATGGCGAACAGGCCGACCAGCGCCAGCAGGCCGAGCATGAAGGAGTAACCCGGCAGCATCGCCGCGTTGCGGCGGATCGCACGTCCGCTACTCGCACTGAGAATGCCGGTGATGGAATGCGGGTAGAGAAACAGCGCCAGCGCGGAGCCGATCGCGAGCGTGACATAGACGCCGTAGGCACCGGTGGTGTTGGCGCCGGGAGTCGCGAGCAAGACTTTTGCCGGAGGCACTGCGGCGAAGATCTTTTCGAACCCGCCCAGTTGGATCGGCACGACGATGACCGCGGCGAAGGCGGTGATGTAGATCAAAATGTCCTTGACGATGGCGATCGACGCCGGGGCGCGTAGCCCGCTCGAATAGGTGAAGGCGGCAAGAATGATGAAGGCGATGATCAGCGGCAGATCGGCGGCCAGAGTTGATGAGCCCGAGCCCGACACGCCCATGGCGCCGATGACGACCTGAAGACCAACCAGTTGCAGCGCGATATAGGGCATGGTGGCGACGATGCCGGTGATGGTCACGGCGAGCGCCAGCCAGCGATTGCCGAAACGGCCGCGCACGAAATCCCCCACCGTGATGTAATTGTGCTTGTGGCAGACGTACCAGAGGCGCGGGAACACCAGGAACAGGATCGGATAGATCAGGATCGTGTAAGGCACCGCGAAGAACGCGATGGCGCCGGCGCCGAAGGCGAGTGCAGGAACGGCGATGAACGTGTAAGCGGTATAGAGATCGCCGCCAATCAGGAACCAGGTGACGATTGTGCCGAAGCGGCGGCCGCCGAGGCCCCATTCGTGAATAAGATCGAGGTCGCCCTTGCGCCAATGCGCGGCGGCAAAGCCCAGATAGGTGATGAAGGCGAACAGCAGCACGAATACGGTCAGCGCGGTCCAGTTCACATCAGCCACGGCACGTCCCCCCTCTTTATTCCTTCTTGTTGCTTTGCTGCTTTCCGATTGCGCGACGTAAATTCGTCTGAAGCTTGCAGTCGAACACGCTGCGCCTGAAATTCACGCCCCGCTTGCCGACAGCGTCACCAGCAGACGATGCGTGCAGTCCCCGGCGCTAGGCCTCGCGATCGGTGGCGAAATACACGATCGCCGTCAGCACCGCGCCGATGATCACCCACAACAGCTGATACCAATAAAAGAATGGGATCCCGGCGAAGGTCGGCTCGATCTTGTTGTAGAACGGCGGCCACACCACGGCGAGGAGTTGGATCACGAACAGCAGATACCACCAGCTCCATTTCGGCCTGTGGCTTTGCTGGCTCGACATATTTTGCTGGCTCATCTGGCCACCCCGGCGTTTCGTCCCTGAACGGTTCGGCGCAAGCAACCTTGCGCTCTCGGGCCGCACAATAATCGCTGCGCCAGCCGAATCAAAACAAAATGGATGCTGCGTTGCAGCGCGAGAGGCCCGGTTTTCGGCGACAGAAGTTGAGGATCGCGGCGTGGCGAATTGGCGCGCGCCGACCGGCGCTGGTCGCGCGAAGTTCGGCAAACGAGCCAGCCCAATGACGCCAGCCGCATGGCGCTCGCCATGTGTAAATGGAGCGGGCGATGGGAATCGAACCCACGACATACAGCTTGGGAAGCTGTCGTTCTACCACTGAACTACGCCCGCATCGCACCGAGCATAACCAAGCCGGCGCGCGCACGGAAGAGCAGCTGCTGAAGGCAATATTCAGGCGGCGCGGACGGCGGCGAGGAGACTTTCCATCTCCGTGGTCAGACGGTTGCCTTCGCGCGACAGCGACTTGGCCGAAGCTAAAATCTGCGCCGAGGCAGACGTGATGCCGCTCGCGCTTTGGTTGACCTCACCGAGATTAGCGGCGACATGCGCGGAGCTGCCGGTCGCAGCCTGGACATTGTCGGCAATCTCGCGCGTCGTCTGGGTCTGCAAATCGACCGCGGCGGTGATGGCGCTCGCGATTTCGGCAATGCGGGTGATAGTACCGCCGATCTCCTTGATGCTGCCGACGGAGTCCTGCGTCGCAGCCTGCACGCCCGCGATCTGCATGCCGATCTCGCTGGTTGCCTTCGAGGTCTGTGCCGCCAGCGCCTTGACCTCCTGCGCGACCACCGCGAAGCCCTTGCCCGCCGTGCCGGCGCGCGCGGCTTCGATGGTGGCGTTGAGCGCGAGGAGATTTGTCTGATCGGCGATTTCGGTGATCAGCTTGACCACATCGCCGATACGGCCGGCGGCGCGCGTCAATTCGGCGATGCGATTATCGGTCTGTTCGGCCTGCGTCACCGCCTCGCGCGCGATCCGCCTCGATTCCTGGACTTGCCGGCTGATCTCGTCGACGGAAGCGATGAGCTGTTCGGTGGCGATCGCCACCGATTGCACGTTCTCGGCGGCTTGCGTCGAAGCCGCAAGCACGCGGCCGGACATGTCGCGGGTCGCCTCAGCCATGGTGCCGAGCGCTTCCGCCGCTGCCTCGAGCTCGGTCGATGACGATGACACCGAATGAGCCACGCTCGCCACTGTCGTCTCGAATTTGCCGGCGACACTGTTCATATCGGTACGGCGCTGCTCCTCCATCCGCTGCGTCATTTCCTTCTCGGCGACTTCCAACTGCTCGATGCGAATGAGCTTTTCCTTGAACGACTGCGCCGCGCGAGCATTGTCGCCGACTTCGTCGGACCGCCCGCGATAAGGCACGTCGACGTCCTTGTTACCTTGCGCCAGTGCGCGCAAAACCTCGCCAATGCGGCGGATCGGCGTGGCGATGGCAACGGCGCCGAACACGGCAAGGCCGGCAAGCACAGCGATGACAAAGAGACCGATGCCGAGGTCGATGCGGCTGACTTGGCGGCCCTCCGCGCTCGCCTGCGCATTGCGGTCTTCGGCAGCGCCCATCAGGTCCTCGGTCGCCTCCTCGATCAAGACGTTCATCTGCCGGCCGAGATTGAGCGCCCTCTGAATCTTGCTGTCGGTGTCGCCGTAATCCTTCGCCGCCGCGGCAAGCTCGGCACTGACCGCGACATAGTCGTTGGTGAGCGCATTGATCTTTTGCAGCTGCTGCTTGTCCGCAGCCTCGTCGGTGAGGTCGGCGGCAGTCGCGATATGCTGCGCCGCGGCGCCAGCATTGGTACGCAGCCGTTGCAACGCGCGATCGATATCGGCGCCGATAATGGCGAGACGCATCTCGCGCATTTCGATCTGCATGGTTCCGAGATCTTTGGCCGCACGCAGCGCCTCAACGGCGGCCTCTTGCTTGTTCGTGGCGATCGCGCGCTGATGCACGGCCCAGCGATCGCCAACCTGCTGTTCGGCAAGCATGCCGGCGACCAGCAGCACGCCGAGCACCGCCCAGATCGCGAGCTTCGTGCGAATGGGGAAATCGAAGCTCGGCATCCTCAACCTGTCAGCAATGGCGCCATGATTAACGGGAGCGGTTAATTCGGCGTAAAATTTGCGGCGGAATATGACGTTATGTCATTGAACGAGCGAAGTTTTTGCTAGTACTTGTACGTATCCCCGAAGTCCCACACGCGGGGCGTGTAGGTGAGCCGGAGCGCGCCAGCGCCGCTTGTCACCCGCGATTGCAGTCGCTCGGCGGTGCGAAACCTGCCAAACGGTCGGTGATCCAATCGATGGCGGAGGGGGCTGCATCTCGCGCGATGACGCCGTGATTGGCGTTAGGCAAGAACAGCATTTGCACTTTGCCGCCGGCCTGGCACTGCCGCTTCATGTAATCCTGCGTCACTTGCGGCCGGACCAGCTCGTCGGCGCCGCCTTGCGCCAGCAGCAATGGAACCTTCGCCGGCAACGGACCCGGCGTATTGCTCGCCATCAGCGACCGCCAGGGCTCGGCGGTGTAGAAATTGCTCATTGAAAGAAACGTCTGCGCCAAGGGCGCGGAAGTTCGGCTGCGTAGAATGAGGTCGTAGATCGACTCGATGCATTCGTCGGCGAGTCGATCTACTGTTGCCAGCGCCATGGGATAGACCACGCGATCTATCGGCGCATCGAACACCCGCGACCATGACCACAACGTCATGGCCGTGAGATTGCGGCCGCCGCTGCTATTGATGTCATCGCCAAGGAGCGTCGTCAGTTCCGTGGCCGGCGCCGCCGCAGCGACGCCAGTGAGATCGAGGTCGGGCGCGTAGGTCGAAGCGATCAATCCGGTGAACAAGGCGGCCTGACCGCCTTGCGAATGCCCCCACACCGCGAAGCGGTTTTGCGCGCCACTGATCGTGCGTGCGGCACGCACCGAGTCGAGTACCGCGCGCGCCTCGCTGACGCCGACCAGATAAGGATGAGTCTGCGGCGTACCAAGCCCGGGATAATCAGTCGCGGCGACGACATAGCCGCGATCGATCATCTCGCGCAGCCCCTGAATTTGTTGAAATACAAAGAGCGCCAGCGACGGTGCGCACCGTGGCACGACGCCGGTCGTCGGATGCGCCCAGGCGATGATCGGCCGGCCGTTCGCCGGCGCCGGCCTTGATGGAATGACAACAACGCCGGACACGGCAATTGGCTCGTCATGCGGTCCGGTCGAACGATAGAGCACGCGAAAGGCCGCGGCGCCGAACGGCGCAGGCAGGAGCATGGGCTCCTGGCGGATGATGGTGCCGGGCGCGCCGAGGATTTCCTCTGGCGTCGCTTGATAGAAGGACAATTGCGGCTGAGCTTGAGCGCCACCTGACGACAGCACTGTCAGGATTACGAGCCCGGCAAACCGAAAACCGATAAGACAGCGAGCGACGGTCGTCATCGGCCGCTCCTGTTGCTGCTGCACTATTCCGCGGCGATCCTGCGGCCCGCTTGCGCCTCGATGTCGGCGAGGCATTTCGACAGCGCCTCGCCTTCCGGATCGAGCAGCGCCGCAGTGCGGGCATTGGCCAGCGCCTCTGCTGCCTGGCGCGGCGATATGCTGCCGGCAAGCGCCGGTACGATCAGCTCGCGCTCGATCAGACGATAATTTGCGATGCCGCGTTTATGCGTATCGCCATAGCCTTTGATGAGGCGGGCGCATTCGGCGATTTCCAGCGCCAGATCGGCGGCGAGCGGCGCCGCTTGCGCGATCATACTCAGCCACAATTCGATAGCGCGCTGCTCGTCCTGGTAGCGGGACGTCTTGCGCCGATAACCACGGAGTTTGGCCAGCATAAAGAAGCGCAGATAGCCGAAAATAGATCCGGTATTGATCTCCATGCCCCAATGTGCGCGGCCAAAGCCAGGAAAGCGCTCGGCCAGGTCGAGGAGCGGACGCGCCAGCCACGGTGGCAGCACCGAGCAAAATTCCTCGACGCCAGGCTTGAGAAATTCAGTCACGGTGAAGGTCTGCTCGGGCTTAAGACTCATGCCGCTTTCGATGCGCGCGAACCGCGACGGATCGATCTTGACCTGGGCGACGCGGATCACGTCCTCATAGGACATCCGCACGGCGAGATGCCGCGCCGTCTCGCAGAGAAGCTTGCCATCGGCGCCGGCTTTGGCATCGGCCTCGCGGGTCGGTGTGAGGCGATCGAGATAAAGCCGCGCATAGGCCAGATCCTGATAATTGGCGAGCCGGCGCACGCCCTCGGTCATGAAAGCGCGCGCCGCTTCCGGCATGGTCGCGATTTCAGCTTCCATTGCGGCGAGCGACGATGACGGCGCTTGCACGCGCTTCGGCGGCTCTGTCTTCGCACGCGATCCGCCAAGCGCCGCAGCAAACCCGGCGCGGAAGCCGCGCAGATTGGCATTCACCGCCTTGCCGTCGGCGCGGATCGCCGCTTCGAAAGCCTCCGCCGGAATCGGCAGCGCGCGGGCGCCGGCGATGGTGCCGAGCATCACGGCATTGATCATCGCGCCCGATTCACGGGCGATGGTTTCGAGATCAAGCAGCAGCGATTTTTGCGAATTCTTCTCGACCGCGGCAACGAGCTTTCCGTCATCGTAGCGGCCGTCGCCCATCGCCATCCGTTCGGTCACCAGATAGGAGCGGCTCGATGAAGCGATCGTCGTGGTACGGCTTGGCGTGATATAGCCGCTGGCAATAGCGCGGCCGGCTTCCATCAATTCGCTGGCGACGACAAGATCGACGTCGCCGACACCGGGCGCAAGTCCAAGCACCGGGCGGCGCCCCCTCCCTAACCCTCCCCCGCTTGCGGGGGAGGGAAGGGTGGGGGTAGGCACCATTTCGATGTGATAGGTCGTAGCTCCGGTGCGCTGCGCGACGCCGGGGATCGAGGTCGATTGCACCGGAAAGTTTTGGCTTTCCGCCGCAGCAACGATCCAATCGGTCAGCACGCCACCGCCTTCGCCGCCGAGAGCGGCAATCAAAACCGTCAATGGGCGAACGGCTGCTTGCGGCGCGGAGTCCGGCTGCGCCCGGGTGCGCTCGGTTTGCTCATTTGCCGCCGGCGGCAAACGCGACGAAGGCGAAGGCGCAACGGGGGCCGCTTGGGCGCCGCCGATCCAATTGATCACCGCACGTCGGAAACTCTGCAGCGTGCGATCCCACCAGCTCGGATTGCTGACGACGTCCGCCCGATAGAACGACGGACACAGCACGGCGGCATGCGCCACCTCGCCGCACAGCCCGCAGCCGACGCAGCTCTCGATCACCGTCGCCACGGGATCGGTGCGCAACGGATCGGGACTCGGCTTCACCGTCAATGACGGACAGCCCGACAGCCGGATGCAGGAATGGTCGCCGGTGCAGATCTCATCGTCGACGCCAAAGCGCGTCTTCACCACCCGTTCGCCGCGTTCGAGCTTTTGCGCATCCTCGGCGCGGATACGGCGCTGGCGCGCCAGCATGCATTCGCCATCGGCGATGATGACTTTGAGACCGCGCTCGGCGGTGCTCATGGCCTCCTTCAGAGTCGCGACCATCTTCGCGACGCTGTAGGTCCGCACCGTGCGCAGCCAGGTGACGCCGAGCGCGCGCACCGCGTTTTCGATGCTGATGCCGGTCGGCGCGCCGCTGCGATTGCCTTTGCTCGACGGCAGATATTGCTGGCCGGTGGCGGAGGCGTAGCCGTTCTGCATCACGATCAGAACGCCGTCGCCTTTGTTGAACATGTTCGAGGCGACGCCGGTGATCAGACCGTTGTGCCAGAAGCCACCGTCGCCCATCACCGCGATCGGGCGCTTTTCCATATTGGGGCCGACCGCGGCCGCGCTGGCGAGCGACATGCCGTAGCCGAGGATCGAATTGCCGAGCGAAAACGGCGCAAAGGTCGCGAACGAATGACAGCCGATATCCGCGCTGATATGGGTCGGCCCGATCTCGCGCTGCGCGAGCTTGATTGCAGCGAAGACCGGACGTTCCGGACAGCCGGTGCAAAAATTTGGCGGGCGCGGCGGAATATCGCCAACCGTCGCGGCAACGGCGGGCTTGTGCGCCACGAACTCCTGCACGCGGGAAGAAATCTCGGCGGCGTCGATACCGACGGCTTGAGTCTGCGACAGGAATGCCGACAAGCCACGCAGGAAAACTTCCGAGGTGTAGTCGCCGGTGCGCGGCAGGCAGTCCTTACCGTGGATGCGCGTGTCGCTGCCTGCAGAGCGCAGCACGGCATTGAGTTGCTGCTCGACATAATCCGGCGAGCCCTCTTCGACGATCAGAACAGCGCGCTTGCCGAGACAGAATTTTTTAATTTCGTCGGGCACGAGCGGATAGACGACGTTGAGCACATAGATCGGAATGCGCGATTGGCCATAGAGATCGGCGAGATCGAGCCGCGCCAGTGCGCGCAGCAAGCCATTGGTCAAGCCGCCGAGCGTGATGATACCGATGTCGTTGAGGTCGCCGGGAATGACTTCGTTGAGCTTCTGCTCGCGGATGAATTCTTGTGCCGCCGGCAGGCGCTGCTCGACCTTGAGCCGCTCCTGCGTGAAAATGACCGGCGGATGTGCAAGCCGGCCGTATTCGAAGCGTGGCGGGCCCGCGAGCCGATGCCGGCCGCTGTAGGCGCCGCGCTTATTGTCCTTGGCGATGAATTCACCGGTGACGTGGCAGGCGCGCACGCGCAGATCGAGCATTACCGGGGCGTGGCTTGCCTCGGACAGCTCAAAGCCTTTTTCCACCATATGCACGATGGTCGGCAGATCGGGCCGCGGATCGAGCAGCCAGATCGAGGATTTCAGCGCATAGGCATAAGAGCGCTCCTGAATGACGCTCGCGCCCTCGCCGTAATCCTCACCCAGCACGATCAGCGCGCCGCCGATAACGCCGGGCGAAGCGAGATTGGACAGCGCGTCGGCCGCGACATTGGTGCCGACGATCGACTTCCAGGTCACGGCGCCGCGCAGCGGATAATTGATCGAGGCGCCGAGCATGGCGGCAGCGGCAGCCTCATTGGTGCAGGTTTCGACATGCACGCCGAGATCAGCCAGCAGCTCGTCGGCATCCACCATGACGTCGAGCAGATGCGACACCGGCGCGCCCTGGTAGCCGCCGACATAGCTCACGCCGGATTGCAGCAGCGCCTTGGTGACGGCGAGGATGCCTTCGCCCCGAAAGGTTTCGCCGGCGCCGAGCCGCAGCGCATCCACTTCTTTCTTGAACGAGCGTTCCATCGGTTTTTCTGAAGGTTTCGGAGTGCTTCGGGGCCTTCGCTTGGCGGCACATATATCCGCTTTTGCCGCATCCTACCAAATAGGCGGTGGGCCAAGCACTTAGCAAATATGCTGGCGCAATCGCTCTTGGTCCTTCAGGCCGGCCCGGCTAGGGTGCGGACCGCGAGGCGCAAGGCTTGCGGTAACAAGCCAGGGGAGCGCCACCGGGGAACGCGTAGGCAGGCGTCAATGAACGACAAAGGTCGGATCGTCATCGATCAGGTCATTCACACCTATCGCCCGCCGCGTGGGCGGCCTGTGCTCGCTTTGTCGGACATTTCACTGGAAATTCGCCCGCTGGAATTTCTGGCCTTGCTTGGACCCTCCGGCTGCGGAAAATCGACGCTGCTTTATCTCGTCGGTGGGTTTTTGCCCATCGAGGGCGGCCGCATTCTGGTCGAGGGCAAGCCGGTGGCGACGCCCGGACCGGACCGCGGCATCGTGTTTCAGCACTTCGCGCTGTTTCCGTGGAAATCTGTGCGCTCCAATATTCTTTACGGTCTCGAGCGCCAAGGCCTGCCGCGCGCTGAGCGTGAAAAGCGCGCGCAAGCCTTCATCGATATGGTCGGGTTGCGCGGCTTCGAGGACAGCTATCCTTCGCAACTCTCCGGCGGCATGAAGCAGCGCACCGCGATCGCGCGGACGCTCGCCATCGACCCGAGCATCTTGCTGATGGACGAGCCGTTCGGTGCGCTCGACGCCCAGACGCGCTCGATCATGCAGACCGAGCTTCTCAAAATCTGGCAGCGTTCACCGAAAACGGTGATCTTCGTCACCCACGACGTGCAGGAAGCGGTCTATCTCGCCGAGCGGGTCGCGGTGATGTCGGCGCGTCCGGGACGGATCAAGGCCATCGTCGAAACCAAATTCCCCAATCGCGATCCGAGCATTCTGCGCACCAAGGAATTCGTCGAAAAGGTCGATGAATTGTGGAATCTGGTGCGCGACGAGGCGATCAAGGCGCAGGAGACCACCGGTTCATGAAAACAGAACCGTAATGAAGACGATCGTCCGCTATCTGCCGATCGTGATCCTGGCGATCGCCTGGGAAGTGATCGCGCGGCTCAATCTCGTCGATTCGCTCGCTTTGCCGCCTTTAAGCAAAGTCGCTGTGGCGTGGGCCGATCTCATGCGCGACGGCGAACTCGTCGACAACGGCGCCTCATCGCTTTATCGCGGCGCCATGGGGCTTCTGCTTGCCATTGTCGTCGGCGGCGGCCTCGGCATCGCCATGGCGCGCTCTCGCATCATCGACATGTTCATCAATCCGCTCGTCGAGCTGTTTTATCCGCTGCCGAAATCCGCGCTCATCCCGGTGACCGTGCTGTGGCTCGGCTTCGGCGACGGCTCGAAGATTTTGCTGATTTTTCTCGGCTGCATGATCCCGGTGACCATCGGCGCCTATAACGGCGCGCGCGGCAGCGATCATGCGCTGATCTGGTCGGCACGCAGCATGGGCGCCGGCAACCTGCGCATGATCTGGGACGTGGTGCTGCCAAGCGCGCTGCCGGAATTGCTCAACGGGGTCCGCACCGCGCTGGCGCTAGCCTTCATTCTTCTGGTGTCGTCCGAATTGATCGTGTCGCAAAAAGGCTTCGGTTATCTGATCGGCTATCTCGGCTCGACCGGCTCCTACGAAGGCATGTACGCCGTCGTGCTCACGGTCGCTTTCCTCGGCTTTGCCGCCGACCGGCTCTATCAGCTTCTCACGCAAAGGGCGCTGCGATGGCGGGAGTAGAACAGCAGGCGACGCTCGCCGAGGCGCAAGTGCAGATTTCCCAGGACGCGCTGCGCCGCTTCGACGACATCTTCCGGCGTGGCGCCGGCATTTTCTCGATCCTGGTGCTGCTCGTCGCGTGGGAACTGTTCGCGCGCAGCGGCAAGGTGACGCCGTTCATGCTGCCGGCATTTTCCGTCGTCGCCGAGCGCATCTATAGCGACGCGTTCCATGGCGACCTGTGGATCAATCTCAGCCTGACCATGTACCGGGCGCTGACCGGCTTCTTCATTGCGGCGGTCGGCGGCATCGCGCTCGGCGCGGTGATGTCGCGCAGCAAAATCCTGCGCTGGTTCTTCGATCCGCTGATCTCGGTCGGTTTTCCGATGCCGAAGATCGCCTTTCTGCCGATCATCATTCTCTGGCTCGGCCTTTACGACGTTTCAAAGATCTCGATGGTGGTGTTCGACGCGATTTTCCCGGTGGTGACGGCCACGCTCGCCGGCATCGCGAGCGTCGACAAGGAGCTGATCTGGTCGGGACGGAATATGGGCGCGAGCGAGCGCGAAATGCTGTGGCAGATCATTTTGCCGGCGGCCTCGCCGCAGATCATGACCGGGCTTCAGGTCGCGCTGCCGATCGCGCTCATCGTCGCCATCATTGCCGAGATGGCGATGGGCGGCTACGGCCTCGGCGGCGCCATGATGACGGCGTCGCGCTATGCCAATTCGCCCGGCGTGTTCGCCGGCATCGTCGAGATCGCGGTCGTCGGCTACATTTTGATCAAGGCCATGGCGATCGTCCGCCGCCGGCTCTTGGTCTGGCACGCGGAAGCGGCCGAACGCTAAGCTTTCCTGGATTGCTAATGTAATTTGATCCGTGGCTCAGTGCGTTTGGTCACGGCATGGACGAGAGAGTCCAGCGCCACCTTGAAGCTGCCGTGCAGCGCCTGCAAATGCCGCTTGTGCAGCGCCCGATAGGCCCAGCGCGCGATCAGGCCCTGCAGCTTCACGTTTTTGTATAAGACGCCGAACGTGTCGTAATCGGCGAGCGATATCAGCGAGCCGCGATCGCGATATGTGAAATTCGGCAGCGGCTCGCCGCGCAACCTTTTGTTGACGACCTTGATCATGAAGCCCGACTGCTGATGCGCGACTTGTGCGGTCGGCGGCAGCGGCTCCTTCATGCCCGGCAAAACGCAATGGGCGCAGTCGCCGATGGCGAAGATGTCGTCGTCTTTGGTGGTCTGCAGCGTCGGCCGCACAATGAGGCGATTGATCCGGTCAGCTTCAAGCCCGTCCAGATCGCGCAAATAATCCGGCGCCTTGATGCCGGCGGCCCAGACGATCAGTTCGGCCGGCACGATCTCACCGCCGTCGAGCACGACTTCGCCGGCGCGCACCTCCATGACCCGCCGGCCGGTGCGGATATTGACGCCGAGTCCGCGCAGCACATCCGCGGTGGCGGCTGCGAGACTCTCCGGCAAAGCGGGGAGGATTCGTGGCGCCGCTTCGATCAGCTCGATCTTGATATGCATGTCGAAATCGATGCGATCGAGATTATAGGACACGAGATCGCGCATCGATTTGTGCAGTTCCGCCGCCAATTCGACGCCGGTCGCGCCGGCACCGATGATCGCGCAGTGCAGCTGTCCGGGCTTGCGCGGATCGTATTGCGCGTTGGCGCGCAGACAGGCGTTGATCATGCGCCGGTTGAAGCGCGCTGCTTGATCGAGCGTATCGAGGGTAATCGCATGTTCCCAGACGCCCGGCGTGCCGAAATCATTGGACATGCTGCCGACCGCAATGACGAGCGTATCGTAACCGAGCACGCGCGGCGGAATGATCGTTTGTCCTTCCTCGTCGACGCTCGGCGCGACATGGACCTGTCGCTTCGCCCGATCGAGCCCGACCATCGCGCCGATGCGGTAGCGATAATGCCGGTAGCGGGCATGCGCGATGAGTTCGAGAGAATCCGTCTCGCTGTCGAGAGATCCCGACGCGACTTCGTGCAGCAGCGGCTTCCAGACATGGATGCGCGATCTTTCGAGTAGCGTGATCGAGGCCTTGTGACGCCGTCCGAGCTTGGCGCCCAAGAGCGAGGCGAGCCGCAGGCCGCCTGCGCCGCCACCCACGATCAGAACGCGATGCAGCGACGGGTCGTCCGTCGACGGCGTTTCGGCGATGGTGTGGAAAGGTGGATTTGGCATGACCCGTGAAATCGTCCGTCAGCGCCAAACAAAATGGCAATCACCTGTCCAGAGCAGTGTCTACCTCGGGATCGTGGACCGCAACGCCCATCATCGGATCGATCGGCTTCTGCCACGGCCGGCGTTCGACCGTGCGCATCGTATCGGCATAGCCGGCCTGCCAGCGCGCGCGGATGCCTGAACTGGTGAAATCGATGTCGCGCAAATGGTCTTCGTGATCGAGCCGCGGCGCGTTGAGCCGCACGATATGCATGAGCGTACCGCAGCCATAGCCGGCCATTTCTTTTACTTCCGGCGTGTCGCGCTGCTCCTCCGGCATCCGGCGCACCAACTCGCGCACGATATGGCGAAGCTGGTGAATGTGCTCCTGACGCATGATGTGGCTATCGGCGCGGCTCGCATATTGAATATCCTTCTGCCGGTTAACCACCTGCCAGATGGATTCCGGCTCAGGTCCCGCCGCGTGCCACATCTGCACCGTGAACACGACCGAATCGCGCCGGGGATAGTCGTCGAACACGGTTTCAATCGGCGTGTTGGAATAGATGCCGCCGTCCCAATACGGATCGCCGTCGATGCGGATCGCCGGGAAGGCTGGCGGCAAGGCGCCTGAGGCCAGCACATGTTTGAGCGTGAGCGGCATATCGCGGCTGTCGAAATAATGCATCTTGCCGGAGCGCACGTTGACGGCACCGACCGTCAGGCGCGGCTGTTTGGCATTGACGCGGCTGAAATCGACAATGCTTGTCAGCGTCTCGTGCAGCGCATCGATCGTGTAGAAGCCGGCCCGCTCGACGCCGACCGTGGCGTTGAGACCAAATGCAAGCGCGCGGTTCGGCGAAAAATAGCCGGCAACGCCGCCGAAAATCGTCATCATCTGCGCGGCGACATTGCCGCCGAACAGGACCAGCGGTTGAGCAACCGGCATTTGCATGAAGGCGGCCGCATCCCACGGCGATTTGCGCTCCATCCGTTTCCAGAATTCGCGCAGACGTTCGAGCCGCCGGCTGGGCTCATTGCCGGCAATGATGGCGGCGTTGATCGCGCCGATCGAGGTCCCGATCACCCAGTCGGGTTCGATCCCGGCTTCATGCAGCGCCTGATAGACGCCGCCTTGGTAAGCGCCAAGCGCGCCGCCGCCTTGAAACACCAGTACGACCTGGCCGGGCAAAGCCGGGGTCTTTTTGATCGAACGGGTGGTGCTTGTTTCAATGTCCGCCATATCGCCGAACCCAAATTCGCTTTTACCGGCACACCACCACTTGTTACCGGGCGGGCCGGTAAAATTGAAATGACACGCTAGTGTGGTGGATTTGAAGTTTCCGCGGCGGAAGCGCCGGCCGGACGGCGCATTAAGCCTGCGGCAAGCCGCACGCTTGCGCGCCTAAGCCGTTTCCGCCATCAATCCCCGCAAGCGTGGGCTCAGGCCCAAAGATCATGCGCAGAATCGGGAACAAACCGGAAAAGCGCCGATAGGGGGAAGGCATGCGTTCGAAATTCGTATTGGCAAGCGTCGCGATTTTGGCTCTCGGCGTCGCCGCTTTTGACACCAATCTTCAGATCCGTCCGGCGCATGCTGACCCGCTGAAAATCCGCGGCGCTTGGGTGGCGCCACTCGCCAACCTGGCATCGATCTGGATGCAGAAGAAGGACCTCGCAGTCCATTTCGGCCAGTCTTATCAGTTCGAAGCGGTGCGCTATGCAGGCACCCCGCCGATGATCACGGCGATCGCCAATAACGAGCTTGAAATCGGCAACCTCGCTTTCTCGACATTGCCGATCGCCATCGGCAATGCAGGAATGGACGATATCCGGGTGATCTCTGACGACTTCCAGGACGGCGCCAACGGCTATTACAGCAACGAATTCGACGTGCTTGCCGACGGACCGATCAAAAAGATCGAGGACCTTAAAGGCAAGATCGTCGCCACCAATGCCGCCGGCAGCGGCGTCGATGTCGCCATGCGTGCCATGCTGCGCAAGCACGGGCTCGAAGCCAATCGCGACTACACGATCATCGAAGCGCCGTTTCCTGCGATGCGCGCGATGCTCGCGGAAAAGAAAGTCGACATGATTCCGGCGGTGCTGCCGTTTTCACTCGATCCCGAGTTGAAGAAGATCGCGACCAAGCTGTTCGACATGCACGACGCGATCGGGCCGTCGCAATTCGTCATGTGGTCGGCGCGCAAGCCGTTCATCGACGCACACCGCGCCGCGCTGGTCGATTTCCTCGAAGATTCGCTGCGAATCTCGCGCTGGTATCTCGACCCGAAGAATCACGACGCCGCCGCCGACATCGCGTCGCAAATGACGAAGCAACCCGCCGATCATTTCGGTTGGCTGTTCACCAAGAACGATTACTTCCGCGATCAAAATCTTTTGCCCAATCTGGACGCGCTGCAGAAAAACGTCGACATGACCAAGGATCTCGGTCTGGTCAATACCGGCTTCGACGTCAAAACGCATTCCGATCTCAGCTTGATGCAGGAAGCGGCGAAGCGGCTGAAGTAAGCCGACAAACAGAAAAGGCGCTGCCTTGCGGCAGCGCCCAGCGTCGCTAAATCTCTCGCGGTTCAGCTCACCAGCACATTGGTGAATTGCCAGGGATCGCGCTTGTCGATGTCTTCCTTGAACAGGCCCGGACGATTCGCGAGCGGCGTCCAGTCGGTATAGGTGCCGATCACCGGCCCGAGATAGGGCATCTGCACTTCAAGGCAGCGGCGGAAATCCATCTCGTCGGCTTCGACAATGCCGGCATTCGGATTTTCGAGCGCCCATACCATGCCGGCGAGCACGGCCGAGGTGACCTGGAGGCCGGTGGCGTTCTGATAGGGCGCGATCTCACGCGCCTCATCGATCGACAGCTGCGAGCCGTACCAATAGGCGTTCTTCTTGTGGCCGTAGAGCAGGACGCCGAGTTCATCGATCCCGTCCTCGATCTCGTACTCGTCGAGAATGTGGATCGCCGGCTGACGCTTGCCGGCCTGGCCGAATAATTCGTGCAGCGACAGCACCGCGTCGTTGCACGGGTGATACGCATAATGACAGGTCGGCCGGTACACGACCTTGCGGCCCTGGCGCAGCGTGAAATAGTCGGCGATCGAGATCGCCTCGTTATGCGTGACCAAAAAGCCGTATTGCGCCTTGGCGGTTGGCGTCCATGAACGCACCCGCGTATTGGCACCAGGCTGGGTCAGATAGATGGCCGCCTGACAG
>DATHPQ010000029.1:0-8498 GCA_035483735.1 Xanthobacteraceae bacterium | reverse complement strand
AAAACCGCCTGCAAAGCGACCGCATAGGCCGCTGCCAGCGCTATCCCGGTACGCGCGTGCCGCCGCAAGCTCATGGATGGAATCTAGTTCACTTCAAGCGCGGTTGGAATGGCAGGATGGACAGATGCGGAACCTGCAATTTCGTCGGGAATTATCCGCACTGGAGATATGAATTCTTCACTTAGAAATTACGCGCCAAGGGCGTATGTTCTTTGCATAAACCTGGCGGTTCACGAGCGATGCAGAACGGGCCTGCCGCACAAAAGAGCAAAGCGTCTGGACAGGTGTTGCCGTTCCGGCGCCGCAGACAGCGGCTGGCGCTCGTTTCGGCGTCACCGCCCGCGCCGCAAAACGCGGACGATGACTTCGCCCGCTACGAACAGGAACGCGAAGAGCGGATCGACGATCGCCAGCGCATGCTGATGAATGTGATCGGGGCGGCGATCGTTGTCGTCCTCATCGGCACCGGCGTGTGGATCGCCGACACCATCTCCGCCACCGGCAAGCTCGAGGATTGTGCGTTGCAGGGCCGCACCAATTGCGCACCGATCGATATGCCGGAGCGGCCGTAACGCTTACGAACGCAAGACGGCTTACAGAGAACTCATACAACAGAGCTCAAAAATGCAAACGGCCCGCCGCGTTCGCCCGGCGGGCCGTTTGATTCGATGAAGCCGTAAATTCGTGCGCGATCAATTCGGAACTTGCGCGGTGCCGCTCGCCGGCGCCGCGGGCTTGTGGACCGGTGCGCCGCGTTCGGGCAGCGCGATCACCGGTGTACCGCTGTCGGCCAAGGGCCGAATATCCGTGGAGTTCGTGGCGCCGGTGCCGGTCTTGGCTGGTGGGGGCGCGGGTGTTGCAGGTGCCGGAGCAGCCTCGGGCTTCGGTGCAGGCGCCATTGGCGCGCCGGTGCCGCCACCGGGCGCAGCCGGCGAATTGACCCGAGTCGGCTGCGGCACCGTCGTACCCGGCACGCCGCGATGCGAGCCGACCACGGAGAGCACTTCGCCGATCACTTTCGCATGCAGGCGCGGCGACTTGTCGATATTGAGATGATCGATGCTCGGATCCGAACTCACGTCGAAATTGACCAGCGTGCCTTTGAAGCTCGGGCCCTTGCGCATGTAGGCGTAACTGCGCTGTGTGAGATTGAGCACGCGCTGGATATTGCCCGAGGCCGCGAACGATTGCGTGCCGTCGAACGGCACCGCGAGCGCCACCGGCACGCCCTTGGCGCCGAGATAGGCCGACATTTCCATGACCGCATCGGCGCCGAGCGAGTGGCCGATGATAATGATCGGGCCTTCGGTGCCAGCCTTGTATCGCGCCGCGGCCTGGTCGGCGAGCGACTGCCATGCAGTGTGATTGTCAACGGTGGCGTAGACGCCGCGTTTGTTGAGTTCGTCCGCCAGCGTATCCATGCCGAGCGAGAAGACATTGAGAAGGCCGCGCAGCAGATAAACGTGCGCGCGCGATTCCGCCATGCTCGGGCTGGTTCCAAGCGCCAGCATCATGCCGACTGCGAGCATCGCAATTGCTGCAAATCGTCGCCAAGCTGTCATGGTCATCGACACGGTGTCTGCGACGCTGCTTGCCATCCAACCCCAACCCAATCTGGCCTTCATGGCCCCCTCATGGCTTGCCGAATGTTACGCAAAACTTGAATCCGGTATGCCCGCGCATTCTAAGCGATCCATACCGCACTGCCAGATTTTGTGGCCGGAATTTTCCGGGAAATGCCGAGTGCACCGCAAACCGGCGCCGACCTGTGCCATAAATGCAACGTGGCCGAACCGGCAAATCGCCAGACCACCGCGCACATCAATAAATCCACGGCACGACCCGCGCGGTGCGTTCCATATAGGTACGATATTCCTCTCCGAACGCGCTCCTCATCATCTCTTCTTCACGCTGCACGCGACCAAAGAACAGAATGCCGAAACCGACCAAACCCGCGGGCCCTGCAATCCAATTGGGCAACAGCAGCACCTGAGCGAGCGCCATCAGCCAAAACGCCGAATACATGGGATGGCGGACGACCCCGTAAACGCCGGTTGTGACGAGGGTATGGCGTTCGCGCAGGTCGAGACTGACCGACCAGTTTTTGCCGAGATCGCTATGGGTCCGCCAAAACAGCCACAACGAGGCCAGATCGACCACGATGCCGAGATAGGTCAGCACCGGCATATAGGGATAATCGGCAAAGCGCGGAAAATGGATCGCGAGATAGATTGAAGGCACGATGCCTAGGCCGGTGAACGACGCCGCCATCAGCAGGCGTTCGCGAATGTCGCGCCGGGAATAGCTGATCGGGGTCTTGCGCGAATGCCGCCCCGGCCGCTGCCGCAGCACCACCCAGGCGGCCATGAAAGCAAGCCAGATGATTTTGGAAATTGTCGGGGTCACGCGCTTGGCTCCGGCACAGCTTCGAGGACGCCCGCAATCAACCCGCCGTCGGCGCCGAAGGCCGCGACGGCTTCGTCGGGATAAGCGACGCGATCCGGCAGCGCGATGGGGCCGCAGACCAACATGTAATAGTCGTAGAAGTAACGCTGCTCATTGCCCATGACCGCCTGACGATGGATGCGTAGGAAATTGAGACGGAAGCGCCGGTACGTGTGCTCCTCGACCATCATGCGGATACGGATGATTTTCACGATGGGCTTGCCGGCAAACGGCATGCCGAGCGCGACCACCGGATCGACCTTGTAGACATTGATGACATCGACCAGCGCCTGATATTCGACCCAGAACAAGCCGGGCGCGGTAGCAATGCGGCCGACGGTCTCGCGGATCCAGCCGGCAGCCGGATGCAACGCGACTTTCATCAGCGAGGAGCCGCTCGACACCAGATGCAGTTCCTTGCCGCGGCTTAAAAGCTGCGGATCGAGCTTGAGCGCGCGATCGAGCACGATGAGCGACAGCGGCGCGCCGAGACTGTGGCCGTCGAACACGATCTCGTCGGCATCGGTGCCGCGCACGATGCGCACGAACTCGTGCGCCAGAACATCGAGCCGTTCCTCCAGCCCCGGCCGCACCCGATGAATGAGATCGCGCGCGAAATACCAGTCGTCGAGCGCGTAGCGGATATGCCAGAGGCGCCCGAAGGTAAAGCGAAACGCAACGAAGATCGCAAACCACAACAGCGGCGCGATCAGCATGTGATACGGCAGGCCAAGATGGATCACGGCGAAGCGCGTCAGCGCGATCGCCGCCCACATCGTGCCGAGCACATAGACCAGCGGCGACAGAAAGAATCCACCGTAACGCCACGCCACCATGAAATATTTGACCACGGTGCCGTTGAGGATGAATTCCATCAGCGCCGCGACGCCGAGCGGAAAGCGCCACCAGTCGCTCTCGGCGGCGTCGGCGCGCACGAAATCGTCCCAGCGGAACCAGTGAAAGTCGGTGGTGACGCGCCAGTTCGGGCCGAAACAGGCGACCGACCAGCTCGCCACCGCGCCGTCCGCCGACAGAACCGGCGGCGACACCTCGCCTTGCACGTTCCAGGCCTTCTGAAACCGCGCCATTTCGCGGATGAAGCGGTGGTGCTGGCGCTCGGCGCCGACCGGCTCATAGCCCGTCATCTGCACAAAACATCGCTTGCGCACAGTTTTGTCGACCTGTTGCGCCTGCGGCATGGGCGGACCTGGAACCGGTGTGGGCCTTGGGTGGAGCTCTCGCCGGGTTCATTAGGTAATATGGCTTGGTGGATCAAGCGGAGAGGCTGATCCGAGCCCGGACGATGTGCTGCAATAAGCCCTTGGCAAAGGCGGAAAATCGCCCGGTCCGGCGGCACCTGGACGGCGGGCCCGCAGATGGGCTCCGCCGTTGAACTTACCGGCATCCTTCGCTATACGGGGCCTTCACATTGAGGGGCCCGTATCGCGGGCTGCGAGTGCCGGGCTGGGCCGGCGCTTATTCCTTCGGACCAATGAGCACGCCCGATGTCCACTACGTTCGATAAAGTGGCTGAAATCATTGCGGAAACTTGCGATATCCCGCGTGAAAATATCAAGCCGGAATCTCACGCTATCAATGATCTTGAGATCGACAGTCTCGACTTTCTCGACATTGCCTTTGCCATCGACAAGGCTTTCGGCATCAAGCTGCCGCTGGAGCAATGGACCCAAGAGGTCAACGACGGCAAGGCGACAACAGATCAGTATTTCGTGCTGAAGAACTTGTGCGAGCGGATCGACGAGCTGATCGCTGCCAAGGGCGCCTGAGGCGCCATTAGATGCGTCTTGAATATTTCCAGATGATCGACCGCTTCACGGCCGTCGATGTCCGTGAACGCGTGACCCGCGCGGTCTGTAAAGTGCCGTTGCAGAGCCCTGTCTTCGAGGGCCACTTCCCGGGCTACCCGCTGATGCCCGGCGTGCTCCTGATCGAGTGCATGGCGCAGACCACGGGCTGGCTGGTAAGCGCACTCACCGGCTTCACCGGCCTGCCGGCGCTCGCCGGCGTCAAGGAAGGCAAGATCCGCAATGCCGTGTTTCCCGGCGACGAACTCGAATTCGAAGGCCGCGTCATTCACGAGGGCTCCGGCTATGCGATCGGCGAAGCCAAGGGCTGGTGCAAGGGTGCGCCGATCTGCGATGCCACGCTGACCTATCGGATCATTCCTTACCCCAGCAAGGAATTGCGCGAGGGCCTGTGGGAATGGGCCGACCGCATCAATTTCCCGGCCAGGGAGTACGCCAAGTGAGTGATCGCCGTGAGGTGTGGATCACCGGCGTCGGGCTCCTCACCTGTTTGGGCGAGGGCGTCGAGGCGGCTTGGGGCCATCTCGAGCGCGGCGACGCGCCGTCCTACGACGACACGAGCTTCGCGCCCTATATCGTGCATCCGCTCGGCCCGATCTCCTTCGACAAATACATTCCGAAGAAGAGCGACCAGCGGCAGATGGAGACTTGGCAGCGCGTCGGCGTCTATTCCGCCGGCATGGCGCTGGCGGACGCCGGTATTGCCGGCAAGCCGGAATTGCTCGACCGCGCCGACATGATCGTTGCCGCCGGCGGCGGCGAACGCGATATCGCGGTCGATACCGCGATCATGGCGGGCCTGCGCAAGACCAATACGCCCGGCGCCTTTCTCAACGAACGGCTGATGAGCGACCTGCGCCCCACTCTGTTTCTGGCGCAGCTTCCGAACCTCCTCGCCGGCAATATTTCACTGGTGCATGGCGTGGTCGGCTCCTCGCGCACCTTCATGGGCGAGGAAGCGGCAGGCGTCGACGCCGTGCGCGTAGCGCAGGCGCGCATCGCGGCCGGCCAAAGCGAGCTGACGCTGGTGGGCGGCGCCTATCACGGCACACGCTGGGATGTGCTGCTCACCTTCGAGTTCGGCAGGGTCGCGCTTAAGGACAAATTCGCAGCGGTCTGGGACCGCGGCCCGCACGGCGGCATCGCCTTCGGCACGATGGGGGCGTTCCTGGTGCTGGAAAGCAAGGAGCACGCGATCGCGCGCGGCGCAAAACCGCGGGCGCGAATCTCCGAAGTCTATTCCGATCGTAATGCGCGCAAGGAAGGCGATGCCGAAGCGAGCCTGCGCCGGCAATGGCAGAAGCTTTCGCCGCAAGTCGACAAGGCCCATGCCGCCATCGTCTCCGGCGCCGCAGGGCTTGAGCCCGCGACCAGCGCCGAGGCCCATGTTCTTCAGGAGATCGGGCTTCCGGTCCGCAATACGGGTACGTATATCGGGCATGGGGTGGACGCCCAGTTCACGGCCAATCTTGCCATCGGCTGTGCGGTGCTCGAACATGGCAAACTGTTCGCCCCGACAGGAACTGGAGATATCGGGGCAAGTCCGCCCGGTCTCTCCCAGGTCGTCGTCACCGGCGTCGGCAATTGGCGCGGCGAAGGGCTCGCCTTGCTCGAACGGGTGAGCTAGTCGCGCGCCTATGCGCGCCAATAGTTGAGAGGAGTGCGTTATGGCAACGCATCGCGACAAGGCTGGCCGCCCGGTGGTTGCCGTGACCGGCATGGGCGTCGTCACCTCGCTCGGGGTCGGCAAGGAAGACAATTGGGCGAAGCTCTCGTCCGGCGTATCCGGCATTCGCCGTATCAACCGCTTTGCGCTCGACAGCCTGCGCACCACCATCGCCGGCACGGTCAACGACGTCTACGCGGACTACATGGCGCCGGCGCAGCTCTCGGAGCGGCTCGCCACGCTCGCCTGCGAGGAGGCCATCAGCCAATCTGCCATCGGCTCGAAGGGGCATTTTCCCGGCCCACTGTTTCTGGCGCTGCCGCCGTTCGAAATCGAATGGCACTATCGCACCGAATTGGCGGCAAAGACCGCCTCCGAGAGCGATCCGACCTATCCCGATCTGGTCCGGGTGGCGCGCGAGCCGCAATTCGCGCCGGTCCTCGATACGTTGAAATACGGCATTATCGGCGAGCATCTCGCCGAACGCTTCGGCACCCAGGGATCGCCGCTCTCGCTCACGACCGCCTGCGCCTCGGGCGGCACCTCGATCCAGCTCGGCGTCGAAGCGATCCGCCGCGGCGAATGCCAGGCCGTGCTTGCGGTCGGCGCCGACGGCTCCGTGACGGCGGAAGCGCTCATCCGCTTCTCGCTGTTGTCGGCGCTGTCGACGCAGAACGATCCGCCGGAACAGGCGTCGAAGCCGTTCTCCAAGAACCGCGACGGGTTCGTGCTGGCCGAAGGCGCGGCCGCGCTGGTGCTTGAAGACTATGACCACGCCGTCGCGCGCGGCGCCAAAGTGCTCGCCGTTCTCGAAGGCTGCGGCGAGAAATCGGATTCCTTCCACCGCACCCGCTCGAGCCCCGACGGCAAACCTGTCATCGCCTGCATGCGCAACGCACTGGCCGATGCCGGCGTTGGCGCGGAAGACATCGACTATATAAACGCGCACGGCACGTCGACGCCGGAGAACGACAAGATGGAATGCCTCGGCGTCTCCACCGTATTCGGCGAACGCATCCGCTCGATCCCGATGTCGTCGAACAAATCCATGATCGGCCACACGCTGACCGCGGCCGGCGCGGTGGAAGCGGTGTTCACGGCGCTGACCCTCGAACATCAGCGCATCCCGCCGACCATCAATTATCGCGTGCCCGATCCGGGGATTCCGCTCGACGTGGTGCCGAATGAGGCGCGCGACGCCCGCCTCCATCGCGCGATCTCGAATTCCTTCGGCTTTGGCGGCCAGAACATTTCGCTTGTTTTGACGCGGGAGCCGGCGTGAGCACCGCAACACCGACATTGGATAAAGAGACAACCCCCACCCTACCCTCCCCCGTAAACGGGGGAGGAAAAGGAGGGGGCAAAATGCGCGCCCTCACGCTCACCGGCGACCGCAAGATTGAGATCGTCGACATCGACGCCCCGCCCCCGCCCGGCCCAGGCGAAGTGCAGATCGGCATCAAGGCGATCGGGCTCAACCACATCGATGTGTGGGGCTGGCGCGGCATGGCTTTCGCCAAGCGCAAGCTGCCGCTGATCGTCGGCGTCGAAGCCGCGGGCGAAATCGTCGCCGTGGGGCCGGACGTGACCACCTCCAAGGTCGGCGACCGCGTCGTCGCCTATGGCGCGCTGACCTGCGGCAAGTGCAAAGCCTGCCAGGAAGGCCGCGACAATCTGTGTGAGAACGTCGGCAGCATCATGGGCTTCCATGTCGACGGCTTCGCGCGCGATTTCGTCAACATGCCGGCGCGGCTCGTGGTGAAAGTGCCGGACAATGTGAGTTTCCGCGACGCCGCCTGCGCGCCGGTCGCCTTCGGCACCGTGCAGCACATGCTGTTCGACAATGCCAAGCTGCAGCCCGGCGAAACGATCTTGGTCCAGGCCGGCGGCTCCGGCATCGGCACCAGCGCGATCAAAATGGCCAAAGCCATCGGCGCCACCGTGTTCACCACCGTCGGCGACGATGCCAAAGGTGAAAAGGCCAAGGCGCTCGGCGCCGATCACGTCATCAATTATCGCACCGATCGCTTCGAAACCGCGGTGCGCAAGCTCACCGGCAAAAAGGGTGTCGACGTCGCCTTCGAGCATGTCGGCCCGGACACGTTCAACGGCTCGCTGCTCTGCCTCAAGCGCGGCGGGCGGCTCGTGACCTGCGGCTCGACCACCGGCCAGTCGATCCAATTCAACCTGTTCCAGCTCTATCTGCAGCAATACCGCATCTTCGGCTCGTTCGGCTGCTCGATCCGCAATATCGGCGAGAGCCTCGCCAAGATGGCGTCGGGCATGAATCCGGTGATCGATACCGAAGTGCCGCTCGCCGAATTCGAGCGCGGCTTGGCGCGGCTCGAAAGCCGGCAGGTTTTTGGCAAGATCATCGTCCTGTTTTGATGCGTTTTTGATGCGGCAAAGTTTCAAGCCTTTGCTCGACAAGGTGGCCGGCGCCCTCACCGTCGGCCTGCTCGGGGCCATCAAGCACACGGACCGGCGGCGCATGGCGAATTTCGCCGGCGCGCTGATGCGCAAGATCGGCCCGCTGTTCAAGGAGCACCGGCTCGGCCGCG
>DATHPQ010000028.1:0-3919 GCA_035483735.1 Xanthobacteraceae bacterium | reverse complement strand
CAGAGTCGCGGAGCGATTGCTGCGGGAACAACCGGGTTCCGTTGGAGGGGTGGTTTGCACGGTAATTTGGCCAGGCGCGCGTTTCGGGTCGAGTTGATCAAGCCGTCGCACTACGACCAGGATGGCTATGTCATCCAATGGCTGCGCTCGACCTTGCCGTCGAATTCGCTCGCCAGCGTCTACGGGCTGATGCGGGAGTGCGCCGACAACCGCGTGCTCGGCCCCGATGTCGACATCGAGGTCGATGCCTGCGACGAGTGCAACACCATCGTCAGTGTGGCGGCGGTGGCCAAGCGCATCCGCGCTGCCGGCGGCGGCATGGTCGGTCTGATCGGCGTGCAGTCGAATCAATATCCGCGCGCGCTCGATCTCGGCCGGCAGTTCCGCGCGCTTGGCCTCAACGTCGTCATGGGCGGCTTTCATGTCTCCGGCTGCATCTCCATGCTGCCGACCTTGCCGGCGGATTTGCAGGAAGCGCTCGATCTCGGCATCCATCTGTTCGCCGGCGAGGCCGAAGGCCGCATGGCCGAGGTTGTGCGCGACGTCGCCGAAGGCAAAGCCAAGCCGATCTACAATTATCTGGCCGACATGCCGGAAATGGCGGCCGCCGTTTATCCGATTCTTCCGCGCGCGGTGGTCACCCGCGTCGCCGGCCATTATTCCAGCTTTGACGCCGGCCGCGGCTGTCCGTTCCAGTGCAGTTTTTGCACCATCATCAATGTGCAGGGCCGCAAATCGCGCTACCGCACGCCCGACGACGTCGAGGCCATCGTGCGCGCCAACGCCGCGCAAGGCATTACGCGGTTCTTCATCACCGACGACAATTTCGCCCGCAACCGCAACTGGGAGCCGATCCTCGACCGCCTGATCGAATTGCGCGAGCGCGACAAATTCAACATCCGCCTCCTGCTGCAAGTCGACACGCTGTGTCACCGCATCCCGGGCTTTATCGAGAAGTCGGCGCGTGCCGGCTGCACGGCTATTTTCTTGGGGCTTGAGAACATCAACCCCGAATCCCTGATGGGGGCAAAGAAGCGCCAGAACAAGATTTGGGAATATCGCGAGATGCTTTTGGCGTGGCGGGCGCAAAAGGTCATGACCTACGCCGGCTACATTCTGGGCTTTCCGACCGACACGCCGGAATCGATCGCCCGCGACATCGAGATCATCAAGAAGGAACTGCCGGTCGACATCCTCGAGTTTTTCTATCTGACGCCACTGCCGGGCTCGGAAGATCACAAGACTCTCTTCATGCGCGGGGTGGCGATGGACCCCGACATGAACAAATACGATCTCGAGCACGCCTGCACCGCGCATCCTTTGATGTCGAAGGAAACGTGGATGAAGGTCTATGCCGACGCCTGGACGCGCTACTACACCGACGCGCATGTCGAGACCATCATGCGCCGCGCCGTGGTGTCCGGCATCAACCGCACAAAGATTCTCGATTCGCTGACCATCTTCTCCGGCGCGTCGCGCATCGAAGGCGTACATCCGCTGCAATTCGGTTTCTTGCGCCGCAAGCTGCGCACGCAACGCCGCTACGGCATGCCAGTGCGCAACCCGTTTGCATTCTATCCGTGGCGCATCGTCGATTTCATCAAGGTGTCGACGCAATGGCTGCGGCTGGTGTGGCGCTATCGCCGTATCATGGCGAGGGTCAAGGCCGATCCGGCCTCGCGCACGCACTTCGACGAGGCGCTGCGGCCGCACACGGCTGGCGGCGAGACCGATCATTTCGTCGAAATGTTCGCCGACAAGATTCCGCACACTCACGGCGCGCCGGCGCGCGCCCCTGCTGCGGTCAGCTGAAATTTTTGTTCACGCCGCGGAGCCGCGGCCGATCTTGCTTTCCGTGCCGTTCATCAGCCGCGCGATATTGGCGCGGTGCATGATCCAGAGCAGCGCCGCCAGCAGCAGAAATAGCCCGGCGAGCCAGCCATCGCCGCTCCACCACAGGATGACGGGCGCCGCGGCGCTCGCCACGAGCGCTGCAAGCGACGAGTAGCGCGTGAGCGCCGCGATCGCGAGCCAGAACGCGCAGAAGCCTAAGAGCGCAAGCCAAACCTTGAAGCCGAGCAACAGGCCGATATAGGTCGCAACGCCTTTGCCGCCTTTGAATTTGAGCCAGACCGGAAACAGATGGCCCAAAAACGCGCCAAGCGCGGCGACGATGGCGGCATCGCGGCCGAAGACATGCGCGGTTATGAGAACTGCCGCGGTGCCCTTGAGCATATCGCCCAGCAGGGTCGCGGCGGCGAGGCCCTTGCGGCCGGTGCGCAAAACATTGGTGGCGCCGATGTTGCCGGAGCCGACCGAGCGCAGATCCGGCGCGCCGGCAAGCCGGGTGAGCAAGATGCCGAATGGAATCGAGCCGCACAGATAGCCGAACATCAAAACCGCGGCGTATTCGGGCATGAGCGACCAGTCGATCGGCATGGCGGCTCAGCGGGCGTCGGTTAGACCGCGCGCGCTTTCCTGCCGCTCTCGCGCGGCGCAAAGCCTGCGGCGAGCGCGTCGGAGGCGCTGCGGTAGATGACGAGATGCTTGAGCTTGTCGCCCGCGGCGCGTGTCAGCGTTGTCAGATCGGGCCCAAATGTTTTTCGCGTCGTGTCGGCGACGACGAATTCGCCGGCCTTGTTTTCGACGTCCTTCTCGCAATAGACGCAGCGCAGCTGGCAGCGCTGCGGGCTGTCTTCATCGACGACGTAGAACTTGTTGGCGGCGTATTGCCGCTCGGAAGGATCGCCGGTGATGCAATTGGCATTGTCGCATTGCAGGCCGGTGCCGATCGGCTGCGCATAGACCGGATAATCCGGCTCGGCAAAACCGCCGTTGAACTGATGCAGCGATTTGTTCTTGTGCAGGTGTAGCATCAGCGAGATCAGCGCCATGCGCACCGGAACGCCGTAGGCGGCCTGCTGGAAATAGATGGCGCGGCGATCGCTGTCGAGCGAAGCGTCGAGCTCATTGACGCGCGGCAGGGGATGCATGACGCTGGCGTCGGAGTATTTCGCCTCGTTCAGGAATTTCGCGTCGACTTTTGGATAGTCGCGCTCCTTCTCGCTCCAGCGCTCCTTCTGGAAGCGGGTGACGTAGACGGCGTCGATCTTCTTCTGCACCAAAAGCCCGTAGTCGATTTCCGGATCGGGAATGAGCGACAACTGGTGCGGCTGATCGGCGGTGACATAGAGCGCGTCGATCGAGCCGACCTGTCCGGGATCTTTTGACACCATGCGGCAGTGGAATTCCTCGCGCAGCCGGCGGTCGACGTGGGCCGGCAGTTCCATGCCGGGCGCCGGCAACGGATCGATAGTGGCGCCGAAGCGAGCCAGCGCATAGACGAAGGAATGGATGGTGCGGCTGCCCTTGAGATCGCCGGAAATCGCGATCTTCATGTTCTTAAAACTCTTCTTCTTCGAGCGCAGCGTGAACAGGTCGCACAAGGTCTGCGTCGGATGCTCGTGGCTGCCGTCGCCGCCGTTGATCACGGGAATTTGTGAATATTCGGCGGCCAAGCGCGCGGCGCCGTCGCGCGGATGGCGGATGACGACGATGTCGGCATAGTTGGAAATGACCCGAATGGTGTCGGCGAGGCTTTCGCCCTTGGCGGCGGAACTGACCGCCGGATCGGCGCTGGTGATGTTGGCGCCGCCGAGGCGGAGCATGGCGCTTTCGAACGACAGCCGCGTGCGGGTCGACGGCTCGTAGAACAGGCTCGCCAGGATGGATTTGGCCGCCAAATCGGTGCTGCGCCCGATCCGGTAATGGATTTTGGGGTCGGCCAGTTCCTTCAAAAACCCGTTCGCGACCTCGAAGATCGTCTCGATCTCCGTATTGGTGAGGTCATTGATCGAAATGAGATGGCGCGTCAGCGGCTGGGTTTTGCTCATCAAAGCGGTGCTATAGGCCCAATCCG
>DATHPQ010000027.1:0-24375 GCA_035483735.1 Xanthobacteraceae bacterium | reverse complement strand
CGCGCGCGCCGAACGCGCCGGACTGCTGCGCGAGCAGGGCCGTTTCGAGGACGCCAAGCGCGATTATCTGGAGCTGATCCGCCGCAAGCCGGATGACTTTGCGGCGCTGAACGATTTTGGCACGCTCGTGCTCGATGCCGGCTACCGCGAGGCCGCGCGGTCCCTGTTCGGCGAAGCGGTGCGGCGGCATCCGGCCAATGCCAATGGCCGCGTCAACCTGGCGAACCTTTTGTTCTTGCTTGGCGAGCACCCGGCGGCGCGCGCGCATTTCGAAGCGGCGCTGAAGATCGATCCCGGCCATATCCATGCCCATCGCGGCATGGCCAATTTGCTCGCCGCGCTCGGCGATGCCACTGGCGCCAAGGTGCATCGCGACCAAGGTTTTCGCAACCAAGCTGTGACGGTGCTGCCCTATCGCGGCGAAGCTGCACCGCTGTCGGTGCTGCTTCTGGTTTCGGCGGCCGGCGGCAATATTCCGACAAGCGCGCTGCTCGACGATCGGCAATTCCAAGCCACGGTCTTGGTGGCGGAATATGCCGACCAGAGTGGCACGCTGCCGCCGCATGATCTGGTGTTCAACAGCATCGGCGACGCCGATCTTTGCGGCGAGGCCCTGCAAGCGGCGCTATCGCTCGTGGCGCGGACGACGCGGCCGGTGATCAATCATCCCGCGCTTGTGCTCAAGACCGGCCGCGCCGCGAATGTCGAACGCCTGCGCGGACTGCCGAATGTCGTGGTGCCGCGCATGGCAATGCTGCCGAAACGGATGTTGATGGCGCCCGATGCGGCGCTGGCGATTGCGAGCTCAGGCTTTGCTTTTCCACTACTCGTCCGCGCGCCGGGATTTCACACCGGCTATCACTTTGCGCAGATCGATGCGCCGCAACAGCTTGCCGCGGCGGTGAAAGATTTTCCGAGCGACGAGGTGTGGCTGATCGAGCGGCTTGATGCCCGCGACAGCGCCGGCATGTTCAGGAAATATCGCGCAATGTTCGTCGATGGCGCTCTTTTTCCGCTGCATCTGGCGATTTCGCGTGACTGGAAGGTTCATTACTTCACCGCCGACATGGCGGGTTCTCAGGACAACCGCGCCAGGGACGAGGAATTTCTCAACGACATGGCCGGCGCGATCGGGCAGCGCGCCATCGCCGGCCTCGAGCAGATCCGCACGACGCTCAAGCTCGATTACGGCGGCGTCGATTTCGCCGTGAACGCGCAAGGCGATGTCCTGTTCTTCGAGGCCAATGCCACAATGGTCGTCTATCCGCCGCAGCTCGATCCGAAATGGGCCTATCGCCGTAACGCGGTCGAAGCCGTGCTGCAGGCAGTGCGCATCATGCTTGTCGGCCGCGCCTCGGCCGACCGCGCCGCTTAAAGCTACGACGCGTCAGGCAACGCCGCAAAAATTTCGGGCAAACCGTTGTTTGAATGCGAATAGCGATTGTTCGCGCGCAGCGTCGACTGTCTGTCTACAAATATTCTAATCAAGGCCGTGCGGCACGCTGACCCCTTTCAAAAGCCGTTGCGATGTTGAAGTGTCGTTCTGCTGCAACAAGGTGCGCGGCTTACGCCGACTGAGGTTATGGAAAATGGAAGAGCTGAACGGCCGCATGATCGCGTGTCAGATATTGGTGACGGGGCTCATTGCGCGAGTTGCGAACAATTCTAAAGACCCGCTCCGCTTTCTCAGCGACTTCAGGGACGAGATTCATGCGGTGGTGCAGCAGGTCAGGATCGCCGGCACGCTCGACAACGATCGCGTCCGGCAATTCGCCAGCGCAACCGTAGACGAGCTGTTCTCGCTGATGAAGCCGCCGAGGTCGGATTCCGACGAGATCGCGTGAACGCATGACCGGTGCTGCCTGCCGGCAGTGCACAAGCCTATTCGTAGGGTTGAGCCACGCGCGCTATGAAGCTTGCGTGATATACTTGGATTTGAACTACTCTAATTAAGATGAAGCTCTTTTATATTGGAAGAATGAGAATGTATTGGTACGACGTCACGTATATTCGAACTATTAAAAGTAGATAGTTGATTTGAATACTTAATTTTATTTGACGCGGCCGGAGCGCGGGGCATAAGAACACCGCAGGCAACAAACTCATCCCGCAGGGAATCGCGGGACGAAATTTTTCTGTCGGCGGGGTGACTGTCATGGGTTGTGTGAAACTGCCGCGCACGTTGCGCACCAATGTCGGCGTGGAATTCGCGAACGAGAACGGCGAAGGCAATTCAAAACGCAAGATTGCGGTTGGATGTCTGATCGCGGTGGCGTCCGTCACGGGCGCCAAGGCGCAGTCGCCACTGGCGCCGGTCACGGTCGATGCGCCGGTCGAACGCAAGAAGCCCGTCGTCAGCAAGTCGACCCCCGAGCAAATTCGTGCCCGCAACGCATTGCGTCGCGCCGCACGCGAGAAACAGGCTCAGCAGGCGCAGGCTGCGGCGGCCGCGGCGAATACGGCGGCGCAAGAGCCCGACCACGATCCCTATGCCGATCCAAACGCGCCCTATAAGGCCAATCGTCTGTCGTCGGCGAAATTTCCCGAGCCGATTGTCAATACACCGCGAAGCATCACTGTCCTCACCAAGGAGCTTCTGGAAGACAAAGATGCCACCAGCCTGAAGGAAGTGGCGCGCACCACTCCCGGCATCACGCTTGGCACGGGCGAGGGCGGCAATGCTTTCGGCGACCGCTTCTTCATCCGCGGCTTCGACGCGCGCAACGATGTCTTTGTCGACGGTATCCGCGATCCGGCTGTGAGCGTCCGGGAGAATTTCTTCACCGAGCAGCTCGAAATCCTCAAAGGGCCGGCGGCGACGATCGACGGCCGCGGCACGACGGGCGGCGCGCTGAACATCGTCACCAAGCAGGCCGCGAACACCAATTTCTATAACACCGAGACCACGATCGCAGGCGACGGCACGCGGCGCGTCACCCTGGATGTCAACCAGGTCATCAATCCGACGCTTGCCGTCCGCGTCGACGGCGTGTGGCAGAACGCCGGCGTGGCCGGCCGAAACTACACCACCGACAATCGGGACGGCGGCATGGCCGCGGTGAAATGGGCGCCGAACGACTCCTTCACCGTGACTGCGAATTACGTCCACACCAATCTGTGGTCGCTCCCGGACTTCGGCGTTCCTTACAACAACATCCTGGGCGCTCCTGTCACCTCGCTGGGCGTGCCGCGCGACACCTGGTACGGGGTCATCAATCGTGACTTCCAGAAGGTGCAGCAGGACTTCGGCACCGTCGACAGCAAGTACATCGTCAACGATTTCATCACCTTGGAGAACAAGGTTCGGGACGAAAAATCGGTCCTGAACTATATCGGCACGATTCCGGAGCAAAGCACGAGCTGCGGTGGTGGCGGAATGGCAACGACTCTGGCCGGCTTAAATCCGGCAGGCTGGACGGCTTGTCTCAATGCCCAGTCTCGCTACCAAGTCACGAATGTTGTCGCCGACCAACAATCCGCAACATTCAAGTTCGATACCGGGCCGGTCCGGAATACGATTATTACCGGCGCGGAAGTCTCGCGCGAGCAGGTGAGTATCGATACCTACGGCGGGCTTGGATCGGAGGCTGTCGGCAATGTGTTCGCCAATGGCTCCATCGGGCCCGTGTCGGTACTTGATCCAACGGTGTACGAAAATTATTCCGGCACCCCGACGCCAACGGGAAACCCCGACGTCATAGCGGTCAATACCCAGAGTGCCTATTCGCTTTGGACTGCCAATTATCGCGACTACGTGATCTTGAATGCCGGTGTTCGTTTCGACGAGACCGGTATCTCCGCCAAGAAAATGTACAACTCGTTTCCGAGCACCGCGGAGGTCTCTGGCGGTTCAGGCATGTGGAACTACAATCTTGGCGCGTTGTGGAAGCCTATTCCCATCACCAGCCTTTATTGGGCCTATGCAACGGCGTCTGACCCTCTTGGCGCCGAGCTTGACGGGACGTCCACCAATTACGGCGGTTTGAATCCGACTTTCGCCGGCTCGCAGGTTTTTTCTCCGATTGAGAGCAGGGCGCAGGAAGTCGGCAACAAATGGGAATTGTTTGACCGTCGCCTGCTTGCGACCATCGCGCTGTTCCGCACCGATGTCAGCAATGCGCGCGAGCTGATCGGCTCGTCGAGCACGGGCACGATCATCCAGGGCGCCGCCTATCACGTCCAGGGCATCGATATGGGCGCTGAGGGCAACATCGCCGACAAGTGGAGCGTCTATACCGGTCTTGTGTTGATGAAGACACGTGTGGATCATTCGGCCACACCGAGTAATATCGGTCTGCCGCTCGCCTTCATTTCTCCTCAGTCGTTCAACGTCCTCACCAAATACAAGATCACGGACAATTTCGAGGTCGGCGGGCAGGCGACTTACCGGTCGGCCATGCAGGGAGGAACACTCCTCGCTGCGAATGCAGGCACCACGCTTCCGAGCTATTGGCGCTTCGACACCTTCGTCGACGGCAAGATCTATCAGAACTGGAGATGGAAGCTGTTCGCCAACAACATCTTCAATAAGCTCTACTACGATGCCTTCTATCAGAGCGGCGCGCCCTTCGTCCTCGTCGCGCCGGGTCGGGTTCTCGGCATGGAGCTCGCAGCTAAATTCTAATCATTCTAATTCGAAAGAAGTGCCGGTGAATGCTGATCTGCATACCTGACGTGCTGAGCAAAGCCGACGTCGCGGAATTCCGCGCCGTCATGGACGCGGCCGCGTGGGAAGACGGCCGCTCCACAGCGGGCGCGCAGTCGGCCGAGGTTAAAAAGAACGAGCAATTGCCGCCCAATGGCGAGATGTCGCGCAAATTGGGCGAGAGGGTTATCAGGGGGCTGACGGCCAATCCGCTCTTCGTCTCCGCCGCGATCCCGCTGCACATTTTTCCGCCGCTGTTTAATCGTTACGGCGTCGGCCATCGTTTTGGCGTTCACGTTGACAACGCCGTGCGTGGCGATCATTTAACCGGAACGCGGATTCGCACCGATTTATCGGTCACGCTGTTCCTGTCCGAGCCGGATGAATACGATGGCGGAGAACTGATCGTTGAAGACTATTACGGCTCGCATGAAGTCAAGTTGCCTGCCGGGCAGCTTGTTCTGTATCCCGCAACCAGCCTGCATACCGTCACGCCGATCACGCGCGGTGTGCGCGTGGCGTCGTTCTTCTGGCTGCAAAGCATGATCCGCGACGCCCATGCCCGCAGCATGATCTTCGACCTCGACATTGCAATTCAGGGTCTTGTCGAGCGGTTGGGGCGGAACGATCCGGAAGTCGTCAAGCTCAGCGGGCTCTATCACAATCTCATTCGTTACTGGGCTGAAGTATAATGACGCTTTCGCGCACGCTATGGGGAATTGCGGCGGCGCTGCTGCTGCAAGCTGTTGTCGCGGCGGCGCAACAGGTTCCCGGTGGCGCGACCGTGTCGACGCTGACTGCCGTTGCGCAATCGGCGCCGTCGTTTGTGCCACTCACCCAATCGTCACCGGCTGGCCCGCAGCAAACTGCGCCGGCCCAAGCCGCGCCTTCCGATGTTGCGCAGGAGGCCGCGCGATCTCCCGGGGTCGGCCCGCTGCACGATTTGTCGCCCTGGTCGATGTTCATGTCGGCCGATTGGCTGGTCAAAGCGGTGATCGTTGGCCTGATCTTCGCGTCGCTTGCGACCTGGACGATCCTGATTGCCAAGACGGCCCAGCTTTTTCGCGCCCGCCGCCAGCTCGGCGACAATCTCGGCCGCATCGCCGATAGCCGCTCGCTGGGCGAGGCGCAGATGGCGCTCGGTTCGACGGACAGCGTTCTGGTCGCGCTGCTCACTGCGGCGACGCAAGAAATCCGCATGTCTGCCGATGCCGGCAGCGAAGGCGGCATCAAGGAACGCGCGGCGTCGCGCTTCTCAGAGATCACCAAGCTCGAGGCGCGGGCGATCCGCTATGGCATGGGGCTCGTCGCGACGGTCGGCGCCACGGCGCCGTTCGTCGGGCTGTTCGGCACCGTCTGGGGGATCATGAACAGTTTCATCGGGATTTCGAAGGCGCAGACGACCAATCTCGCCGTCGTCGCGCCGGGCATCGCCGAGGCCTTGCTGGCGACTGCGGTTGGTCTTGCCGCTGCGATCCCGGCGGTCATCATCTACAATTATTTTTCGCGCGCGACGAAGAGCTATCTCGATCTTGTCGGCCGCGGCACCGGTGCGATCGGCCGCCTGCTGTCGCGCGATATCGATCGTTTTCAAACGCGAGTGACCTCGACGGCAGCGGAGTGACGCATGGTTGCCGTGCTCGGCGATATCGAAGACGACGATGACGATTTCGGCGAAGCGCACGACATCAATGTGACGCCGTTCATCGATGTGATGCTGGTGCTGCTGATCATTTTCATGGTCGCTGCGCCGTTATCGACAGTGGACCTGCCGGTGGATTTGCCGTCGTCGACGGCCGTGCCGCAGCCGAAGCTCGACAAGCCGATCTATGTCACCATCAAGTCCGATCTTGCGGTTGCGATCGGCGAAACTCCGGTCAAGCGCGTTGATCTCGTCAGTTCGCTCGATGCTATGTCAGGAACCATGTCGGGAGCCACGCCGGGTGAGGGCAAGGACCGCCGGATCTTTCTGCGCGCGGATCGGACGGTGCCGTACGGCGAATTGATGGATGTTCTGGAACGGCTGCGCGTCGGCGGCTTCAATAAGATCGCGCTGGTAGCGCAAGAAGGCGTTCCCGGCGATCCGGCGCAGCCGGGCGTCACGGACGTGAAGCCATGAAACGGGCCGGCGCCGATCGTAAGGTTGCGACGAGGCCGGGCCGCGAACGGCCGCGGCATCTCTCGCGGATCGTCTGGATCTCGGCGGCGCTCGGCGCATTGGCGATCCATGCCGGCGGCGTCGCGATCGCGCTCGGCGCGATGCGGCCGAACGAGGCCGACGACGATCTCGGCGCGCCGGCGATCGAGATCGGTGTCGAACTGATGTCGCCGCATCTCGATCCGTCCAACCTGCCGGTCGGGCCCGATACCGATGCGTCGGCGCCGGCGCCCGAGGTCGTCGAGCAGAAACAGGTCGAAAAGCAGACCGACCTGCCCAAAGCCGCGCCGACCGAAACCGACGATCCCGAACGCGTGGTTTCGCCCAACGCGACGCAAAAGCCCGTCAAGGATGATCCGACTCCGGCGACGGCGGCAGCCGATCCTTCGGAAGCCTCTCCGGCTGTCGAGCAAACCGCGGTGCCGTCGGTCGAGAACGCACAGCAATCGCCGCGTTCCGTCGCGCCGTCGCCGGGGATCGGCGAGAGCGCGGTGCGCGAGCGCGCGACCTGGGAGAAGGAACTCGCGGCGCATTTCAACAAGTTCAAGCGCTATCCGCCGGACCGCGTGATGCAAAGCGCCGAAGTGATCGTCGGCTTTGTCCTCGACCGCATTGGACATGTCGTATCGGCGCGCGTCATCAAAGGCTCGGGCGATGCTTCCTTCGACGAAGCAGCGCTGGCGATGCTGCAGCGCGCGGATCCGGTGCCCGCGCCGCCGCCTTTGGTTGCCGATGAGAACCTGACCTTCAGCGTTCCCGTCGATTTTCGCGCCAAGCCGAAAAACTGATCAAACCGGGTGACAGTCGGCGAACGACGCCGACACTTACAGCTTCTGCGACAGGCCGAAATAGTAACCACGCCGGGCGCCGTATTGAGGGGCGAACTCGCCAATGCCATCTCCGGTACGGAGCTGATAGATTCTGTCGAACAGATTGACGACATCGAACCGCACGGTGAGCGGCTTATAATCGGTCGACCAGTGGACGTCATGTGCAATGCCGGTATTGACGGAGACATAAGGCGTCGCGTGCGTATCGTTCGGCGCGACCTCTGGAAAATCTCCCGAGCGCAGACCGCTGCCGTAGATCAGATTTGCGGACACCGTGGTCGCATTCATGAAGCGATATGACGCTCCAGCCGAGCCCGTCATGCGCTGCATGTCGTCGGTATAGTGCCAATGCGTCTGCAGATAAGCGAACTCGTCTGCGTCGAATAGATATTGGTTCGATTCAGGCCCGGTAGCGCGCGAAATATTGTAGGCAAAATTGGCATAGGCGTTGAAATTGCCTTGCGTATAGTTGACTTTAAATTCGCCGCCTTCGCTGTAGCCGTCCGCCCAATTGAATTGGGTCAAGATCGGCACATTGCCGAATTGACCGTCGTCGAGCATGTCTTTCGCACGCTTGTAGTAAAGATCGATTCCCATCGCCAGACCGGGCGCTACGACCTGATCGACGCCGACATCGAAATAATTGGAGCGCTCGGGCTTGACCGGATCGGCCTGCTGAATATCGGGCTCCACGGTCGTGCCGTTGAACAGCGTGAAATTGGCTTGTGTCGCCTGCGCCTGATACGGCGGAGTAAAATATCGTGAATAGCCGGCGTGAATGGTCGTTCCGTCGAGAGGCTTGTACACCAGTGCGATACGCGGACTGAACTGGTTGGTGTCGACGAATTGATACAACTGATCGAAGCGAACGCCAGCATTTATGGTCAGCGTGTTGGAGATTTTCCACTCGTCCTGGACATAGGTGCCAAGATTCCAGCCGAGGAGCGAAGTTTGATCGGTGATATTGAATGGTCCCCCGGTAACCGCGCCCGGACTTCCCGGCAGGACCGTTGCAACATTGGTGACGTTGGTTTGTTCGCCGCTGACGGCAAAGCCGGCGCGCAATGTATGCCGATCATTGAGGATATAAGACGTGTCGAATTGCGTGCCGGTCATAGTGCTTTGCCGGATGATGTTGGAGGCCTGATCGTTGAACGCGAGATCGTTGAAAACGTCGGGGAGAAAGTGAACTTGGGCATAGCGTGAATAGACCGCGAATTGTGCGTCACCGTCGGTGCCGTGTTTCTGCAATGTCGCCATCGTAAGGTAGTATTGATCGATTTCGTTCTCGTTGATCTGAGTCGAATCGAGATTAGTCGGATTAGTCGGGAAGTCGCCCATCGGCTGCTGGCCCGGCTGGTTTGGTATCTGAAACTGGCTGTATGACGCCGCAGAGATCACGCTGAGGCGTGTCGAGTCATCGAGCATCGACGACGCGTAGCCGAAGAATTTGCCCTGTTGGGTGAAGTCATGGATGGCGTTGAGCGTTGGCGTTGCGCTCTCTAGTCCCAGTCCGTTCCAGTTACCCCGCGCCGAGACGAAATACTCTGAGTTTCCGAAGCTGCCGCCGTAGTCGATGCTCGGCGTAAATGTTTGCCGGCTGCCGCCATAGAAGCTGACTTCGCCGCCCGGAGTGGCGAAGCTGCGGCTGGTGATGTCGAGCACGCCGGCGGTACGCAGGCCGTATTCGGCCGGCAGCGATCCGGTGAGGAGCGAGATGTTGCCGATGAAGTTGGTGTCGAGGAACGGACCGAGTGCGGAGACTCCCTCCGGCACGACGATGCCGTTGATCCTGATTTGCGCGTTGGCATATTCGCCGCGGATGTGGAAGTTCGGATTGGAGATTGCCGAATCGTAGGACACGCCCGGGAATTGCAGGATGAGCTTGTCGATGGGCTGGTTGTCGGCTTGCGGCGTCCGCTCGATCGCAGCGCGGCTGATGCTCGTAGTCGAGGCGCCGAGCTTGGTGAGAAGGTTATTGTCGCGCGCGTTGTTGAATTCCTGGGTCTTGGCGTCGAGCGCGGCCTGCGCGGCAGTCGTTGCATCGACCGGCGCCGCTTCGGGCGCGCGCTTGATGACGGCCACAGGCTTCGACGCCGGCTTGTTCTTCGCGCCGTGGACGAGGATCTGCGGCAGATGCGTATCACTTCCCGCTCGCGGCGCGGCGCCTTGTTGCTTTGACGGCACAGCTGCCGGTTCGGGCGCTGAAGTGGCTGGCTGAGATGGCGTCGGTGCTGTCGTCTGCTGTTCTTGTGGCGATACTTGCTCGTTCGCGGGAAGTCCCTGTTGCGACTGCGCTTGAACTTTAGATGCGCTTAGCATCGCGGTGACGATCGCGAGCATTGATATGGCATGGTAGTGGAACGGACGCAGTCGATACGATGTCATCTTGCCCCAATGTGAAACGGCTACAACTTACTCGATGTGTATCGCGTACGCGATGTACAACCAAATAGCCCGTGCAAAATTCCTTCTTAAAATGATTCAAAAGGGAATGCCGTTTACGCTTTGGATTTATTCTAATCAAAAAGAGAGACTCACGTTGCCGAGGTCGCCAGCGTTGAGATGAAGAAAAATTTTGTGTGGCACATTGGCCGCCGATTTCGCGCCGATCGCGGAATTCGAGCGACAGCGAAGCCGGGCGCACGCAAACAGCAGCGCGAATGCGGGCCGTGAAATGCCACCACAGTATTTCGCGCCTGCTTCTTTTTAATTGGTCGAAGAAAAACTTTGAATCGCTATAAACTGTTTGCCTCAAGCAATAGGGATGGCGCCAAGTTCAGTCGTCGGCTTTGGTCATCGGTCGCGCCGCCGGTGGTACGTTGCGTAGACCGGTTCCCACATGACGCCCTTGATCGCGGCGGCGATGGCATCGTCCGGCATGGCCGCCGCAAGGCCTTCGGCCAGCGCTTGCCGGGCGACCGCCTGCGCGACATGAAAGGTGACATCGCGGATCTCGACCAAGGGCGGCAGCAGGTTGGCCTGCGGGTCGCGTCTGGCCGGCGACAATTCGGCGATGGCGCGCGCCGCGGCAAGAAACATCGCATCCGAAATGCGTTTGGCCTTCACCGCGATCGCGCCGAGCCCGATGCCCGGATAGACATAAGCATTGTTGGTTTGATCGACGCGAAACATTTTGCCGTCGCGTTCGATCGGTGGGAAAGGGCTTCCGGTGCCGATCACGGCGCGACCTTCGGTCCAGGCGTCGATATCGGCAGGGGTCGCTTCGCTGCGCTCGGTCGGGTTCGACAGCGGAAAGATTACCGGCCGCTGCACATGCGTCGCCATCTCGCGCACGACGGCCTCGTGGAACGCATGCGCCTGTCCCGACGTGCCGATCAGCACGGTCGGCTTGGCATTGCTGACGACTTCGGCGAGGCCGATATGGCCGTCGGCCATGCGCGTCCATGAGGCGATGCGATCGCGGCTTTGCGCGAACGGCGCCTGAAACGATTGCAGCGCGTTCATGCCTTCGACGAGCAAGCCGTCGCGGTCGACGAGATAGAAGCGGCTGCGTGCTTCGCTTTCGCTCAAGCCGGCATCGACCATGGCGCGGACGATCAGCGCGCAAATGCCGGTGCCGGCGGAGCCGGCGCCAAGGACGGCGATGCGCTGTTCGCGGAGCGGTGTGCCGGTGACATTGATGGCGCTCAATAGCGTGCCGACCGCAATCGCGGCGGTGCCTTGAATGTCGTCGTTGAAGGTACACAACTGATCGCGATAGCGCGCCAACAGCCTGTTGGCATTGCCGATGGCGAAATCCTCCCAGTGCAACAGCACATGCGGCCAGCGCTCGCGCGCGGCGCTGACGAACATTTCGACAAGCTCGTCATATTCGGCGCCGCGCACGCGTTCATGCTGCCAGCCGATATAAAGCGGATCGCTGAGATGCTCGGTATTGTCGGTGCCGACATCGAGAATGATCGGCAGCGTTGTCGCCGGGTGCAGCCCGGCGCAAGCGGTGTAAAGCGAGAGCTTGCCGATCGGAATGCCCATGCCGCCCGCGCCCTGATCGCCGAGACCCAAGATGCGCTCGCCGTCGCTGACGACGATGGTGCGCACGCCGTCATAGCGCGGATGGCTGAGAATGCGCCGGATGCAATCCTTGTGCGGAATGCTCAAGAACAACCCGCGCGGCTTGCGGAAAATATGGCTGAACAATTGACAGCCCAGCCCGACCGTCGGCGTGTAGACGATCGGCATCATCTCTTCGATATTGCGGGTCAAAAGCGCGTAGAACAGCGTCTCATTGGTATCCTGCAGGCCGCGCAGGAACACATATTTCTGGATGTCGCGCCCGAGCCCCCGAAAGGCGTCGAGCCGCCGCATGACCTGGTAATCGAGCTCGGCGACATGCGGCGGCAACAAGCCGTGCAGGTCGAACTCCTCGCGCTCCTCGTCGGTGAAGGCGGTGCCTTTGTTGAGGACAGGATTGTTGAGCAGCTCGTAGCCGCTCAAAGCGGTCTCGACTACGGCAGTTTCAGCGTTAGGCAGAGACTTATTGTCCATCGGACCCGACGTTCCTCACCGGACCGGCAACATAACCGCCAACGGGTCAATTCCATAGCGCTATCGCCGCGATCCGTCACCCGCCGGTGACCGCCAACACCGCTTCCTTGATTTTCGCTTTGGCGTAATTGCCGATCTTTTCGAGATCGAGATGCGGGAAGTTGGGCAATTCGTCCGCCGCTACCACGCAATCGATAATGGCCGGACCGTCGGCTTTGAGCGCCTTGTCGATCGCATCGCGCAATTCACCGGGCTTCTCCGCCCTGAAGCCGACGGCGCCGCAGGCCCGCGCCAGCGCAGCATAGTCCGGATTGGGGAACTCGATGCCCTGTTTATACGCCGGCACGCCGATGGATTCGGCTTCGAACGTGATCAATCCGAAGGCCGAATTGTTATAGACCACGGCTTTGACCGGCAGCTTATGATGGACGGCAGTGAGGAATTCGCACATCAGCATATTGAAGCCACCGTCGCCGCATAGCGCGATGACCTGGCGCGAGCGATCGAGCGCCTGGATGCCGTTGGCCTGACCGAGCGCTGTTCCGACCGCGGCATTGTTGAACGAGCCGATAATGCGCTGCGAGCCGCTCTGGCGGATCCAGTTCGCCGACCATAGGGTGTTGAGGCCGGTGTCGAACACGAACACCGCGTCACGCGCGGCAAGATCGCTGACCGTGCGCGCCACAGCCTGCGGATGAATGCGATTCTTGCTGCGCCCGGGATCGGATTGCTTATCCAGCATCTCGTCCCACTTCTTGCGCTCGGCCGTCACGCGATCGAAGAATTTGGCATCGCTCTTGGCTTTGACCCGGTCGAGCAGCAATTTGACGGTAGGGCGCACCGAACCGACGACGCCAAGCGCGGTCGGCGCGCGGCGGCCGAGCACGCGCGCGCGGTCGTCGACCTGAATGACGGTCGTCTTGTGCGGCAGGAATTCCGAATAGGGGTAGTCGGTGCCGAGCATCAGCAAGAGTTCGCAATGCATTATGGCGTTGTACACGGCCTTGGAGCCGATCATGCCGATGCCGCCCATCCAGCGCGGCTCGTCGTAGGACATAATGTCTTTGCCTTTGACGGAGTGGATCAGAGGCGCCTTGAGACGATCGGACAGCGCGCGCAATTCCGCGGCGGTCCCATGACATCCGGCGCCGCACATGATGACGACGCTTGAAGCGTCGTCGACGCGCCGGGCAATTTCGGCGATATCGGCGTCGCTCGCCACGACTTCCGAGCGCGGTTTCAAAGTGGCAATGCTGGAGACCGAGCCATCGGCCTTCGCGTTGAAGACGTCCTGCGGTAGCGTCAAATGCGCGACGCCGCGGCCGGCATAGGCGGCGGCGATGGCTTGGTGGATGACGGCCGGCGCCTGCGCGGGAGAGGAAATAGTTTCGGTGTAGAGCGAGACGTCGCGAAACAGCAGATCGGTGTCCGTCGTCTGGATATAGTCGGTGCCTTGCATTTTGCGCGGCATGTCGCCGGACAGTGCCAGCACCGGGGCATGGTCGCGGCTTGCTTCGTAGAGGCCGGCGACAAGGTGTGTGCTGCCGGGTCCGGTGGTGCCGGCGCAAACGCCGAGCCGGCCGGTGAGTTTGGCTTGGCCGGCGGCGGCGAGTGCTCCGCCTTCTTCGTGGCGTACGCCGACCCATTCGATTTTGCTGCGGCGGACGGCATCGGCGAGGGGATTAAGCGAATCCCCGATCAGGCCAAAAATGTGCCTGACGCCAATCTGCTCGAGCGTGCTGACCAATTGATTGGCCACTGTCTGAGACATCCGTGCCTCCGTTGTTGAGAGCGCTGCAGATCATTCTCATAGTTGTGCCGTGTGAATAGCTCGTGCGCCAGTCACCTAAAAATGTATCGTGCCCCGATGCCGCGGAACGTCAGATGGCCGGACTGGCGGCCAAGCCGATCTTATTGGCTGCGCCGGTCCCAAACACCACGCCCTTGGCTTCGATCCCGACCGCGGTCAGGATCGCGATCACGACGGCAACCGTGCCGGCGACCACCGCGAGTGCAAAAGCATAGTCGCCGCCATAATGGCTGGCGATCGCGGCCTGCAGCGTTGCATTGATCGAGGCGATGAGATTGCCGACCTGATAGACAAAACCCGGAAACGTGGCGCGGGCATGGTCGGGCGACAATTCGTTCAAGTGGACCGGTATGACGCCCCAGGCGCCTTGCACCGTCACTTGCATCAGGAAGGCGCCGACGGCGAGCCAGACGGCAGTCGCGGCGAAGGCCCATAGCGGCAGGACCAGAAGCGACAGCAGCGCCGCAATGATAATCATGCGCCGTCGGCCGAACCGCTCCGATAGCGAGCCGAACGACAAGCCGCCGACGATGGCGCCGATATTGTAGATGACGGCAATCAGACCGACCTCGTGCGGCGACATTTTGTGCTGCACCTCCAAAAAGGTCGGATAGAGGTCCTGCGTGCCGTGGCTGAAGAAATTGAACGCCGTCATCAGCAGCACGGCATAGATGCCGAGCCGCCAATGCATTTTTACGATTTCGAGCGTGCTGGTGCGGGGGCCTGTTTTGGTGAAGCTCGGCGATTCAGGGACGGTGCGCCGGATATAGAAGACCAGCAACGCCGGCAACACGCCGATCATGAACATGCCGCGCCAGCCGATATATTGAAACAACAAGCCATAGACGATCGAGGCGAGAAAATATCCGGCCGGGTAGCCCGATTGCAGAAGCCCGGAGACGAAGCCGCGCGCGTGCGGCGGGATGCTCTCCATGGTGAGCGAGGCGCCGACACCCCATTCGCCGCCCATGGCGATGCCGAACAGCGCGCGCAGCACCAAGAGCGTGGTGAGGTTCGGCGCGAAGCCGGAGGCGCATTCGAGCATGGCGTAGAGCAGAACGTTGGTCATCAGCGTCGGCCGGCGTCCGAAACGGTCCGCGGCGCGGCCGAAGATGTAGGCGCCGATCGGCCGCATCGCCAAGGTCAAGGTGATGGCGAAGGTGACGTCTTCAATGCGGGTGCCGAAATCGCGCGCAATGGTCTCGAGCACGAACACAAGAAGAAAAAAATCGAAGGCGTCGAGCGTCCAGCCGAGGAAAGTGGCGGCAACGACGTGCCGTTGTTCGCTGGTCCAGCCGGAAAGGGCTTCGATCCGCATCGCTATCCCCGCCGGCGCTTGCCGTCAGCCCTCGACATCGGTTTCGGGCCGGTCGTCGCCGCGCGCCAACTCCTCGTGCCACTTGCCGGCGCTGTCCTCCCAGGAAATCGCACGCGTTTCGCCCGGCACGTGCTGCTCCTGCGCCGCGCGCTGCGCCGCCGCCTTGGCTTTGTCGTGGGTCAGGAAGGTTTCGGAGAAAACGCCGTCGACTTGATAAGCCCAGCCGCCGTCGTGCTCGACAATACGATAGGTGATCTTGGCCATAGACGTGTTCCTCGCAATGCCGTTCGTGGAACGCTCTCGTTCACGCTCGATAATAGGCGTCAGGTCGCCAAAGTTCCACTAGGCCGCAGCCGCAGCCGGCTTTTCGCGGTCACGCCGCGCTTCGTAAGCCTTCAAATGCGCATAGGCGATGCACAGCAATGCCGGGTTGGTGGTCGCGCCCCGGTTCAGGAGATCGCCCACGACGTGATCGGCCTCAATCGGCGCGCCGCGTTCGATGTCGCGGAGCATCGACGCAGAAATCGTCGAGCCCGGCGCGGTGAACATGGCAAGGCTGCGCTCGATCGTCGCCTGCGACGGCGGAAATCCGTTCGCCGTGGCGATGGCGCAGCACTCGTCGTACAATCCCGTCGTCAGGTTGACCGCGCCGGCCGCAACGATATCGCCGAAGGACGCGCGCATCAGGCAAGTGATGCCGGCTCCGGTGGCGATGAAGGCCCACTTTTCCCACATCTCCTGCATGATCGCCGCACTCAGATTGACGTCGAAGCCGGCGCCAGACAGCGCCGCAAGGATCGCTCGGGCGCGCGCGGACTTGGTGCCATCCTGCTCGCCGAACGAGAGGTAGTGCATCGGGTTGAGATGAAGAATCCGGCCCTCGGGATCGAGCGTGCTCGAGATCAGGCATTGGCCACCGAGCGCGGCGCCGGCTCCGAAACGTGCAGCAAGCCTGTCCATATGCGCCATGCCGTTGAGCAGCGGCAGGATCGCGGTATTCGGTCCGATCGCCGGTGCAACGGCATCCATCGCCGAAGCGAGGTCATAGGCTTTGCAGCTGAGCAGGATCACATCGTAGGGCTCACGCAGATTTTCCGCGGCGATCGTCGGCGGCGACGGCAGTTCGATATTGCCGACGGGGCTGCGGATCACCAGTCCGGTTTTCGCCAGTTGCGCGGCACGCCGTGCGCGCACCAGAAAAGTCACGTCGCGGCCTGCCGCTTCGAGCCTGCCGCCAAAATAGCCGCCGATTGCGCCGGCGCCGACTACCAGAATATGCATCAACGTCTCCCGTGATCCGATCTCATGTGTTTGCCGAAGCCGCCGGACGGCGCGGCACCAAGAGATTGCCGGTGAAGACCATCACCGGCTCGTCCTTCTGATTGAAGGTCGTCGTGCGCACTCTGATCAAGCCGCGGTCGGGCCGCGACTTCGACGGCCGCACTTCCAGCACTTCGCTCTTGGCATGCAATTCGTCGCCCGGCCGCACCGCGCGCGGCCAGCTCAGCTCGTCGAAGCCGACGCCGAGAATGCCGCCGGCCGGCTTGAATTCGCCTTCGACCATGAGCCGCATGGTCATGGCTGCGGTATGCCAGCCGCTCGCCGCCAAGCCTTGAAACGGCGAGTGCCGTGCCGCCTTTTCATCGAGATGAAAAGGCTGCGGATCGAATTGCTTGGCAAAAGCGAAAATCTGTTCCTTGTCGACACGCAGGTGGCCGGTATTGAAAACCTGACCGGCGGCAAACTCTTCCAAGTAATGCTCGGTCATTTGGCGATGGCTCCTGACGCGGAAGGCTCTGGCGCGGAAGGCTCTGCCGCGGACGCTGTGGCAAGCTTGCGAGGCCTATCAAACCACACGCCGGAAGCGACCGCAGCCGCATTTATGAGTCCGAAAGCCGAAAGCGCAACTGCCAATGCGATGAACACATTTGTCAGATCGCCGGTCAGACGCAAGGCGATATAGCCGCCGCCGGCCGCGATGACGAGGCGCGCCAGATTGGCGAGAAACGGCCACAGCAGGCGGCCGGCGCCTTGCGAGGCGAAGTAGAGCGCCATGCCGAGACCGAACAGGCCATAGACCGGCCCGACCGCATGCAGATAGCGCGACCCGGCATCGATCATTTCAGGCGCGGTGCCGAACAGCGACAGCCAGGCGCGCGGCGCGATGGCGGCGCAAAAGCCGATGACCTCGCACATCGCCGCAGCGATCGCGGCACCGATCCAGGCGACGCGCAGCGCGCGCTCGGGACGATGCGCGCCGATATTGGTGCCGACCATGGCGACGAGCGGGCCGCCCAATCCGAAGACGAGGGGGATGAGCAGATATTCGAGGCGTGAGCCGGTGCCGTAACCGGCAATGGCGGCCGGCCCGAACGCACCGACCAGACCGGTCGCGATCGCAATGGTGAGATTGGTCTGCACGGTGATCAAAGCCGCCACCGCGCCGACGCGAAGAATGTCGGCGAAGAGCGGCCAGCGCAGCCGCATGCCGAGGAGTTGCAGGCGAATGACGCTGCGTCCCGAGCGCAGATAAGTCGCGAGCACGATGCTGCCCACCGCGTAATAGAGCAAGACGGCGACCGCGCCGCCGGCGACGCCGAGTTTTGGCAGCGGTCCGAGGCCGAAGATCAGGCAAGGCGATAGCGGGATCAGCACCACCACGCCGGCGACGGTGACGAGCGCGGGAAACAGCATATTGCCGGTGCCTCGGATCACATTCGCGAGCGAATTGAACAGCCAGACCAGAATGGCGCCGGTGAAGATCACGTTGGAATAGGTCACGGCCGCCGCGAGCGAGCCGCCGCTGCCGCCCATTGTCGTGTAGAGCCACGGACCGCCGGACAGGAGCGCAAATGTGAATGTCAGGCCAAAGATCAGCGCGATGACCAGCGCATGCAGCGCCAGAGCGTTGGCGTCGTCGCGACGCCCGCCGCCGAGCGCGCGTGCGATCGCCGACGACATGCCGCCGCCCATGGCGCCGGCCGACATCATCTGCATCAGCATGACGACAGGGAAGGCAAGCGCCACGCCGGCCAGCGGGTCGGTGCCGAGCTTGCCGACGAAATAAGTCTCGATCAGGCCGACCGATGTCTGCGCCAGCATCACCGCGATATTCGGCGCGGCGAGGCGGATCAGCGTCGCCGCGATCGGGCCCTCGATCAAGGCGCGGGTGCGGGGGTCGAATCGGGGCGTATCGGCCGGTTCAGCGGCCGCGGCGCCCGGAAGCGTCTCTGACGTGGCAAGGCTGGAAGCGGACATTCCGGCACTCCCCAGGCTTTCCGCCGCACCGTGGCATTGAACGGTGGCATAGATAGGTGTATATACGCCTATATCGCTTGGCAAGGGTCCGGCGAGGAGATTGCGGGGATCGTAAGGATGCTGGATTTGACCAATCCCGCCGGATGCAACTGCCTCGCGTTGCGCCAGGCCGCCCGCCATGTCTCGCAATTCTATGATCAATTCCTGGCGCCGAGCGGGTTGCGCACGACGCAGTATTCGATTCTTGCAAGGCTGCAACGCAGGGGCGCGATAACGATCAACGCGCTCGCCGCCGAACTGGTCACCGACCGCACGACACTAGGGCGCAACCTGTTGCCCTTGCAGCGCGACGGGCTGATCGCAATCGAACCGGGTGAAACCGACCGCCGCAGCAAAGAGGTGCACTTGACTGCCGCCGGCGCCACCCGCTTTCGTGCGGCGCGCAAGGCCTGGGAAGAGGCCCAGGCGCAGTTCGAGACAGCGTTCGGTGTCAAACGGGCAATGGACTTACGCGCCCTGCTGCATGAGATCGCGACCGAGGAGAAGATTGCGACGATCGAGGCTTGAATTGCGACAGGGGAACAGGGTTTCCTTGCGCCGCTGACTTTGGCTATCATCCGGCGTTGCTTCGGAGCTCGATCATGCGTCGCATGCTGATGTTGGGTGGCCTTTTCGTCGTGCTTTGCGCCGCGATGCCGGCGCGGGCCGGCGGTTTTTTCGGCTTCTTCAGTGCGCCCGATTCGCAATGCTATTGGTGCATCCGCGACGCCATCTATGCCGACATCAAGCTGATCGGTCATCTCGAAGCCAATCCCGATGTCGACGACGCGGTGAAGGGCCCGCAGATTGTGGCGGCGCGCGCCGACATTCATCGGCTTAGGCTTCTGCTCGGACCGCTGCAGCAAGGGGGACCGGAGCCGTGCTGCTATTCACGCCGGCCGCTTTATATCCGCTGACGAGTTCGCGACTCGCTTAGCCCGCCGACGGCGCACCGAATAGCCGTGGCAGCAATCGTGCACGCAGCTGCAGCGACGAATGGCCGAGCCGGTCGAGATAAAGATAAAGCACCGGCGTCGTATAGAGCGTGAGCAATTGGCTGATCAAAAGGCCGCCGACGATTGCGATGCCGAGCGGGCGACGGATCTCGCTGCCATTGCCGAAACTCACCGCCAGCGGAATAGCGCCGAGGATCGCGGCCGATGTCGTCATCAGGATCGGGCGAAAGCGCAGAATGCAGGCCTGATAGATGGCGTCGCGCGAGTTCAAATGACCGGCGCGTTTTGCCTCGATGGCGAAATCGATCATCATGATCGCGTTCTTCTTCACAATGCCGATCAGCAGGATGACGCCGATCAATCCGATGATGTCGAATTCGGTATGAAACAGCATCAACGCGAGAATTGCGCCGACGCCTGCCGACGGCAGCGTCGAGAGGATGGTGATCGGGTGAATGTAGCTCTCGTAGAGCACGCCGAGGAGGATATAGACCGCGGCGATCGCGGCGGCGATCAGGATGGGTTCGTTGCCGAGCGATTCCTGAAATACTTGCGCAGTGCCGGCGAAGGTGCCGTGAATGGTCACCGGCATACGGATCCTCTTCGCCGCCGCGTCGATTTCCTTGGCGGCGTCGCCGAGCGCCGCCCCGGGGTGCAGATTGAATGAGATCGTCGCGGCGACGAACAGGCCCTGGTGATTGACCGACAGCGGCGCGTTGCCGGCGTTATAATGACTCATTGCCGACAGCGGGATCATGGTTTCCTGCGCCGTCGATACCGCCGCGCCTGAAGAGGTCGAGCCTTTGCCGGTATTGGCGAGCGCATTGATGGAGGCATTGCGCGCTGAATTGTTGTTGGCGGTGGCTGCGGCGTTTTCCGCGGACGTCTCGGCGCTGGCTGAGGCGCTCTTGACCGGAGTGACTGTTCCGGCTGGAGCATTCGACGTCTGCGTGCCCGACGCGCCGCCGCCGGATGTCGCCACATAGATTTCGCCGAGCGACGCCGGATACTGCGTGTAGCGTGGATCGATCTCCATGACGACGTGATACTGGTTGATCGCGCTGTAGATCACGGAGACCTGACGCTGGCCGAAAGCGTCGTACAACGTGTTGTCGATCTGCGCGGGCGTAATGCCGAGGCGGGACGCGGTGTCGCGATCGATGACGAGATCGGATTCAAGCCCGCGCTGCTGCTGATCCGAGCTGACATCGGCCATGATCTGGCTGTGCTCGAGTTCGTTGACCAGGCGCTGCGTCCATTTGAAGAGTTCGTCGGCGTCGTCGGACTGTAGCGTGTATTGATATTCGGCATTGCTCTGCCTGCCACCGGCGCGGACGTCCTGAACCCCGAACAAAAACAGCCGGCCGCCCGGCACCTTGGCGAGTTTCGGCCGCAGCCGCGCGATGACCTGATCCATCGGCGGACGTTCTCCAATGGGTTTCAGCGAGACGAAGACCGAGCCGGTATTGATCGAGCCGAAGCCGCCGCCGGAGCCGACGCCGGTATAGCCGACGACATTCTCGACCGCGGGATCCTCCTGCACGATCGCCGTCATCTGCCGCAGCTTCTGCGTCATGAGCTGAAACGACACGCTTTGGTCGGCCTGCAGCGAGCCGATCAGCCGCCCGGTGTCCTGCTCGGGAAAAAATCCCTTCGGCACGACGATGTAGAGGACGATATTGAGAATGATCGCGCCGAAGAACACCGCAAGCACGATGCGGCTGTGCTGTAACGCCCATGACAGCGAGCGTTCGTAGCCCGCGAGCACGCGGTCGAACAGGTGGCTGCGGCTTCGTCCTTCGCGTGCGACCGAACTGCGCAGGAACAGCGCACACATCATCGGCGTGGTGGTGAGCGAGATGGCGAGCGAAATCATGATCGCAAGCGACAGCGTCAGGGTGAATTCGCGGAACAGCCGCCCGACGATGCCGCCCATCAGCAGGATGGGAAGGAACACCGCGATCAGGGACAGGCTGATCGAGAGCACGGTGAAGCCGACTTCGCGGGCGCCCAGAAGTGCGGCCTGCAGGCGCGGCATTCCGGCTTCGAGATGGCGCGAAATGTTTTCCAGAACGACGATGGCGTCGTCGACGACGAAACCGGTGGCGATGGTCAGCGCCATCAGCGACAGAATGTCGAGACTATAGCCGAGCAGATACATCGCCCCGAACGTGCCGAGGATTGAAACCGGCACGGCGACCGAGGGAATGACAGTGGCGCTGAAATTGCGCAGGAAGAAATAAACCACCACCGTCACCAGCGCGATGGCGATCACCAGCGTCACCTCGGTGTCGTGCAGCGACTGGCGGATCGTGGTGCTGCGGTCGATGGCGATGTTGACATTGACGTCCGCCGGCATGGCCGCTTCCAGCGCCGGCAGTTCGGCCTTCACGCTGTCGATCGTGTCGATGATATTGGCGCCGGGTTGGCGGAACAGAATGATGACCACCGACGGCTCGCCGTTCGACAGTCCGAGATTGCGCACGTCCTCCACGGAATCGAGGACGTCGGCGACGTCGGACAAAAGCACCGCCGCGCCGTTGCGATAGGCGATGACCAGCGGCGCATAGTCGGACGCTTTCGTCGCCTGGTCGTTGGTATAGAGCTGGTAACGGCGGTCGCCGTCGTCGATCGTGCCTTTCGGGCTGTTGGCATTGGCCGAGGCGAGTGCCGCGCGAATATCTTCGAGCCCGATGCCGTATTTGAACATCGCTTGCGGATTGAGCTCGACGCGCACCGCGGGTAGCGCCGAGCCGCCGATAATGACCTGGCCGATGCCGCCGATCTGCGACAGCTGCTGCGCCAGCACGTTGCTTGCGGCGTCATACATCTGGCCCTGGGTCAGGGTCTTGGATGTCATCGCCAGAATGAGAATCGGCGCGTCGGCCGGATTGACCTTGCGATAGGTCGGATTGCTGCGCAGGCTCGCCGGCAGGTCGGCGCGCGCCGCGACGATGGCGGCCTGCACGTCGCGTGCCGCGCCGTCGATGTCGCGGTTCAGTCCGAATTGCAGCGTGATGCGGGTCTGGCCGATGCCGCTTTGCGAGGTCATCTCGGTGACGTCGGCGATTTGTCCAAGATGACGCTCGAGCGGACTGGCGACGCTGGTCGCGACCGTCGTCGGGCTCGCGCCCGGAAGCTGCGCGTTGACCGATATGGTCGGAAAATCGACCTGCGGCAGCGGTGCGACCGGCAGTTTCCAGAAAGCAAGAATGCCGGCAAGCGCAATGCCGAGCGTGAGCAGCGTGGTCGCCACCGGCCGGCTGATGAAGGGCGAGGAGATATTCATTCGGCCGGCGCCGTCGGCGGGGTTTCGGGCGGCGCGCGCGACGCGAGCGGGTTCGACGGCCGGCTTCCGGTGAGCCGAACCGCAAGCCGGTCGAAATAGAGATAGATCACCGGCGTCGTGAACAGCGTCAGCATCTGGCTGACGATCAGACCGCCGGTAATGGCCAGCCCGAGCGGTTGGCGCAGCTCGGAGCCGGTGCCGGTGCCCATCAGCAAGGGTAGCGCCCCGAGGATCGCGGCCATGGTGGTCATCATAATGGGACGGAAGCGCAACAAGCAGGCCTGATAGATCGCCTCGCGCGGCGGCAGGCCGTCGTTGCGCTCGGCATCGAGCGCGAAGTCGATCATCATGATCGCGTTCTTCTTGACGATGCCGATCAGAAGAATGATGCCGATGATGGCGATGATATCGAGGTCGTAGCGGAACACCATCAAGGACAGCAGCGCCCCGACGCCCGCCGACGGCAAGGTCGAAAGGATCGTGATCGGATGGATGAAGCTCTCGTAGAGGACGCCGAGCACGATATACATCGCCACCACCGCGGCGATGATCAGGAAGATTTCGTTGGTCAGCGAGGATTGAAACGCAGCCGCCGTGCCCTGGAACGCGGTGATGAAGCTCGCCGGCATGTTGAGCGAAGCCTCGGCTTGCTGGATCGCCGTGATCGCGGAATCAAGCGAATAGCCGGGCGCCGTGTTGAACGAAATCGTCGTCGCCGGAAACTGACCGAAATGAGTGATAAGAAGCGGGCCCGCCTGCTGGTCGATATGGGCGATCGCCGTGAGCGGCACCTGTCCGTTCGTCGTCGATGACGATGACGGCAGATAGAGCGAGGTCAGCCCGGTCAGCGACTTTTGCAGTTTTGGGTCGATCTCCAGAATGACGCGCCGCTGGTTCGACTGCGTATAGATCGTCGAAACGATGCGCTGGCCAAATGCATCGTAGAGCACATTGTCGACCGTCGCAGGCGTGATGCCGAAACGGCTTGCGGTGGCGCGGTCGATGACGAGATTGGCGGCCAGTCCTTGTTGCTGCAAGTCGCTCGCCACGTCGGCCAATTGCGGCAACCGGCTCAATTGCTGCACCAGCCGCGGCACCCAGGTGGCGAATTCGGTGGCATTGGCGTCTTCGAGCACAAAATGATAGGGCGCGCGGCTGATCGTCGAATCGATGGTCAAGTCTTGCGCAGGCTGCATGTAGAGCGTGATGCCGACAATGCTGGATACTTCGCCTTGCAGGCGGCGGATGATCTGCGTGGCGTTCAGGTTTCTCGAATCGTGCGGCTTCAGCGTGATCAGGAAGCGGCCGGTATTGAGGGTCTGATTGGTGCCGTCGACGCCGATGAAGGAGCTCAGGTTCTCGACGTCCGGATCTTTCAGGATCGCCTCGGCGAGCTGATCCTGCAGCGTCGCCATGGTGTCGTAGGAGACGCTCTGCGAGGCTTCCGAGATCGCCTGGATCATGCCGGTGTCCTGCACCGGGAAGAAGCCTTTCGGGATCAGGATGTAGAGCACGATGGTGAGCGCCAGCGTCAGCACGGCGACCAGGAGCGTCGCCGGCTGG
>DATHPQ010000026.1:0-16861 GCA_035483735.1 Xanthobacteraceae bacterium | reverse complement strand
GTGATCAGCAATCCGAGGGCCAAGCTTTCGGAATCGGGCTTTGCCCGCCTGGTCATCGGCCTCAACGGCGACAAGAAGCTTGCCGCGGCGATTTCGGCGCGCTCCGATGTGCCGCCCGAATTGCGGCCCTGGCTGGTGCAGACGCTCGAAGGCTGAGAGCGTTTCCTCTGAGCATGATCTGATCTGAACATCGATACCAACTTTTCTCGCGCATATATCAACATCATAGTAGAGCGGAACGCTTCGCATCGGCGGAAGCTGCGGTTATCATCGTTTGTGATTTCGTGACGGGAGCAATCGGCCGTGACGCGCAACAATACGCTCTATCTCATCATCGGCGCTTTGGTGGTTGCGGTCGCCGTGCTGAGCTACCAGCTCTACCAGGACCGCCATCCGCCGCAGGGCATGTCGATCAATTTCGGGCCGAACGGCGTGTCGATACAGGGTGGCGGGAAATAACGGCCGTCACCGTCCGCTCCCGTAATCACCTGTCGCGATCGTCCGGCTGCCAACTATCGTTGCGATCGCCGCCAAACAAGCCGCCCAGAAACGATTGCGCCGGGGGCGGCTGCGGCGGCAGCGCGCGATCGGCCTCGTCGCTGCGGTCGTCACCCTGATTGGAATCATCCTGCCGGCGAACGATGATCCGCGCCTTGATTTTGCTTGAGCTGTGCCACGTGCGCGTAGTGGTCTGATCCGGACGCGGCGGCACCACTCGCTCCGGCGCAGGAAGCGAATCCTGACGATCGCGATCGCCGATTTCGCCGTAATAGTCGTAGACCGGCCGGCCTGTATCCCGGCGCATATCCCGTGCTGCATCCTGCGTCCGGCGCCCTATTGTTTTGATTGGCGGGCGCTTCTGCGCCGGCGCCGATTTGTCCTCCGCTCCGGTTTCGTTAGACGTCGTCATTCGCGCAGCTGGGTCGTTGTTGTCGTTATCGCCGGTCTTTTCTGCCGCGCGCGGGGCGTTCGGCTGTGGGGGCTTTTGCGAATTCGAAGCCGAATCGGGAGCTGTCGATGGATGCACGCGCGACAGCGCGTCCGGCCACGACTTCTGCGCGGGGCCGCCCTGCGGAACGGGCTGCGGCGCAATTTGCGGATTCGAAATTTGTGGATCCTCGGGCGCAGGCTGAGACGCGCTCGCCGCAGCCGGCGAAGATGATGACTGAGGCGCTGCCGCTTGCGATTGAGTAGCCGCGGCATCGGCAGGCTGGCTGCCCGGCGCATTCGCCAATGGAGTAGACGGCGACGAAGCCGGCGCGGGTAACGCCGGATCGATCGTTTTGACCGGCTTGCCCTCAGCGCTTGTCGTGGGCTGACTTGTGGGTTGGCTGGTCGCTGTTTGCGCCGTTCCTGGCGCCACATTGTCGGCTGCAGCCTTGCTCGCGCCCGCGTCGGTGCGAACCGAAGGCTCCGGCCCAGTGAGGGCATCGCTGATGAGGTACACGCTCGCGCCGCCAATCACGGCGCCGGACAACAGCGCAATCGCCACCACAAGAACCGTGCGCGCAAGGCGAACGGACCAGTTTAAATCGGGATAGCCTGCGGACATGACGCAACGTTCCCTTGCTTGCCAGCCCGCGATGCAGGGTAACGCAAGAATTTGCTGTGCCGTTCCGTTGTGTCCTGACTCCATTCCGCATGACCGCAGCGGTGGCGCTATTCTGCCGTTGTTTCATTTGCTTCGAAACCTCAACGAAAATGCGAGGAACGCAGTTCGGTTTCGCGAGTTTATTGTAGGTATTGGCGAATGAGGCTGGGGTTTTCCGACAGTTTGGGGACCCGAAAATGGACCGCCACGACCGAGAGCTTTTGGACAAGCAATTGCGTCACCTTCAGACCATCCCGCGCAGTGACGGCATCATGGCGCTGGCCCTGCTGACGGTGTTTTTCACCGGCATGGCCATAGGCGGATTCGCCTACGCTTACACCGGGGCGCCTGTGCAAATCGCCGCGACACAAGCGGTGCCGAACCAACATCTCGCATCGAACGAAGTGCCGATTTTCGTGCCACAGGCGACCACGCGCCAATAAGCGCACACGCGCTGGCGGCATCGAATTATTCCTCAGGCCGAATTATTCCTCAGGTTCGGTGGTGAAGAACAGCGGATAGCCGTTCATCTTGCCGAGCTCGGTGGCTTCCTTAGCCTTGGTCTCGGCAACGTCGCGGGTGAAGACCGCAATGACGCAGGCGCCGCGCTGATGCGCCGTCAGCATCACGCGATAGGCTTGGCTCTCGTTCATCCGAAACACCGCCTTGAGCACCTGCACGACGAATTCGCGCGGTGTGTAATCGTCGTTGAGCAGGATCACCTTATAGAGCGGCGGTCGCTGGGTTTTGGTGCGCGTCTTTGTCTTGGTGCGCGGCTTTTCAATCGTCTTGGTCATCGCGGCCTCAAAACATCCAACGCCGAAATGTCCGGCGCCTGATCCGCCTCACGCCCGCAATCAAGCGGGTTTTGAGATGACGTGTTTTAAGACAGCCGCCTGTCTTGAGACTGTCTCGCGAAAACATCCCAGCCGTCGTCAAAGCAAGTATAATCGAAACCGGCGGGCGCGCCCACCGCGGCACCTGCATGCTTGGCAAGCGAGAGGTATCCGCGTGCGAAGTCGGTTTGGGAACTTGCGGCGGCGAAACGGTTTGCCTATGTGGCCTTTACGCCGTCCTTGCGCGCAAACGTGCGCATGACATTATTGCAGGGATAGTCACGGGAGGATTTCGTCATGGGCATAATCTGGGTGATCATCATCGGCTTCATCGCGGGCATCATCGCGAAACTCCTGATGCCGGGTCCGAACAATCCTTCGGGCTTCATCATGACCACGGTGCTCGGCATCGTCGGCGCCTTCATTGCCACCTTCATCGGTCAGGCGATCGGCCATTACGGGCCGGACCAAGGGGCGGGCTTGATCACCGCCACGATCGGCGCCGTGGTGGTGCTGTTTATCTGGCACCGTATCGCCGCGGCACGCACGCCCTAGCGGGCGGCCTGTAAAAAAAGCGCGCCCGCGGATGCGATCCGCGGGCGGCAGCTGTTTTTCGTGAGCGAAGTTGTTTTTCGCAGCCGATGACGGCGCGCGCTAGATCCGGCTGCGCAGGCCCGCGCTGGTGATCGTCGGCCGCGTCGCCAACGGACGGCGCGACGTGCGGCGTTCGACCACGACGGTGCGCGGTGCGCCGCTCCTGCCGGCAATGGTAAAGCGCGCGGCTTCCCTGTCCTTGCGCTGGCTGTACTTCAGGACGGCGCCACGCGCCTCTTCCGCAGAAACGGCCATCAGCGACATCACGATCTCGACCTGGGCATCGACATCGTCTTCAGCCATGCATTGCGCGGCCAGAACCGCGTCCTCGATCGTCGGGGGATCGCGCCTAACGCGGCGGCGGCCGTCCTTCGTATCCCATTCTTGGCTCATTCTTCTGTACCCCTGGTCTGGCTGCCGCTTACCCGGCATTTTTAGCTTTGATTCCGTATTATCAGCGATTTACCGCAATGCAGCAAGCCTAATTGTGCGCCGCACTCGCGACAAGTTTAATGCAACATAGATGCAGCGGCGGCAGCGTTAACGCTGCCGCAGGTCGACCCCCTCTTTGCAGGCGACCCCTCTTTGATGTCTGTGAAGAAGCGTTCCGCGCCGCGGCCGGCGAGCGCGCTATTTGCGCGCCGGCATTTCGGCGAACAGCACGCCGCCTTTGGCCTTGGAGGTCTTGGCGGTTTCGACCAGCGACACCGTCACCTGGTCAGGCGTCGTGCCTGCATTCTTCACCACGGCATCGGTGATGTCCTTGACGAGGCCGCGCTTCTGATCGAGCGAGCGGCCTTCAAGAATGTAAACAACGACCTCCGGCATGACGTCCTCCGATGTTACGAACCGGCCTCATCCGCATGGACTCGCGCACGCGGCGGCCTGATGGATTTGCCCGACTGGGCTTGCCTGACAATCGGGCAAGTACTATCCGAAAGTTTCCGGGAAGGCACTACAGGGAGCTAAGACAATGAAGCGCAGAAGCTTTGCAAATGTGGCCTTTGCAATTGGCGTATTGGTGCTTGGTTTTGCCGCAGCTAGTCCGGCGCTGGCAAATTACTCTGTGGTCAAATTCGAGGCTGGGTATTGCCGGATCTGGTGGGATTCCGGCGCCACACCGTGGGGCACCAACTGGGCCAAGGTCGCGACCGCGCCCGATTTCTCTTCCGCCTGGGCCGCGCAAGACGCGCTGGTCAGGAACGGCACCTGCAAATAAGCGCCTTGCAATAAGGTCGCGAGTTAACGACGGCACATCGAGGCTGCGGCTACGCGGCTATCAATACGCGCGATTTGGATAGTACGACGTGCCGGCGCGCGCGCTGAACAAGTGCCGCAGCGCCGGGCCAATGACCGGCGGAAAGTCTCTGCTGAAACTCGAATTGTGGTGCCTGGCCTTCTTCTGCTGCGCGGTCTGCTGCGGCCCGACAATGCCTTGATCGCCGCCCGCATCGCTGCTCGCCACAGGCGTACCCGGCGTGGCCACATTCGGATCCGACAAAGCAGCGACGGCCGGCTGCTGCGGCACAGCCGCGGCATCATTCGTGATCAAAGCCGGCGCCACGGATGCCGTAGCGGCATCTTGAGCGGGAGCGGCATTGTCAGGAGCCACAGCCTGGGCTTGCGGTGCGGTTTGGATTTGCGGCACGGCTTGAGGTTGCGGTGGGGTTTGGCTCAGCGCCGCAGCTTGGACAGGCTTTTGCACAGGCGTCTGCGCGACCGGCGCTGCAGCAGCGGGCGCCATCTTGGCCTCGGACATCGTGGGCGCCTGGACAGGCGCGGCTTGTACGCTGGTGACGACGATTGCACGCGCCGCCCCAGCAATCTTGTCGCCACCATCGCCCGCGGAATGATCAACCAACGACAGCACCACACCGGCGCCGGCCGTGGCGCCGATCGCGGTCGCGACCAGGACGACGCGCACCGTGCGCAGCATGCTCGGCGCCGGAGCGAGATAGCCCCATTCCGGACTGAAATTCCCGGTGGAACGCATCACCCTCTCCTACTTGGTGGTGCCGGCAGCGTCACTCCGGCCTGCACCCAATGCCAAACGCCATTTCAACGCGAACCGGCGATATAGGGCGTGTTCTTGCGGATGCCAGAGTTGGCGGCCCGCTCTGCCGAACTCGTGAATTCTTGCAGAACCTCTCGCCCCAGAGCCGGTTCCCAGTTCCGTCGCAAATATGGCTTACCGGCCGTCACTTTAGCCCGCAAGACGCGGAACCTGTGAAAACTGGGGGCTGTGGCCAAACGGCATCAGATCGGTGCCGGAAACGGTAACCCTGTAGCTGAGCGCGCCCTCAAGCCAATTAATTCTGACTGAATTGACGCGGCAACGAGGCCTGTGGGTTCAACGCTCCGCCCAGCGAAGCGAACATATCCCCAACCGCCGAGACGGCATGCCGGGCGCCGGCAACGACATGGTCCTTAAGATCGAGGGCCTTGCCGAGCAGCGAATCAGGGTCGCTGGCCAGCCGGTCGGACGGCGGCGCGTCCTGGCTAGGATCCGCTTGCGCGATCACGATCGGCGGACGCGGCATCGGCGTCGGCACGGTAGGCGCAGCTTGGGCTATCTGCGGCTTCGAATGCCAGACAATCGGCTTGGTCGCCGCGACCGCCGCCCCACGGCGCGGCGTGGCAACGCCGTCAGGCTGAGGTTGCGCCTGAGTTTTGACGTCCAAAAGCGCGACAGTCTGCGCTGCCGCCGGCGCCTTGGTGTCCGCCACCTTGGAGTCTTCCTGGGCGCGCGCCAGATCGGCGTCTTGGACGGCGACACGAGACTTTTCCGCCGCCATCTGGGTCTTGAGATAGTCGACGATCATGGCGTGCTCGTCGCGGACCAGCGCCATCATCTCGGCCGAAGCCGGCGTCACCTGTTCGAGCACAGGCTTCGCCGGCGCATGGCCGAACTGATATTGGGTGAACAGGAACCCGCCGATAACGCTCGCCAGCGCCGCCGGCATGATGTCGAGGACGAATTTGCCGACGAAGCGCGCCAAGAACGGCGCGCCGTGCCCGGTTACCAACTTTCCGGCAATCAGCTTGCCCGAATTCGTTTTGACCAGATCCTGCCGCATCGCCTTATCCTCCACGACTCTGCCCTCCATGACCCCGCTCCCTTGGTCGTCCGTTCGGCCGCATCGTCAGGCTGCATTTTTTCAAACGCGCGATTGAATTTCAAACATCTGTTCTGGGCGCAGGCTGGCCGGGAAAAAGGAATTTTTGGGGCATTCCCCGGTTTTCGGCAGATCCAGCAACACCCGGAAATATTCAGTTCCCGCGGGGGGCGGGCCCGCCCAGACCGGCCATCACCCAGCGGCTGATCGAAAGGGCGAGCCATTCGACCATGGCGTCATCGAGTTCGAGCCCGATCGGGGGCTCGGCAAGGCGGTCGCGGTTGCGCACGAACACGCTGCATTGGCCGATCAGCCAGATCGCGGCCACCGTCAATGTCTTACGGTCAGCCTCGGGCATGAAGCGGCGCACCAGATCGGCGGCCATGCCGAGGAACGGCGACGCCTCCTCGGCGACCAGGCTGCGGAACACCGGCGTCGGCCGCACGGTTTCCCAGTTGAAAATGCGCATGTGGCGGCTCGATTCGTCGCGCGCCAACAGCGGGTGAAGCTGCCGGCGGATGAATTCGTCGAGTGCCGACTCCCGCGACAGCGTTTTCACGTCCTGCGCATGCGCGAGTTGATTCTCGGTCATGCTGCGGAACGCCGCGCGCAGCACCTCGCGATAGAGTCCGTCCTTGCCGTCGAAATGGTAATTGATGGCGGCCTGATTGACCCGCGCCTTGGCGACGATGGCGCGGATGCTGGTGCCGTCATAGCCCTTCTCGGCGAACAGGCGTTCGGCGGCCTTCATGATGCGGTCGCGGGTGACTTCGGAAGGTCGCGTCATGACTTGCCCAATATCCCAGCCGCGTAGGGCCGCTCCTTTTCAAACGCCGGTTTGAATTCCCAATAGGCGCTTGCGGCGACCAAAGCAACCCGCCATTACCGCCCGTCCGCACGTTTATGTGATGGAACCAGAGTGGTTTAAGTGGCCGCGCACTGGTGTTAGTTTAGCCGTGCCGCAGCACAGTCTTCTTTCATCCAGCGGCGCCATCGCCCCGGGGATATCACATGAACAAGCAAAGCCTGCCGTCCGACATTGTCGGACTGTCCAAAGTCATGCCGCCGTTGTCGCGGCGCGGATTCATGACAAGCTCAGCCGCCGCCGCCGCGGGTTACACGCTCGCCGCCGGTCCGGTGCGCGCCGACGTCATCCAGACCGACGCGACCGGTCTCGATGTCGGCGATGCCACGGTGAAAGTCTCGGGCGGCGACATGCCGGTCTATTACGCCCGTCCCGCCGGCGTGAAAAACCCGCCGATCGTTCTCGTCTGCATGGAGATTTTCGGCCTGCACGAATACATCAAGGACGTTGTCCGCCGCCTCGGCCATCTCGGCGCTTTCGCGGTCGCGCCCAATTACTATTTCCGCAGCGGCGTCGATCTCACCAAGATCGACGAGATGCCAAAGTTGTTTCCGATCGTGAATGCCGAGACCGACAGCATGCTGTTCGCCGACCTCGATGCCACGGTGGCCTGGGCCAAGTCGCAAGGCGGTGACGGCAACCGCCTCGGCATCATGGGCTTCTGCCGCGGCGGCCGTAACGTGTGGCACTACTCGACGCACAATCCCGATCTGAAAGCAGGCGTCGCGTTCTACGGCACGCTCGTCGACAAGAGCGACGGCGTACCGAAAAGCTCGATCGAACTCGCTCCCGACGTCAAAGAGCCGGTGCTCGGGCTCTACGGCGCCGAAGATGCCGGCATCAAGGTCGATCAGGTCGAGACGATGGAAGCAGCGCTGAAGGCCGCGGGGAAGACCGCCGAATTCCACATCTATCCGGGCGCCCCGCACGGCTTCCATGCCGACTACCGGCCGAGCTACCGCAAGGATGCGGCCGAAGACGGCTGGAACCGGATGGTCGGCTGGTTCAAGAAGTACAACGTGCTGAGCTGACGAGAACTCGATCTCGCACCAAGCGCGGCTGGAGGGCGTTCCAGTCGCGCTTTTTTGCTATCTAAAACCCGCTCAAAGGAGAAGCCGGAAGGCTCGCAAACAAACAAGGCTCGCATCATGGCTCGTATCGAGGATATCCAAAGAGCGGCACTCAACCCACGTCAGCAGGCGCTTTACGACGACATTACGCGCCGGCGGCCGCGCCCGAGCATAAGCGGCCCCTTCGCCATCTGGATGCACATTCCGGAAATCGCTGAAGCGGCAAATGCGCTGACCAATTACTTGCGCTCCTCGGCCAAGCTCAGTCAGCGGCTGATCGAATTGATCATCTTGCTGATGTGCCGCGACGGCTCCGTAAATTATGCTTGGTCGGTCCACGAGCCGCTGGCGCGCGCCGCGGGACTCGCACCCGAAACGATCGACGCCATTCGCGCCCGCAAGCGCCCGGACTTCAAGCATAACGACGAAGCGCTGATCTATGACATCGTCGGCGAATTGCAGGCGACCAAGACGCTCAGCGCGGCAACATTCGAGCGCGCCCAATCGGCTCTCGGCCGCGATGGGCTCATTGAGGCCGTGAGCTGCGCGGGCTTCTATGGAATGGTCGGGCTTGTGATCAACACCTTCGATATCGCGCCGCAGCCCGGCGGACCGGTCTTAAGCTGAAACCAGATTTTTTAGAGCATGATCTTTGCCGAAAACCGGTTGCCATCCCCGGATCGAAGTCCGAGGACAGGCTTTTTCGGGATCATGCTCCGGTCAATCGATCATGCCGGCGATGTAGAAGCCGATACCCAAGAGCAACAGGACGTATTGCGGCATCAAGACCGACTTCAGCCGCAACGAGCGGCGGCCGAACAGCGAATAGCGCGCATCGACCTCGAAATTGGATTGCCCCGGCCGCCGCCCCTCCTGCACCAGCGGAATGACCGCGAGCCCGGCGACGCCATAGGCCGCCGACAATGTCAGGCAGACCATCGCGCCGACGCGGGGGATCTCGTTGGAGAAATCCACGCCGGACGCCACCCAGGCCAGGAGCGCGATGGTCACGATCAGCGTGAAAATGCAGCCCTGCGAGATGAATTCGAGCGCCTTGGTCTGCACGTCCGGCGGTAGTCCATTCATGCGGCAATGTCCTTGGATTTTTTCAGGCGGCAGCGCCGCGGCAGGCGGGCGGCTTGCAACTCGCGACAGGCGCTTGCGGCTAGAATGCGGCGCAGTGGGCGGCGACCGGCGTCTTGGCCTGAACCTTGACGCGCGGAGTTTGATTTTCAGTCTCGGCGGCCGTTTGCGGATGGGTTCGTTCGAGCACTGCCGAGCCGCGCTTGGTCAAGCACACGGTACGATTGGCATTGCTCTCGATGCGGACGAGGCCCTCGATGATCGCGTCCTCCCATACCGAAAGCCGCGGACAGCTGCTGCGCCAGGCTTCCATAGTCTGCGCGTAATTGCGCGGCCGGTCGGCCACCCAGGCCAGGAATTGAATCATGATCAGGCTCGGCTCTTCCGACATCGCGGCCTCCATTACGGCTCAAGCGGTTACCCGCGAGCTCCCGAGACTCGGCAATTATAGGCCCGAATGAGTTCCGATACAGCCTCGCCCGTGAAAAGACATTGTGCGCCCTCCCGAAAGATGGAATCAATTCAGCGACGTCAAACCGGGGATTTTCATGTCCATCCTCATCAGCCTCCTGATCACCTTTCTTGTCATCATACTCGTCCTCTATCTCGTGAACATGCTGCCGATCGACGGTCGCGCCAAACAGATCGTGCGCATCATCGTCATCATCATCGGCGTGCTGTCGCTGCTGAAATATCTGACCGTTTTCTGATCTCGGCTTCGTCGCCGTGCGCCGCATCGAGGGCTATGTCATCGTTTCGGCCGACGGCATGCTGGCCGACAGCAAGGGCCAGATGCCGGCGTCGATCCGCAACGACGCAGACCAGCATTTTTTCCAGACGAGCCTCGACCGCGCCGCGGCCATCGTCCACGGCCGCCATTCGCATGAAGGCGGTCCGCGCGCCGGGAAGCGCAAGCGCCTGGTGCTGACGCGGCAGGTCGCAGCGATTGTCCCCGATACCGAATTTCCCAACGCGCTGCGCTGGAATCCGATGGGCGCGTCATTCGATCAGGCGTTGAGCGAACTTGGCGTTACCGACGGCACCATCGCCATTATCGGCGGGCCGGAAGTGTTCAGCATGTTCCTGCCGCTTTACGACGCCTTTGACCTCTCCCGCGCCGCGAACGCGCGCATCCCCGGCGGCTTGCCGCCATTTACCGAAGTCGGGCCGAACGCGACGCCCGAGGATGTGCTGGCGCGGCACGGGCTCAAGCCCGGCCCGCGGCGCGATCTCGATGCCGCGGCCGGTGTCTCGGTGGTGAAGTGGACTCGCTAGCTTTTGGACGCGCTAACTTCGCGACATGCCATCCAAAAGTTATTTGCCGTCCAAAAGTTATTTGGGAATTTGCACGAGCTCTTTGACCTGGTCCGCCGTCAGCGGCGCCGTCAGGAATTTCTGGGCCACGGCATCGGCCATCACGCCATCCAGATCCTTGATCTGGTCGGTCTGCAGCGCCTCCTTCGGAATGAGCTTGACCACGCGCTGCACGATGGAATCCGGCAGGCCGGAATATTCGCCGTAGATCTTCAAGGCGTCGGGGCTCGAATACATCCAGTCGACGGTTTCGCGATAGGCCTGCATGAAGCGGACGATGGCGTCGTGCTTATTTGCCAGAGTCTGCGCGCCGGTGAGGTTGACGCGCACGACGCGCGTGCGCAGCGCAGCGACATCGGAGCCGCTCGCGACGATCCGCGTCTTGCCCTGTTCGACGAGATCGAGGCCGAACGGCGCAGCGCCGAAGCCGACATCGACCTGCCCGGTCATGGTCTGCGTGATGGTCGCTGCGATATTGCCGGTCGCCTGCGGCTTGGCGGTGAGATGATATTGCGCGATCAGCGCCAGGACGGACGCATGACTGGACGAACCGACCGCCGAAAACGCGATCGACTTGCCATTGAAATCCTGGACGGTCTTGATCGGCGAATCCGCCGGCACGTACCAATAGAGATCCGGGGCACCCGTCATTTCACTTGATATGATGCGGATCGGCGCGCCTTTGGCGAAGGTACCGACGGCAGCCGATACGCCCGATGCAACGGCGACGTCGATGCTGCCGCCGATCAGGGCCTGGATCGATTCCGGTCCGGCCGCGGTATAGAGCGTGTCGAGAACGAGCCCGTGCTTTTTGAAAATGCCGCCGCGCTGCCCGAGCTCGACGAGGCCGGCGTCCCAGGCGCCTTTTTGCGGAATGGCCACTTTAAGCGTGTCTTCCGCGAATGCCACGCGGCCGCTCGCAGCGAGCGCCAAAACACCGATGACAAGTATAACGAGACGACGCATATTTCCCTCCGCGCTTTCCCTGAACCTTCTTATGATGTTGGCATGACTTTACGCCCGGCTCCCGGCAGCGCAAGGCGCGTCGTCGTCGCGCTCGATTATGAAATCGCACAAGAACAGGCGTCCGCGCTCGGCCGTCTGGGCCGCGCGCTCGAGGCGGCGCTAGCCGCACTCGCCGCTTACGACGGTGTGGCTCCATACGACCACGGGGCTGGCGGCCCGGCTCCGGACCACCCCGAAAGCGGTAAGACCCGGGCGAGACTGGTCCAGGAGGCGAGCCACGCGCTGTGGTGTTTCATCGTCCAGCGCGAATCCTGCGGGCTGCGCGACCCCCGTCCGGTCATCCGCGACTACCGCGTCCCGGCCGAGGTGCAAAATCGCATGGGCATCGTCATCGCACCTCAAATCCGACGCCGCCCCACGCCCTAACCCGCGCCCTAACCCTGATCCTGGTGCGGTTCGCACCCCTTTTTCGCGAATGTTATTGGCTCGTTAACCTGGGGTCGGCAGGCCGCCACGCCCTGATACACGCGCCGCTGGCAGGCTGGGAAAGGCTTTATTCACCGTTCCCAATGCATTGTTCCTACTGAATCAATGGCGTTGCGGCGTCCGGAGTTGTGATGCGTAGCCTCCCCCTCCTCGACGAGCTCGAAGCCGCGCTGACCTCGGGGAGCATTCCCCGCCGGGTCGATATCCTCTCCCGCGTCACCGATCTCTTCGTCCACAATGCCGAGAGCTATTCCGAAGAGCAGATCGGCGTCTTCGACGATGTCATGGCGCGGCTGGTCAACACCATCGAGAACAAGGCCCGCGCCAAATTGGCCGAGCGCCTGGCGCCGATCGCCAATGCGCCGTCGAACGTCATCCATATGCTGGCGTTCGACGATGATATCGACGTCGCCGGCTCGGTGCTGTCTTTGTCGGATCGGCTTGATGAGCGCGACCTCCTGATCAGCGCCGGCACCAAGGGTCAGAAGCACCTCTTGGCGATCTCGCGGCGCCGCACGCTCAGCGAGTCGGTGACCAATGTTCTTGTCGAACGCGGCGACCACGAAGTCATCCACTCCGTGGTGAGAAACACCGGCGCGCGCTTTTCCGACGCCGGCTTCCGCATGCTGGTCAACCGCTCCGCCGACGATGACGGGCTCGCGACCGTTGTCGGCCTGCGTCCTGATATTCCCCGCGCGCATTTCCTGCTCTTGCTCGAAAAAGCCTCGGCCACGGTGCGCGCGCGACTTTCGGCGGAAAATCCGCAGGCCAAGATGACCATCGAAGGCGTCGTCGCCGAAGTCGTCAGCGGCATTCGCGAAGAGACGCGCTACGCGTCGCCCGATTTCGCCGCCGCCCAGGACGCCGTCGAGCGGCAGAATCGGCTGCGCCGCATCACTGAATCCGATGTCTATGAATATGCGCGCGACCGCAAGTTCGAGGAGACCGCAATTGCGCTGTCGATCATGTGCGACACGCCGATCGACGTGGTGGAGCGCGCGCTGCTCGATCCCGGCGCCGAGATCATCTTGATCCTCGCCAAAGTCGCCGACCTGTCACCGTCGACGACCAAGGCGATCTTGCTGCTGCGCGCCGCCGACCGCGGCATGTCGGCAAAGGATCTCGACCAGGCGCTGAACAGTTTCAACAAGCTGCACACCGATACCGCGCGGCGGGTGCTCAGCTTTTTCCGCGCCCGCGTCAAAAAGCCGATGCCGTCTGCGCCGGCGGACGCCGTGAACAGTTAAAGTTGACGCGAGCGACTGCGATCGTGCGCCGCCTGCTGCGCCGGCATCACCGCCGCCAGCGCCAACAACACGCCCGCTCCCAACATGCGGTTCATGCCCTTCCCCCTCTTCGTGTCACGACCCGAATTTAGCCAGGGACTTTGATTTGGCACGAGATATAGACCAGCCGAAGGCAAAAATATCAAACAATCTTGGCGTGCAGACAGCCCGCCACGCTGCGCTCACGTCGCGAGCCGCGGCATCAGGCTGAGCGCGGTCCCGGAATTGATCGAGGCGCGCTCGGCATCGGTGAATTTGTAAGCGGCAAAGCCATCGGCGGCCTCGATCCCTTTGCGGAACGGAAAATCCGAACCGAACATCAATTGCGAGACGGGAACCATGTCCAACAATGCCGCGAATTGGCCGGGCAGATTGCCTTGCGCGATTTCGTAGAAATATTTCTGCACGATCGGTGCCGGGCCGTCCGGCATCCGCGGATCCTTCTTCACCACCTGTTCGCGGATCAGGCGGCCGATCAAAAACGGCAGCGTGCCGCCGCTATGCGACCAGATGAAGCGAATATCCGGGCAACGGAATGCCGTGCCGCCCTCGCCGAAGATCAGGCTCGCGATGGTGCGTGTCGTGTCGGTGGCAAATTCGATGGTGCCGGGCGACACGCCCTTGATCATATTCGTGCAGCAGACCGGCGTGGTCGGATGCGTGTAGACTACGGCTTTGCGCCGATTGAGCTCCTCGAACACCGGCACAAAGGCCGGATCGCCGAGATATTTATCGCCGTAACTCGTGAACAGCCCGATGCCGTCGGCCTTGAGCACATCGAGCGCATATTCGATTTCGCGCAGACTGCCCTCGGTATCGGGCAGTGGAATGGCGGCGAACAGGCCGAACTTGCCGGGATAGTCCCTGCGCAGTTGCGCGCCATAATCGTTACAGGCACGCGACAGCTGCCGCGCTTCTTCGGCGTCGCCGAACCAGACGCCCGGCTGCATCAGTGAGAGCACCGCTGTCGTGGCGCCGGCTTTTTCCATGTCGGCCAGCGAGAGCTGCGGACTCCAAGCGGGCGGCGGCGCACCGACGCGATTCTTCGTCATTGCTGCTGCATGAACCGGCGGCAAATAATGATGATGCACGTCGATGCGCAGTTTTGGCGCGGCCGGTTGCGCCGCGGCCGGCCGCGGAGTGGCGGCATTCAGTCCAAGTCCACCAAGACCAAGTCCGCCAAGGCCAAGCGCAGTAATGCCGCCGGCGAGAAAATTGCGGCGCGCCGGATTTGCCGGAACTTCCGCGATCTCGCAGCAGGCGCATCCACGATAAAGGCGATGCCGCGTCGATTGCCGTGAAGCGCTTTGCAGTCGTGCGAAAGCGGACATTTCCTGCCCCCCATTGCAGTGGTTATGCGTAGCCCGGCGCGACATTAGCCGCCGTCAGCCGTTCGGCAAGAGGCTGGCGCGAAAGAACAGCGCGGTCGCGTGTTCACGGGTTTTCACGGCATGGAGCAACGATCGTGACAAAGCGTTAAAGGTTTTCTCGCAGAATCTACTTGACTATATACGGCTGGTATTTATGTGGAATTCAGCCGCTATTGGTCGGTTCGCGGGGACTGATCGGGCGGCTTTCGTTTTCGGTGTTTCGCTTGCCGTGTTTCGCTTGCCGTGGCGCCGGATTGCCGGCATCTCGGGTTTCTTATCTGGTTGGGGAGGACGGCATGAGCCAGAACGCCCTCTTGCGATCGGTGAAGGGCTTGGGAGTCCCAGGTACCGCCCGAAAAGAAGACAAGAAAAGCAAATTGAAAGTGGCCGCCTCCGCGATCGAGGACGCTCGCCAAAGCCCCGCGAACACCGAATTTCAGATTCCGAAAGACCATTTCGCGCTTCGCAACGGCGTGCGCTGCGCCGGCGTGCATCTGATCATCGATCTGCATGGCGCCAAGCGCCTCAACGATATCGACCATATCGAGACGACGCTGCGCCGCTGCGTCGAGGCTGCGAACGCGACGCTGCTGCACATTCATTTGCACCACTTCCAGCCGACCGGCGTGTCCGGTGTCGCGGTGCTGGCGGAAAGCCACATCTCGATCCACACTTGGCCCGAGGCGGGCTACGCCGCGCTTGATGTGTTCATGTGCGGCACGGCCGAACCGGACAAGTGCATTCCGGTGTTGCGTGATGCATTCTCGGCAAAGCGCGTCGGCGTCAACGAATTGCTACGCGGGAAAAACAAGGTCTGATCGGCCCGGTCGGCGCGATGCGGCAAAGGCGATCGAGCGGCCGGGCCTGAACCCGGCCGTTGCTTTATGGAGGGCGCGTTGGCGAAAGCATTATCGAAAAAACGCTGGATCGCCGAGACGCTGTTCGACGATCTCGGCTTCCGCATGACTTTCGCGGTCGACAAAGTGCTCCACGAAGAGAGGACTGCGCATCAGCACCTCGTCCTGTTCGAGCAGCCTTTCTTCGGCAAGATGCTGATGCTCGACGGCGCCACGCAGATCACGAAACGGGACGAATTCATCTATCAGGAGATGATGGCGCATGTGCCGCTGTTCGCCCACGGCCAAGCGCGCGAAGTGCTCATCGTCGGCGGCGGCGATTGCGGCATCGCCGAGGAAGCGCTCAAGCACAAATCGGTGAAACGTCTCACCCAGGTCGAGATCGATCCGAAAGTGGTCGAATTCGCGAAAAGGCACTTTCCCGAATTCACACGGCCGGTTTTCGCTGACAAGCGATTCACATCCATCATCGACGATGGCGCCAAATTCGTCGCCAAGACCATGAGCAAGACTGATAAGAGATTCGATGTGATTATCGTCGACTCCACCGACCCGCAGGGGCCGGGAAAGATCCTGTTCAGCGCAAAATTCTATGCCGATTGCCGGCGCTGCCTCGCCAAGGGCGGTGTGCTTGTCACGCAAAACGGCGTGCCGTTCTTTCAGAGGCGCGAGCTTGTCTCATCGATCGCGAAGTTCCGAAAACTGTTCGCCGATGCCACTTGCTATGTCGCCGCGATCCCGACCTATATCGGCGGCCATATGGCGATGGGCTTTGCCAGTGATGACAAGCGGCTGCGGCGGCATTCGGCGGCCACCATCGCCCGGCGTTACCGCAAAGCCGGCAGCTTCGAGACGCGCTATTGGACGCCGGAAATGCATGTCGCCGCCTTTGCGCAGCCGCGCTTCATTGTGGACGCGATGCGAAAGCCGCATGGCTAAAGCGTTGAGGCACAGCAAATCGCACGCGAAATCGTGAATGACAGGCGTCACAACGAGTCTCTAGGATAAAGGCCACGCTGTGAGGCAACAGAGCGAGGCGAGAAAGCGAGGCTTCTCATGAGCTTCTTTCCAGCCAAGGATCCCATTCTGGGTGATGCGCCGTCGACCGACGCCATCGCGCGGGTGATCGTGCCGCGCACGGTCGATCTCGGCGATTTTCAGGTGCATCGCGTGCTGCCATCGTCGCGGCAGCGCATGGTTGGCCCTTTCATCTTCTTCGACCATATGGGACCGGCGATCTTCCGCACCGGCGACGGCGTCGATGTCCGCCCGCATCCGCATATCGGGCTGTCGACGGTGACGTATCTGTTCGACGGCGAAATCGTGCATCGCGACAGTCTCGGCTCGGCGCTCCCGATCCGGCCCGGCGCGGTCAATCTGATGACAGCGGGCCGCGGCATCGTGCATTCCGAGCGCACTGCCGCTGA
>DATHPQ010000025.1:0-21336 GCA_035483735.1 Xanthobacteraceae bacterium | reverse complement strand
CTGAGCGGCACGCGATGCTCGCGCTCTCCTTTCATGCGCTCCGCGGGGATCGTCCACAAGCGGCCCTCCAAATCGATTTCTGACCATCGCGCTCCAAGCACCTCTCCGGTCCGCGCAGCGGCCAGGATCGCGAATTCAAGCGCCCGCGCGGCGATCCCATCTTGCGCGCGCAGCTTGACCATGAAGTCCGGCAATTCAGCGTAGGGCAGGGCGCTGTGGTGGCGGGTCTTGCGCACTTTTGATCGCGCCGGAAGCAGCTTGTCGAGATGGCCGCGCCAGCGCGCTGGGTTCTCGCCCTGACGATAACCGCGCACGGTTGCCCAATCGAGCACGGTTTCGATGCGGCCGCGCAGGCGGTTTGCCGTTTCGGGTTTTTCCGACCAGATCGGCTCGATCACTTTCATGACCAGTGTCGTGTCGATCAGCTGCAGCGGCAGGTCGCCGATGATCGGGTAGGCGTAGTTTTTCAGGGTCGCGGGCCATTGTGCGGCGTGCTTGTCGTTTTTCCAGGCGACGCGGTGCGCGGCCATATAAGCCGCCGCGGCATCTTTGAACGTCAGCGACTTTGCGCTCTGTAAAGCGGCTTCGCGTCGCGATGCTTCACGCGCGGCAATGGGATCGATTTCTTTCTCGCGAAATTGTCGGCACTCCAAGGCGCGCTCGCGCGCATCCTGCAACGAGACCGTGATGAGAGAGCCCAATCCCATCTCGCGCACGCGGCCGCGGCGTTTGCCAGTCGTCGCATCGACGACGAGATTACCGCTCAACGGATCGCGCTCGGGTACCCAGTAGCGGAAGATCCAAGATTTCGTGGAGGACTTGCCGACCTGCAGAAACAAGCCGCCGCCGTCGCTGTAGAAGCCCGGCCGCTTCTCGCGCGCCACCCGCACCGCCGTGAGCTTGCCGATCAGCCCCATCAGCCCTTTCCGCTAAACTCGACCAAGTGTCCGCCATACTCCAACCTTACTCCCTACTCACTAAATTTCGTGGGTAGGGGCGAACCGGAGTGAATGGCGACGATCAGAGTCTAGCGCAAGAAACCTATATTTTAAAGGGGCTTACTGAACAAAAGCGAACAAATGCGAACAGTGCGATGGCGGAAGGGGTGAGATTCGAACTCACGGGACGCTTGCGCGCCCGCCGGTTTTCAAGACCGGTGCCTTAAACCACTCGGCCACCCTTCCACGCGCGGCTTCGGATTAGATCGAGCCGCGGCGTAAAGCTACCCGGAAAATTTGAAAAAGTGGTCACAGCTGCCCAAATCGCCGGCGCGGTCGGTATGCCGCGCCAAGGCGAACCGAGGCGCGATAAATGGCTCGTAGAGCGCGGTGAAAATGGCCCGATAGCAATGGTCTATTCACTATCGGCTCGCGTGCGCCCATTTTGGCCACAATCTCACCACGCTGGAATCCGATACCTTTCCGGGTGGGATGGGGGACTATGCGGCGTCGGGTACGGGCGGCAGTCGGGTACATTGCGTCCATCGGCGTGCGCAGGCGGCTGGTCCCGGTTGCGGCTAGCGCCGTGCTCTGCCTCTTCCTCGCCAACTGCGCCGATAACAGCAAAATCGATCCGCGTTACGGCGTCGCTGCGAGCGCGCGCCTGGTCGATCCCGGCGATCCGGTGCCCAAAGGCGGCGGCGTCTATCGCGTCGGTTCGCCCTACATGGTTGCCGGCAGGCTCTATGTTCCCGAGCTCGATCCGCACTACCGCGCCGAGGGATTGGCTTCCTGGTACGGCGACGATTTCCACGGTCGTTCCACGGCAAACGGCGAAATTTTCGACCTCAACGCCATCTCCGCCGCGCATCCGACCATGCCGCTGCCGAGCTACGCGCGGGTGACCAATCTGCGTAACGGCCGCTCGTTGATCGTGCGCGTCAATGACCGTGGCCCCTATGCCGCCAACCGCATTCTCGACGTCTCCAAGCACGCGGCCCAGCTCCTTGGCTTCATCGATCGCGGCACCACCATGGTGCGCGTCGAATATGTCGGGCCGGCGCAGCTCGACGGTTCGGACGACCGTCTCCTCGAGGCGACGTTGCGCCAAGACGAGCCGGCACCCGTGCCTGGCGCGGTCAAGCTTGCCGCCGCGACGCGAATCGTACCGTTGGCGATGACCGTGCCGTCTCACGCCCGCGTCGCCAGCACCGGCTCGATCGGTCCTTCGTTGTCGGATGCTGACGCGTCACCGAATACCGACGATACGGTGCAGATTCTCAACGGCCGCGGGCTCTACTGATCCAATTGAGGTTGGATTGGCACGGGGTGTGGCGCGGCATTTTCGCGCCGAGCGGGATAGGCACTTCGCCGCTCTATGTTCTGCGGCTAACTTTTGCGAAAATAACGCGTTGCAATCTTGAGGCGGAGGCAAGGGTGACGAAGGCGCGTCGCAGCTTATTTTGGGGGAAGGGATGGCCCACGGCCGCGATCGGCGCGTTAGCCGCCGCACTCACCGTTTGCGCCGCTTTAATTGAGGCGCTGCCGTCGGCGCAGGCTGCGCCGGTGACGACCAAGAGCGAAGGGTTTCAGACCGCGGGCACTTCGGCGGCACTGCTCGATCCCGACAGCAATAGTTTCTTGTTCGAGAAGAACAGCGATCAGCCGTTCGCGCCGGCAAGCCTCGCCAAGCTCATGGTGCTCGAATACGTGTTCAATGAGATCAGGCAGGGCCACATCAAACTCGACGACGAATACATCATCAGCGAGAACGCCTGGCGCAAGGGCGGCGCGCCGTCACACGGCTCGACCATGTTTGCCGCGATCCATAGCCGCATCAAACTGTCCGACCTGATTCAAGGCATCGTTGTCGATTCCGCAAACGACGCTTGTATCGCCATCGCCGAGGCGCTTGCCGGCAATGAAGGCAGTTTCGGCGCCATGCTGACCAAGCGCGGCAAGGAGATCGGGCTTGAGAATTCGGTCTTCACCAATTCGACCGGCCTGCCTGATCCCAACATGCATGTCACCGCGCGCGACATGGCGGAGCTTGCGCGCCATATCATGCAGACTTATCCCGAGTTCTATCCCTATTTCGCCGCCCGCGATTTCACCTGGAACAATATTCGCCAGGAAAACCGCAATCCGCTTTTGAGCATGGGCATCGGCGCCGACGGATTGAAAACCGGCGAGACGCCTGATTCCGGCTATAGCCTCGTCGGCTCGGCGCTGCAGGACAATTTGCGGCTCATCGTCGTGCTCAGCGGCGCCAGGAACGATAAGGAGCGCGGCGACGAAGCAAAGAAGCTTCTGGATTTCGGCTTCCACGGCTTTGAAACCAAAATCCTGTTTGCTGAAGGTCAAACCATCGGCGCGGCCAAAGTATTCGGCGGCGACAGCAGCTATGTTTCGCTGATCGGATCCGGCACCGTCAGCCTGATGATGCCGCGCAATACCAATGACCGGCTCACCGCGCGTATCGTCTATGACGGACCCGTGCCGGCGCCGGTCGTCAAAGGTCAGCCAATCGGCAAGCTGAAAGTCTGGCGCGGCGACAGTGTCGCGCTGGAGGTGCCGTTGCAGGCCGCCGACGACGTCGGCACCGGAACCATGTCACAGCGCGCCATGGACGGCGCAACGGAAATGATGATCGGCCTGTTTCGCGCCGGCGTCGGCAAGCTGTGATCTTCCACATCGCCGGGGGGAGCGGGTGCGCGGTGAGGCGCGGTGGCCTATATTGGCGGGGTCTGGCCGAATCCTGCCTCAGTTTTTCTCTAAGGACGTTTCGGTAAATATCTGATTCATATGGCTTTGTGCCAGACGCGAGTGGCTTTGGCGCCAGACGCGAATCTGGCGGCCCTATAGAGTTTTTGCCGATGCGCGGGAAGTTCATCACTTTGGAAGGCGGGGAGGGCACGGGAAAATCGACCCAGGCCGCCATGCTGGCGCTGCGGCTCGAAGCTCTCGGTCATCACGTGCAATTGACCCGTGAGCCGGGCGGCTCGCCCGGCGCTGAGATCATCCGTCATGTGCTGTTGTCGGGTGCGGCAAAGCCGCTCGGGGCGGACGTCGAGGCGATGCTGTTCGCCGCGGCGCGCGACGATCATGTCCAGTGCACTATTCTGCCGTCGCTCAAATCCGGCAAATGGGTGATCTGCGACCGCTTTGTCGATTCGACGCGCGTCTATCAGGGCATTCTCGGGCAGGTTGACCAACGTCTGATCAGAAGCCTCGAGCGCGTCGCCATCGGCGATCTGATGCCCGATCTCACCATCATGCTCGATATTCCGGTCGAAGTCGGGATGGCGCGCGCCAGAAAGCGCCGCGGCAAGGCGGCGGCGGACCGCTTCGAGTCCGAAAATGTCGAATTCCACAAGAAGCTGCGCGAGGCCTATCTGGCGATCGCGGCCGAGGAGCCGCAGCGCTGCGCCGTCGTCGACGCCAGCGGCGGCAGGGAAACCGTAGCGCGCCAGATCTGGAACATTGTCGGCTCGAGGCTTGATCCGGTCACCGCGCCGCTCGGCGGCAATGTCCAGCGCCATGAGGTCGGCGCCTGATCATGAGCCCGCGTGCTGCAACCGACGATGATGATATCGACGAGGTGCCGCATCCGCGCATCACGACGGAATTATTCGGCCATGCCGCGGCCGAGGCGGCGCTGCTTGCCGCCTATCGCTCCGGCCGCGTGCCGCATGCGTTTCTGATTGCGGGGCCGCAAGGCATCGGCAAGGCGACGCTCGCTTATCGCATGGCGCGGTTCGTGCTCGCGCACCCGGATCCTGACGCGCGCGACGTCGCAGCCGCGAAGTCCCTCGCCGTCGATGCCGGCGATCCGGTTGCACGCCGCATCGCTGCACAGGCGCAACCTGATCTTCTCATCCTTGAACGCACTCTCAACGACAAGGGCGTGCTGCATAAGCAGATCGCAGTCGACGATATCCGCCGCACCGTGGCGTTTTTCGGCTCGACGGCGGGCGAGGGCGGCTGGCGGGTCGCCATCGTCGATGCAGTCGATGAACTCAACCGCGCCGGCGCCAATGCACTTCTCAAAGTGCTGGAGGAGCCGCCAGAGCGTGCGCTCTTGCTTTTGGTCAGCCATTCTGCGGCGCGCGTCTTACCGACACTGCGCTCGCGCTGTCGCATCCTCACCTTGCGGCCGCTCGCCGATGCCGACGTCGCGCAAGCTGCAGCTGCCGCGACCGGCGTGGAGACCGACGATCCGCAAGTGATCGCGGCAGCCGCGGCCGCTGAAGGCAGCGTCGCGCGTGCGCTGTCGCTGATGGACGAGGGCGCCTTGGCGCTGCGCGAGCAGGCGCTTGCTATGCTTGAGCGCCTGCCGGCGCTCGACGCCAAGGCTCTGCACGCGCTGGGCGAGGCGCTCGCGGGAACGGATCCGGGGCCGCTGACCGCTTTTGTCGATACCGTCAATGTCTGGCTGTCGCGGCGGCTTCGCGGCGGCCCCAACGATATCGGACGGCTCGATCGCCTCGCCGAGGCTTGGCAGCAAGTGAATGCGGCCGCGCGCGATGCTGAAATCTACAATCTTGAGCGCAAGCCGCTGATTTTCAACGTTTTCGGCTTGCTTGCCGAGGCTACGCGGGGTTGATACCAACCCGCCAGAGGTTGGACGCCAAATGCCCGGAACGCCCTATTACGTCACCACCGCGATCGCTTATCCCAATGGCGCGCCGCATATCGGGCACGCCTACGAACTCATTGCCACCGATGCCATCGCCCGCTTCATGCGGCTTGACGGCAACGACGTCTATTTCCTCACTGGCACCGACGAGCACGGCATCAAGATGCTGCAGACGGCGGCCAAGGAGAAGCTGACGCCGCGCGAGCTGGTCGAACGCAACGTGCCGCGGTTTCAGGCGATGGCGAAGAAGTTCAACGCCTCGAACGACGACTTCATCCGCACCACAGAGCCTCGCCACCACGCGTCATCGATCGCGATCTGGGAGAAGATGCAGGCGGCGGGCGACATCTATCTCGACAAATATTCCGGCTGGTATTCGGTGCGCGACGAGGCCTATTACGACGAGAGCGAGACTCGCCTCGACGACAAAGGCCAGCGGCTTGGTCCGCAGGGCACGCCGGTCGAATGGGTGGAGGAGGAGAGCTACTTCTTCCGCCTCTCCGCCTTCACCGACCGGCTGCTCAAGCTCTACAGCGACGTGCCCGATTTTGTGCTGCCGAAAGAGCGCATGAACGAGGTCGCAAGTTTCGTGCGTGGCGGCCTGAAGGATCTGTCGCTGTCCCGGACGACCTTTGACTGGGGCATTCCGGTACCGGGCAATAGCAAGCACATTATGTATGTATGGGTCGATGCGCTGACAAATTACATCACGGCTGTCGGCTATCCCGATACGGAATCACAGAAATTCAAGAAATATTGGCCGGCCAATCTGCACGTCATCGGCAAGGACATTGTGCGCTTCCACGCGGTCTATTGGCCGGCCTTCCTGATGTCGGCCGGGATCGCGGTGCCGCGCCGGGTATTCTCCCACGGCTTTCTCTTCAACCGCGGTGAGAAGATGTCGAAATCGGTCGGCAATGTGATCGATCCGTTTGCGCTCGCCGATGCCTATGGGGTCGATCAGCTGCGCTATTTTCTGCTGCGCGAAGTGCCGTTCGGCCAGGACGGCAATTACAGCCACGAAGGCATCGTCAACCGCATCAATGCCGATCTATCCAACGACCTCGGCAATCTGGCGCAGCGCTCGCTGACCATGGTCGGCAAGCAATTCGGCGGCGCCTTGCCGAAGCCCGGCGCGTTCAGTGCGAATGACAAGGCCATTCTCGTTGCGGCCGACGCCATGATCGGCAAAGCGCGCGCGGCCATGGCGACGCAGCAACTCCACCAAGTGCTCAATGCCGTCTGGGCGGTGGTGGCGGAGGCCAACCGCTATTTCGCCGGTGAAGCGCCCTGGGCGCTGGCCAAGACCGACCCGGCGCGGCAGGGCACAGTGCTCTTTGTCACCGCAGAAGTGCTGCGCCAGGTCGGTATTCTCGCACTGCCGTTCATGCCGGCCTCGGCCGAAAAATTGCTAGATCTGTTGGCGATTCCGCAGAGCGAGCGCAGTTTCGCGTATCTCGGCGGTGGACACCGTATTGCCGCGGGTTCGGCGCTTCCTGCTCCGGCGCCGGTGTTTCCGCGATATATCGAGCCCGAGAAGCAAGCGGCGCAATGAACAGATAGAGACAGATGCTCGTCGACAGCCATTGCCATCTCGATTTCCCGGATTTCGCCAACGAACTCGACGCGGTGGTCGCGCGCGCGCGAGCGGCCGGCATCGAACGGATGGTGACGATTTCAACGCGCGTGAAACGCTTTAACGAACTCCTCGCGATTACGGAGCGGTTTCCCGACGTCTATTGCTCGGTCGGCACGCATCCGCATAACGCGCATGAAGAACTCGATGTGACCGTAGCCGATCTGGTCGCTCATACCAAGTCGTCCAAGGTCGTCGCGCTCGGCGAAGCGGGCCTCGATTATCATTACGACAACTCGCCGCGCGAGGCGCAAGAGCGCGGCTTTCGCACTCATATTGCAGCGGCGCGTGAAACGGGATTGCCGCTGGTGATCCACACCCGCGAGGCCGACGCCGATACCGCACGCATTCTTGAAGAGGAAACGGGGAAGGGTGCCTTCCCCGCAGTGCTGCATTGTTTCACCGGCGGCCCCGACCTCGCCCGCCGCGCTATCGCGCTAGGCTTGTCTATCTCATTTACCGGTATCCTGACGTTCAAGAATTCGGCCGCTTTGCGTGAGATCGCCGCGGCATTGCCCGCTGACCGCATGCTGGTCGAGACCGACGCGCCATACCTTGCGCCTGGAAAACTCCGCGGCAAGCGTAACGAGCCGGCTTTTGTGGTCGAGACCGCAAAAGTGCTCGCCGAGATCCGCGGCGTTGCGCTTGACGAGATCGCGCAGCAAACGACGGCGAATTTCTTCCGTCTCTTCTCCAAAGTGCCCCGCCCGGCAACCGCCGCTGCCTGAAAGCCTGAATGACCCTGAAAATCACCATTCTCGGCTGCGGCTCTTCCGGCGGCGTGCCCCGGCCGGCTTTGGGCTGGGGCGATTGCGATCCGGCCAATCCCAAGAACCGGCGCCGCCGCACGTCGATCCTGGTCGAGCGGCATAGCGAACGCGGCGTCACGCGCGTGCTGGTCGATACGTCGCCGGATTTGCGCGAGCAGCTGCTCGACGCCGACGTCGATTGGGTCGACGGCGTGCTCTATACGCACGACCATGCCGACCATACCCACGGCATCGACGATCTGCGCGCGCTGTTCATGAAGCACCGCCGTCGCGTCGACGTCTATCTCGACGCAGCGACCAGTGCATCGCTGAACCACAAATTCGGCTATTGCTTCACGGCGCCGCCCGGCAGCGATTATCCGCCGATCGTGACCGAGCACCGGCTGATGGCCGGCGAGCCGATAACTATCGCGGGAGAGGGCGGTCCCGTCACGGCGCTGCCGGTTCTTCAAGAGCACGGCGATATGGCTTCGCTCGGCTTTCGCTTCGGCAACTTCGCTTATTCGGTCGACGTCAGCACGATCCCGCCGGAAAGCGTGAGCGCTCTGGCCGATCTCGATGTCTGGATTCTCGATGCGCTGCGCTACCGGCCGCATCCGAGCCATCTCTCGCTGTCGGACGCGCTCGGCTGGATCGAGCGCCTCAAGCCGCGCCGCGCCGTCCTGACAAATCTGCACGCCGATCTGGACTACGAGGTTCTGCGCGGCAAATTACCGGTCAATGTGGTGCCGGCGTTCGACGGCATGACGATCACTGTTGCGGATGCCCACTAATCCAGGCATATATGGATAAGGTTCCATAATATGTCTTATGCGAATCGGACTAATGCCGATCCCGGTGCGGGCTTGGCCGGAGAAACGCCTGATGAAGCGCCGGCGCCTACCCGACTTCACCAAACGCCCGGCAGCAGCCGCCAGCGCACGCGCGCGGCGTAGTCGCGATAGCCCGGCAGTTCGGCTTGCAGAACGCGGTCTTCGGCGACGACCCTGTACATCAGGAACGGTACGCTCAACACCACAAGGAATGCCCAGGCGATCCACGAGCAAAGTGCGAGGCCGCTTCCAAACATGACGAGGATGCCGGCGACATAACCCGGGTGGCGGACGACGGCATAAGGTCCGCTGTCGATCACGTGTTGACCGCGGTCGGACTGGATACGGATGACCGACGAGAAGAAGCGGTTCTCGCGCATGGCCCATAGGCAGAGCGCGTAGCCGCCCGCGACAGCGATGAAGCCGATGACGCGCAGCCACAGCGGCACGTTATCGCTCCAGTGGAAACGGCCGCGGTCGAGCCCAGCGATCAGCCAGTGGGCAACAAGGACGAAAGCGAATAGCCGAAGCGCCATCGGCGGCTTTTGACCGCCCGGCCGCATGCGCTCTCGGGCCAGATCCGGATCCAGGGCGACGAATGAAGCCACAAAGATTGCAGCCAATATCGCCAGATAGATCCAGAAGGCCGGGATAGCGAATGTTCCGGCTCCGCCGAACAGCGCGGCGATGGCAAGGGCCATGAACACGGCCGATTGAACATAGGCTGAGATGGGCATTGACCAATTCCCGTTTTGAATCGACAGAACAGACAACCGAACCAAAGTCGTGCTGCCGGCGCTGGCCGGCAAGTCCACCGCCGACATTCGTCACTATTCGCCACCGCAGACCTTTGCAGGACCCCGTCATGACTCCTTCGCGCGATATCGGCCGCCTCCTCGAGATCATGGCTGCATTGCGCACGCCTGGAACCGGCTGTCCGTGGGATCTGGCGCAGAATTTTGCGACGATTGCGCCCTACACGCTCGAAGAAGCTTACGAAGTCGCGGACGCGATTACGCGCGACGATATGGCCGATCTCAAGGAGGAATTGGGCGACCTCCTCCTCCAAGTGGTCTATCACGCGCGCATGGCAGAGGAACGCGGCGTATTTTCGTTTGGCGACGTCGTGCAAGGGATCACCGAGAAGATGATCCGACGTCATCCGCATGTCTTTGGCGATATGGCGGGTGAACTGCAGGCTCACGGGCCGCAAGCGGTCGAAGGCCTGTGGGACCGGATCAAGTCGCAGGAGAAGCAGGATAACGCGGCCGGCCACAACGCTACCGTTGCAAATGGCGCGCTCGCCGGCGTGCCGGTGACGCTCCCTGCCCTGACGCGTGCATTAAAACTTCAGGCCAAAGCCAGCAAGGTCGGCTTCGACTGGAACGATCCGCGCGCGGTGCTGCGCAAGATTCGGGAAGAAGCCGATGAGATCGAAGCCGAACTCGATAACCCCTTCCCTGACCCTCCCCCGCAAGCGGGGGAGGGTTGGGTGGGGGCAGCTGCGGCCGAGGTCGGCGATTTGTTGTTCGCGGCGGTCAATCTCGCGCGTCATTTACGCGCCGATCCGGAGGCGCTGCTGCGCGAGACCAACCGCAAGTTCGAGCGCCGCTTTGCCTCGATCGAGAAAGCGCTGGCCGCGCGAGGCAAGGCGCCGCAGGACTCGACGCTCGCCGAGATGGACGCACTCTGGGACGAGGCAAAAAAAGGCGAATAATTGCGCTATTGGACGAGGCCCGCCGCGCGCGGTAGCCATAGCGCGATCTCCGGAAAAAATGTGACCGCGATGACATTCGCGAGCATAGCGACAATGAACGGCGGCACCTCGCGAAAAATCTCGGCGAGCGGTGTACGCGTCAGCCCGCTCATAACGAACAGCAATAGCCCATGTGGCGGCAGCGTTAACCCGACCATCATATTGAGCACGACAACAATGCCAAAGTGAATAAGGTCGATGCCAAGCCCCTGCGCGATCGGAACCAGCAGCGGCACAATCACCAGCAGGATCGTGATTTCGTCGAGAACCACCGCAAGCAGCAGCATCAGCCCATCGACGCATAAGAGAAAAGCCGTGGGCGACAGATTCCACTGCACAAAAGTCGTCTGAATAAGCTGCGGCACCCCCTCGTTCGCGACCGCATAATTGAACACGAAGGCGCCCGACATGATCAGTGCGATCATCGCCGTGGCGCGGACAGTGTCGGATATGACGGCGAAAAGCTGCGCCGGGCGGAGCGTGCGATAGACGATAAGGGCCAGCAGCAAGGCGTAGCTCGCGGCAATCGCCGCCGCCTCGGTCGGCGTGGTGACGCCCGAATAGATCAGCCCCAGCAACAGGCCCGGCAATGCGATCGGCAATAGCGCGCGGCCGAAGACCGGCAGCGTTTCCGCCCAGCTGAGGCGCTTCTCCCGTGGGAAGCGCCGTCGGCGTGCGATCGCGGCAATGACGATCATCATCGACATCGCCATCAGGCCCGCCGGCACGAGACCGCCGAGAAACATCGCGCCAACTGAAGCATTGGCGATCAGCGCGTAAAATATCATCGGGATCGAGGTCGGCATCAGCGGGCCGAGCGTGGCCGAGACGACGGACGTCGCCGCGGCGAAACCCGGCGGATAACGGCCCTCTTTCGCCATCATGCGCGCCAGCACCAGTCCCGGACCGGAAGCGTCGGCGACGGCGCTTCCGCTCATGCCGGAGAAGATCAGGTTGGTGACGACATTGACCTGCGCGAGGCCGCCCGGCAGATGGCCGACCATGGCGCCGCCGAAAGCCAAGAGGCGTCCGATCACCCCGCTCGCATTCATCACATTAGCGACGAAGATGAACATCGGCACGGCGATAAGGAGGTAACTGTTGTAAAGGCCGTTCATCGTCTGGTCGACCACCAGCCCGACATCCTGATGGGTGGTGATCAAATAGACATAGCCGGCGGCGAGCATCGCCAGCCCGAGCGGCGCGCCAAGAACCGCCGCCAGCGTAAAGACACCAAGCAGCACCCATAGTCCCGCCGCCACGGCCTGGTCCGCTTTCAGATGTGATCGCGCCAGCGCGGACCGAGAAGCTGTCCGGCGCCGAACAAGGCGCGCACGATGACAGCGACCAGGAACAGGCCGAAGCAGGAATAAACGAGATCGAGCGGCAGATTGAGCACCGGCGTGTGCTCGCGCCACAGGAAGCGGATATAGCCGAGCGAGCCCGGCAGCGCGACGAGAAAGACGCCGCCGATCAGGACATGGCGCGCGACTGCCGTGAGGCGCTGCGCCTTCGCCGGCAATAGCCGATAGACGAGATCGAAGCGGATCTGATCCTGCTCGCGCACCACGAAGGCCTGCGCCCAGAACACGATCCAGACGAACAGGATGACGAGAACCTCGTCGGCCCAGACCGCCTCGTCATGCTCGAAATAGCGCGTGAAAATCTTGTAGTTGAAGATGACGAATACAGCTGCGAACATAGCGATCGCAACCCAATCGGCGGCATGACGCAAACGCGCCGCAGCGGCGGTCAGCGACGCCCAGCCTGACGCGATCTCGCGCGGCCGCTCGTCCGATGCCGTCATGCCCTAGGCCTTCTGCGCGCGCTGCAATCCGGCAGCGTCCCATTGCTTGGCCAGATCGGAATCGGCGTAGATCCGGTCCGCCGCGGCGTGGAAGGGCGCGACGTCGATCGCCTCGACTGTGAGTCCCCTGCCCTTGAGCGCTTCTATGACGGCGGTCTCGTCGGCAAGCCGCGCGTTGTCGCCGGATTTGGCAGCCTTCAGCGCTGCACTCCCGAGCGTTTTTTTCTGATCGGCGTTAAGCGCGTCCCAGACCGGCTTTGCCATGGCGAAAAAGACCGGCTGGACCATATGCGCGGTCAGCACGACGGCTTCGGTGACTTCGTAGAATTTCGCCGCGTTGAGGATCGACAACGGGTTCTCCTGCCCGTCCACCGTGCCGGTCTTCAAAGCGAGATAGACTTCCGGCATGCCGAGCGGTACCGCCGTCACGCCGAGCGTGCGCCCAAGCAGCAGCCATTCCGGCCCCGCCGGCATTCGCATCTTGACGCCGGCAAGGTCGGCCGGGCCTTTGACATCGCGCTTCTGCCGCAGATTGACCTGGCGCGTGCCGAGATAATGCGTCGCGATAATCTCGATCCCCATTTTGTCGGCGACGGTCTTGCGAAAATCTCCGCCGATCGCACCGTCGAAAACGCGGCGGAGCTGGGCGTAGTCGCCGAGCAAATAACCTCGATTGAAATAGCCGAGCTCCGGAATCTGTTGCGCGATCTCGAAACTGGTCATCGTGCTCATTTCGAGATTGCCGCGCTGGAGCGCCGGCACTTCGGTGCCTTGTTTGAATAGCGTCGATGCCGGGTGAACGCTGACGTCGAGGCCGACGGCGGTCTGATCGATATCGGACTTGAGCTGGCCGAGCGCCTTGGTGAGAAAATCCGACGGCGGCGCGGCGGTTGAGATGCGGATCTGCACGGGCGTTTGCGCCCGGCCGCGGGTGGCGACGCTGACTGCCGCGGCTGCAAGTCCACCGATCATTGCACGACGACGCGTCGTCATTCCCGCTCTCCCCAAACCGCCAATAACAAAGGATTTGTCACTAATCTGCTGCTTTGCCCCCGCGGCCGTCAATGCGCGAACTTCGCCCGCACCGATGCGGCCCGTTCCGGATCGGCCCGCACCGTCATGGCGATGCGGCCATTATTGTCGAGCCCTTTATGGAGCACTTCGGTATGGCGATGCAGCCAGCTGACGCCGGCGCCGTCAGCTGGATCGAGGTTGAGTTCGATCAGCACTCGCCCGGCGCTCAACCTTGCCTCGATCGCCGCGTCGAGCGTATCGATCCCCTCCCCGGTGATCGCCGAAACCAGGATCGGCCGCTCCGCCGGCCGACGGCGCTCGGCGATGTTCGCCAGCCGCAGCCGCTCGGCCGGATCGAGCCGGTCGATCTTGTTCCAGACTTCGATCAAGGACCGCTTGTCGCTCGTATTCTGCGGATCGATGCCGAGCTGGCGTAGAATATTTTCAACGTCGGCCAATTGCGCTTCGGCGTCATCGTGTGAGACATCGCGGACATGCAGGATGACATCGGCCTCGATCACCTCTTCGAGAGTGGCGCGAAACGCCGCGATCAGCATGGTCGGCAAGTCAGAAATGAAACCAACGGTGTCGGAGAGAATAACGCGCGCGCCGTGCGGCAGATCGACGGCGCGCAGCGTTGGATCGAGCGTTGCAAACAGCATGTCGGCCGAAAGCACGCTCGCCCGCGTCATGCGATTGAACAGCGTCGATTTGCCGGCATTGGTGTAGCCGACCAGGGCAACGATCGGATACGGTACCCGGCGGCGGCTTTCGCGATGCAATTCGCGGGTGCGCTTGACCTTGGTCAGCTCGTTTTCGATCTTGGCAAGCCGCTCCTCGATCATGCGCCGGTCGGCTTCAAGCTGCGTCTCGCCGGGACCGCCGAGAAAGCCGAAACCACCGCGCTGGCGCTCGAGATGGGTCCAGGTCCGTACCAGCCGGCTTTTCTGATAGGTCAGATGGGCGTGTTCGACTTGCAGCGCGCCCTCGCGGGTGCGCGCGCGCCGGCCGAAAATCTCGAGAATGAGGCTCGTGCGGTCGAGAACCTTGGCGTTCCATTGCTCTTCGAGATTGCGCTGCTGCACCGGAGTGAGTGCGCAATCCATCACCACGATGGCGACATCGAAGCTTTTGACGAGGCCGGCGATCTCCTCGACCTTACCCTTGCCGAGATAGGTCGCCGGCCGCAGCGTTCCAAGCATGATGATGCCGGAATGCGCGACGTCGAGATCGATGGCGCGGGCAAGCCCGACCGCCTCGTCGAGTTTCGCCGTGGACGTACGATCGGCCGACCCTGCACCAGATTTGGCGCGCGCTTCGACGCGGCGCAGCATCGGCTCGATCACGAGCGCGCGGCCGGTCGAGCGACCGTCTGCCGAGTCCTTGGGGCTCAGCCGATCAGTGCGCGTGTCGCGACGTCGTGGCTCCAAAAAGACCTATTCCCCGGAGGGCGCTTCCTCGGCGCCCTCGAAGAGCTGCACCGGATGACCCGGCATGATGGTCGAAATCGCGTGCTTGTAGACGAGCTGCGAATGCCCGTCCCGACGCAACAGCACGCAGAAATTATCGAACCAGGTGACGACACCTTGGAGCTTCACACCGTTCACCAGAAAGATCGTGAGCGGAATCTTGGCTTTGCGGACGTGATTGAGGAAGGTGTCTTGTAAGTTTTGTGCGCGCTCGGCTGCCATTGCCGTTTTTCCGTTCTTTTGTACCGCGGACCCCTATGCCGCGGGTCGTTTCTTTTGTCTTCGGCTGTCCTCTCGTTTTTCGGCCTCATATTTCAAGTCGGGCCGTTTGGACCCAAAGGACCGTCCATTAGAAATCGCCCTGGGGACCGATGCAAGCCCAACTTGGCGGCAATACGGCCGGAAAAAGCAACCTGAGCTGGCCAAACCGGACCTAGCTGGCCTCGGCAAAACGATGAAATTCCCGGCGTAGCGCGGTCGCAAGCAGGCCCGGCGCGCCGTTGCCGATCGGATGATCGTCGATCCGCACCACCGGAAGGACGATCTGGCTTGCCGAGGTGATGAAGGCCTCGCGCGCCGCATAGGCTTCTTTCAGGGTAAAAGCGCGTTCTTCGAGCCTTAGGCCCTGCGCCTTGATAACGTCGAGCAGCACGGTCCGGGTGATGCCACGGAGAATCGCGTGGTCGGCCGGCCGCGTCACCACGGTGCCGGCCGCAGTGACGATCCAGGCATTGGCGGAAGCCGCCTCTGTTACCGCGCCGTCACGATCGACAAACCAGGCGTCGCGGGCGCCCTGCTCGATGGCCGCCTGCCGCGCCAGCACGTTGGGCAGAAGCCCGATGGTCTTGATATCGACCCGGCCCCAGCGATTGTCCGGCACGCTGACGACGGCGATGCCCTTCTCGGCAAGCGCCTCATTGCGCGCTCTGTTCAGCGGGCGCGCCGTCACGACGATGCTGGGTTCGACCGGCACCGTCGGAAAGGCGTGATCGCGGCGCGCGACGCCGCGGGTGATTTGCAGATAGACGATGCCGTAGCCGATGCGGTTGCGCCTGACGGTCTCGTGCAGGACGACATCGAGCGCGCGCAACGATATCGGCAAGTGAATGCGCAATTCGGACAGCGACCGCTGTAGCCGTTCGAGATGACGCCGCTCGTCGATGAGGCGGCCGTCCCTGACCTCGCAGACTTCATAGACGCCGTCGCTGAACTGATAACCGCGATCCTCGACATGGACCTTGGCGTCGCGCAGCGGCAGGTAGCGGCCGTTGACATAAGCGATCCGGGACATCGAAGTTAGTCAATCCCTAGCGCTTTGAGCTTGCGGTGCAGCGCCGATCGCTCCATGCCGACGAATTCGGCAGTGCGCGAGATGTTGCCGCCGAAGCGGTTGATTTGCGCCAGAAGATATTCACGCTCGAACACTTCACGTGCTTCACGCAAAGCAAGACTCATCAGGTGCTCGCCGCCATTACCATTCGGCATATTGGGAATCATCGAGCCGACATCCTGCGGCAGCATCGATGCCGTGATCACCGCCTCGGGCTCGCCGCCGGCAAGGATCATCAGCCGTTCGACATTGTTGCGCAGCTGCCGGACGTTGCCGGGCCAATCGTGCGATTGTAGTACGGCGAGCGCATCGGCGCCGACGTTGCGTTTTGGCAGGCCCGTGGTCTGCGAAATCTGCGACATGAAATATTCGACGAGCTCGGGAATGTCCTCGCGCCGCTCCGAGAGCCCGGGCACGCGGATCGGAACCACGGAGAGACGGTGATAGAGGTCTTCGCGGAATTTGCCGGCGGCGATATCGGCTTCGATATTGCGGCTGGTCGACGACACGATGCGCACGTCGACCGTGACCTTGGTGCTGCCGCCGACGCGCTGGAAGGTTTGGTCGACGAGCACGCGCAAAATCTTGTTTTGCGTTTCGCGCGGCATGTCGGCGATTTCGTCGATGAACAAAGTACCGCCATGGGCCTCTTCGAGCGCACCCACCTTGCGGCTCGTCGTGCCATTGCCGCCGTCGACGCCGAACAGCTCGACCTCCATATACTCCGGCGTAATCGCGGCGGCGTTGATGACGACGAACGGCCCATCGGCGCGCGCCGAATGGCCGTGAATGGTGCGCGCGGCAAGCTCCTTGCCGCTGCCGGAGGGCCCGACAATCAAGATCCGGCTGTTGGTTGGCGCCACCTTTTCGACCGTCTGCCGGAGTTGATTAGCGGCGGGCGAGCGTCCGACCAGCGTAGCGGCGAGCGGCGCGAATTGTTTGAGCTCGCGCACCTCGCGCCGCAGCCGCGAATTCTCCAGCGCCCGCTCGGCGACCAGCAACAGACGGTCGGCCTTGAACGGCTTCTCGATGAAATCGTAAGCGCCGCGTTTGATCGCGGAAACCGCGGTTTCGATATTGCCGTGACCGGAAATCATCACGACCGGAAGTTCCGGATGGTCCTGCTTGAGCCCGTCCAGCAATTGCAACCCGTCGAGGCGGCTGCCCTGCAGCCAGATGTCGAGGAAGACGAGATTGGGCCGCCGCGCAACGACGGCCGCCAGCGCCTCATCGCTATCGCGGGCCGTGCGGGTTCCGTGACCCTCGTCCTGCAGGATACCCGCGACGAGTTCGCGGATGTCCGTTTCATCGTCGACGATTAGGATATCGGATGCCATGGTCAAACCGCCGCCCTGTAATAGTTCTGCCGATTATTCGGTCTTTCGCTCGTTTCGTTCAGCAAGTCTCTTTCACCCGGCACTTGGCTTCGATCAGTTTCGTGACATTGGTTATTCAGCCGCCGCGCGTGGTTCGGCGGTCTCGTCGGCCGCTTTCACCGGCTCGGCGACAAAGCGCAACTGCATCCACGCCCCGCGCGCGCCCGGTGTTTTGTCGGACGCGTCGCGCAATTCAAGCTTGCCGCCGTGTTCTTCTAAAGCGCGATTGACGATGGCGAGGCCGAGGCCGGTGCCCTTCTCGCGCGTCGTTACATAAGGCTCCAACAGCCGGGCGCGGTTTTCCTTTGGCAAGCCGATGCCGTTGTCGATGACATCGATGACGATATCCTTGCCGTCCCGTGCCGTGTTCACGACGATACGGCCGCGGCCAAGCTCAGCCGGCGGTACCGCCGCAATCGCCTCGGTCGCGTTCTTCACGATATTGGTGAGAGCCTGGGAGATGAGCCGCCGGTCGAAGCGCGCCGACATGGCTTCCGCGGGCAGTTCGAAGTGGAAGTCGATATCCGGGTGCGCGACCCGCAACAGGAATACTACCTGGCGCACGGTCTCGGCGACATCCTCGTCGGCGATCACAGCTTTCGGCATGCGGGCAAAGCGCGAGAATTCGTCGACCATGCGCCTGATGTCATCGACCTGGCGCACGATGGTTTCGGTGCATTGATCAAACACGGCGGGGTCTTCGGTGATCGACTTGCCGTATTTGCGGCGCAGCCGCTCGGCCGACAATTGGATCGGGGTGAGCGGATTCTTGATCTCATGCGCGATGCGGCGTGCGATGTCGGCCCATGCCGACGTACGCTGTGCCAGAACGAGTTCGGTGATGTCGTCGAAGGTGATCACATAGCCGTGCTCGGCTTCTGTCGTCTGCTCGCTGGTGACGCGCACCGAATAGTTTCGTTCCTGGCCGTTGCGCGACACCGCGACCTGACGCTGGACAAGGCGCTGATTGCCGTTGCGCGCGGCCAGGAAAATCTCGGCGAGTTCAGGAGCGACTTCGGCGAGCGGCACGCCCAGCACTTCGCTTTCGACTCGTCCGACCAGCCGCTCCGCCGAGCGGTTGAGGATGGAAATCCGCCCGTCGCCATTGACGCCGATGACGCCGGCGCTGGCGCCCGAAAGCACGGCTTCGGTAAATCGGCGCCGGCTGTCGATGAGATCGCGCGCCCGCACGATGTCTTCGTGCTGCGTGCGCAGCTCCTGGGTCATGTTGTTGAAGGTCTCGCCCAATCGCGCGAGATCGCCTTCCGACCGGTGCACCGGCACCTGAATATTCAGATTGCCGGTCGAGACCACGTTCGCCGCGCCGATCAAGCGGCGGATCGGCGCGACCAGCCGGTTGGCGAAATCGAGCCCGATCCAGGCCGCGGACAACAACACGATCAGCGCGATGACCGCGAACATCAAGGCGAACGCGACTTGAATGCCAAGCCGCCGCGCTTCGAGATTGGCATATTCGCCGACGTTCTCCTGCGTCGCGCGCAATTGCTGCACCACGCGCGGGTCGAGCAGGCGGGCGACGTAGAGATACATATCGTCGTAGCCGTGCAGCTTGACGACTGCGGCGACGTGATCGCCCTCGGGGATGAGCGCGACTTGCGGATCGGTTTCGGTGGTCTCGCTGAGAAGCTGCGCCGAGGGCAGCACGATTTTCGGCGCCATCATGACGTCGGCGCGCTCGACCGTCGAACCGTCGGGTTTGATGATGATGGCGGCGGAGAGATTGCGGCCGGTGGCCTGCGCGGTGAGGAATTTGCGGAACTGATCGCGGTCCTGATCGAAGACCGGCTTGGCGCGGCCAAGGTCGTAGGCCATGGCCAGAACCTCGCCGCGGATCGCTTCGGCGTGCTCGTTCACATAAGCGTTGGCGACGATCAGCGACTGTTCGATCATGGCGCGCGTGCGCGTCGAGAAGAAACGGTCGAGGCCGCGATCGAGCGTCGTCGACGCGACCAAGGCGATAAGAATTGTCGGCACCGCGGCGATCACCGCGAACAGGCTGACGATCTGAATGTGCAGGCGCGAACCGGCGCGCCCGCGCCGCCGTGCCTGGATGACGACCCAGACTTCGCGCCCGATAATGGCGAGGAGGAGAATCCCGGTGACGGCGTTGCCAAGCAGGAGCTGCTTGACCACCTCATCGACGGGCGCGATCCAGGTCAGACCGCCGAGCACCAGGAATGTGACGGTGGCCCATAACAGCGCAAGCCCGAGCGCGATGGCCCCTATCAGCCGTGACGACATCGGCGTCGGCGCCATGAGCAACAGCGCGTCGGTCACGATATTGCCGACGAGCAGCAAAACCACGATCGCGGCGTGTATCAGCGCGGTCGGCGTCGCGGCGGCGGCGGGGCTGCCGTGAATGAGCGCGTTCAATAGATTGAGCGCGGTCGCCAATGCATGGATCGGCTCGATCGGAGTTGTCCCCGAGAGCACCAGGAGAGTAAGCGCTGCCGAGAAAAGCGCCATGCTGTCTGCGACCGGACCAATCAGCCGCGAGCCGAGTGGCGCCGGCGCTGTAGCCACCGGTTCGAGCGGGGCAAGCTGTTCGGCAGTCGACATTCAAACTTCCCGGAGACGTAACGACGTTTAAATTGCAATCGAAATTGCGGAGGAACGGCAACCACCCGTCCCAAGGTCCCACCCCCAGGCCGATGCCTAAGTGATGCTTTTATACAACAATGTTGCTCAATTGCGACATTTTCTTGGTTCGAGACATTTTTATGCAAGTTCAACGCGATGCGTTTTCCAATGAAAGCCCGAATTGGCATGAACAGAACCGGAATAGACCGCAGTATTGTAAAACGTGCGGACGTTGCGCGCAGGCGGCAGTTCTATCCGGCTAGAAACGAGCGGCCCTAAGCCGCCGCTCACCAATCACCGCTGACGTTTGTGAGACCCACCGCTCCCGCGGATATGCCGCTGGGAGCACTGTGGAAGCGTCAGTTCCCTTATCGCGGGGCGACAAGGATGAATATCTTGCAATCCGAGGGATCTCGGCAGCGATGGCCGTTCGAGGATGAACTACTTGTCGTTGGCGGATGTTATTATGCGGTATCCGCTTTTCCTTCCGGAGAGAGTTCTCGCTCGCCCATGTCAATCCAATCTGTAGAAAGCAGCGTCGAAAAACGGAGGGCTTCTGCGATCGTCAAGCGCTCTATCGCGATCGCCGGCCACGAGACCAGCATCAGTCTCGAGAATGCTTTCTGGAAGGCTCTCAGGCAGATTGCAGAGGTGCGGAGTGTTACCCTGTCGGCTCTAGTTTCGCAGATCGACAACGAACGCCAGCACGACAACCTATCTTGTGCCATTCGCTTGTTCGTTCTCGACTACGTTCAGAAGCTGAGCACCAGCGAGCCGAAGTAGAACGCGACACCGTTTCCGCGATGACCGAACGAGAGGAAATGCAATCAGAGGCTCGGCACCTTCGCGAATCAATTCGGAAGTGCTGGGCCGAATTGGATAAGCCTGAACTGACACCCGAGGAGCGCACAAAGATTCGCGAGCAAGTTTCAGCACTTGCCGCCAAGCTGGGCCATCTCGCAGCAAATATGAAGTGAGGCAGCTTACGGTCACTCGCCCATCGAGCGCTGGCGATGTGCCTCGCGGATCTCGTCCGCGATACTCGTCGGCGGCGACTCTACGTGAGCTTCGTTCTCGCGAGAGATCGTATAGCCGCGATCTCGCAACGCAATGAGAATGCCTCGAACGTCTCCCTCGCGCAGCGTCTGATAATAAGGCGCCCCAGATTCAAAGCGATACTCGGCTTCG
>DATHPQ010000024.1:0-8740 GCA_035483735.1 Xanthobacteraceae bacterium | reverse complement strand
GGATTGATCAGCACGCCGAAGTCGTCGACCGCGGTCCAGCCGACCACTTCCGTATTGCCGGTCTCAGTGTCAATCTCGACTTCGCAGATATGGCAGCCGGCCGGGAATGTGAAGTTGGTCGGATCGTAGAACGCGCCTTCCTTCAGGCCGGGCTCAAGCTCCTGGCCGGAGAATTTGTGCGCGATATAGGCGTTGAGCGTGACGTCATTCCAGGCCGCGGTCTTGTCGGTACCGGCGACGCTGAACTTACCGTCCTTGAACTCGATGTCGCCTTCAGCGGCTTCGAGCATATAGGCGGCGACTTTCTTCGCCTTGGCTTCGACCTTGTCGAGCGCCTTGACCAGCGCTGACATGCCGACGGCGCCGGAGCGCGAGCCGTAGGTGCCCATGCCGAACTGCACTTTGTCGGTATCGCCGTGCACGACGGAGATATTGTCGATCGGAATGCCGAGCCGTTCCGAAACAACCTGAGCGAAGGTCGTCTCGTGGCCCTGCCCATGCGCATGACTGCCGGTGAGCACTTCCACCGAGCCGGTCGGATTGACGCGCACTTCGGCGGACTCCCATAAGCCGACGCCGGCGCCGAGCGAGCCGACCGCTTGCGACGGCGCAATGCCGCAGGCCTCGATATAAGTCGATAGGCCGATGCCGCGCAGCTTGCCGTGGCGCGCGGCTTCACGCTTGCGCTTGGCGAAGCCTTTGTAATCGGCAAGCTCCATCGCCTTCTTCAGCGAGGCATTATAGTCGCCGGCGTCGTAATTCATGATCACCGGCGTCTGGTGCGGGAATTTGTTGATGAAATTCTTGCGCCGCAGATCGGCAGGGTCCTGTCCCAATTCGCGAGCGCCGACTTCGACGAGCCGCTCGACCACGAAGGTCGCTTCCGGACGGCCCGCGCCGCGATAGGCGTCGACCGGCACGGTATTGGTATAGACCGCGTCGACCTCGCAATAGATTTGCGGGATCTCGTACTGGCCCGAGAGCAGCGTGGCATAGAGATAAGTCGGCACCGACGACGAGAAGGTCGACATATAGGCGCCGAGATTGGCGATTGTTCGGGCGCGCAACGCCAGTATCTTGCCGTCGCCGTCAAAGGCCATTTCGGCATGGGTGACGTGATCGCGGCCATGCGCGTCGGCAAGGAAAGCTTCCGAGCGATCGGCGACCCATTTCACCGGCCGCCCGACGCGCTTTGACGCCCACAGCGCCACGACCTCTTCCGGATAGATGAAAATCTTCGAGCCGAAACCGCCGCCGACATCGGGCGCGATGACGCGGAGTTTGTGCTCTGGCGCCATGCCGACAAAGGCGGCGATGACAAGCCGCGCCACGTGCGGGTTCTGCGTCGTATTCCACAACGTGAACGTCCCGGTGCCGGAATCGTATTCGCCGATCGCGGCGCGCGGCTCGATGGCGTTGGGCACCAGGCGATTGTTGACGATGTCGAGCTTGGTGACGTGTTTGGCGGATTTGAATGCGGCATCGGCCGCCTTGGCGTCGCCGAGGCTCCATTGATAGATCGTATTCTTCGGCGCGACGTCGTGGATCAACGGCGCGCCTTGCTGCTGCGCCGCGGCGGGATCGGCGACGGCGGGCAGCACCGCGTAATCGACTTTCACTTTTTCCGCGGCATCGCGCGCTTGGGCCAGCGTCTCGCCGATCACCACGGCGACCGCATCGCCGACATGGCAGGCTTTGCCGTTGGCGAGCACGGGATGCGCCGCCATTTTCATCGGCGAGCCGTCCTTGGAATGAATCATCCAGCCGCAGATCAGATCGCCGATCTTGTCGCCGGCGAGTTGCGCGCCGGTGAGCACCGCGAGCACGCCCGGCATGGCGGCCGCGGCATTGGCGTCGATCGCCTTGATCGTCGCATGGGCATGCGGCGAGCGGACGAAATAGGCGAAAGCCTGGCCCGGCCGATTGATGTCGTCGGTATAATGGCCCGTGCCGGTGATGAAGCGGCGATCTTCCTTGCGGCGCACCGCGGCGCCGATCCCGGTCGCACTCATGACGCAGCACTCATGACGCAGCACTCATGGCCTTGCCTCCCGGTTGCGCTCCTCGACGAAGTTTTCTTGTTACTCGGCAGCCTTGCTTGTCGGATTCGCGCTCGGACTCATGCCCTTCATCGCGCGCGCGCCGGCGGCGATCGCCTTGACGATGTTGTGGTAGCCGGTGCAACGACAGATGTTGCCTTCGAGCTCTTCGCGGATGGTGCGGTCGTCGAGCTCGTTGCCCTTGCGGCGGACCATATCGACGGCCGTCATGATCATGCCCGGCGTGCAATAGCCGCACTGCAAGCCGTGATTTTCGCGGAACGCCTCCTGCATCGGATGCAGCGGCCCGTCCGGAGCGGCAAGACCTTCGATGGTCAGCACATCGGCGCCTTCAAGCGCCAGCGCCAGCGCCGTGCACGACTTGATCGCCACGCCGTTGACGTGAACGACACAGGCGCCGCATTGCGAAGTGTCGCAGCCGACATGCGTGCCGGTGAGCCGCAGCTGCTCGCGCAGGAATTGCACCAGCAAAGTGCGCGGATCGATTTCACCGGTGACGGGCTTGCCGTTCACGGTCATGGAAACGGCGACCGTCTGGGCTCCCTTTTGGGCTGCCGTTGATGCGGCCATGGGGGCTTCCTCCTCGAAAAATTCCGGCCAAATGGTGCGATTCGCCGGCAAATCTCGCTCACCGGCAAGTATAGGGGTGAAATCTGGGCGTTTTCGCCGTTTTTCGTACCCTTTAACGATTATTACTCTGAACCGCAGTTCTGGCCGCGGTCAAGACGGTTCCTTGGCGGTTCTTTGCGCCAAATTCGCCGCACGAAATTGACGCGTCGCTGCCGATAAAGCGGCGCGTGTCGTCTCCGTTCTGGCTGGAGCTCATTGTTAGCGACGTCCGCGTGCGATCTATAAAAATCGCACGTATAAGCGTCGCGCGGATCAGCTTTGCATTGCGCGCAGGAACGACCGACAGCGCTGGCGTTTGCCGAGCAGGGGAAGCGCGCGAGCGCGGCGGTTGCAACCAAATAAACACGGAGTAAACGTCATGCGGTTTCGGATGATCGTTCCTGTAACTTTGTTCGTCCTGAGCAGTGTCGTTGTCGCGTCGCCGGCGTTTGCGCAAGGGCGCGCCATGAATGACGGCGGTTTCGCTCCCGCGCAAACGGGCGCTGCCCCGTCGCAGAGTGGCGTGGCGGAGTACAACGGCACGGGCCAAGTCGTTGGAACCGGCCCCACAATCGGCACCGGATTGTATAATCAAGCCGGCGGCGGCAGCTGCGCGCAGCGGTTCCGCTCTTACGATCCGTCGACCGGCACTTATCTCGGCCGCGACGGACAGCGGCATCGCTGCTAGCAGTAATCAGTCAGCCGTGAAATCGAAGAATGCTGATCGGCAGTCCTCTGGAAAAGCGGACTGCCGATTTTCTGACCGGCTCTCTGACTTGCGATTTTGCAAGATGCGAACCGGCGCGCTGCTTTATGCAGCCGCGGGATTGACCGCCTTGGCGAAATTCTCAAAGAAATCGTCGGCGACTTTCTTGGCCGCGCCGTTCACCAGCCGCTGGCCGAGCTGCGCCAGCTTGCCGCCGATCTGGGCGTCGACATTGTAGGACAACAGCGTGCCGCCATCCTTCGGCGTCAGCTTCACCGTCGCGCCGCCTTTGGCGAAACCGGCAACGCCGCCGTCACCCTGGCCGCTGATCTTGTAGCCGTTCGGCGGATCGAGATCGGACAATGTGACCTTGCCTTTGAACTTCGCCTTGACCGGCCCGATCTTCACCGTGGCCACGGCCGACATCTCATTCTCGCCGGTCTTGTCAAGCTGCTCGCAGCCGGGAATGCAGGCTTTGAGCGTTTCGGTGTCATTGAGCTTTTCCCAAACCGTCTGGATCGGTGCCGCGAGCTGAACCTCGCCGTTCATCGTCATCGCCATTCCGTATTACTCCCTGCTCGCAGCCTGATCGCTTGCGTCATCGAAAACCTGATCGAATACATAGTCACTTTCGCGCTTATCGCCTACAGCCTGACGCTGCGCATGAAAAGGTCGCCTGACGGGGTTGGCGGCGCCCAAGGAGGCGGCTAAGGAGGCGGCTAAGGATTTTAGCGCCGCAAGCACAGGGAAGGAAAAATTCAATGCCGGACATCAAGACCGACGACGGCTGCACCATCCATGCCGAGATCGAAGGGCCGGACAATGCGCCGGTGCTGATGCTGTCGAACTCGCTCGGCACCAATCTGCATATGTGGGACGACCAGGTGGCGCCGTTCACCAAACACTTCCGGCTGCTGCGCTACGACCGCCGCGGCCACGGCCAATCGAGCGTGCCGAAAGGTCCCTATACGATGGAGCGGCTCGGCCGCGACGTGCTGGCAGTGCTCGACGGACTCGGCGTCGCAAAGATCAATTGGTGCGGGCTGTCGATGGGCGGCATGGTCGGGCAATGGCTCGGTGCCAATGCCGGCAACCGCGTCAACAAGCTTATCCTCTCCAACACCTCGTCTTATTTCCCCGACAAGGCGATGTGGAACGGCCGCCTGCAAATGGTTCGCGAAAAGGGCCTGGCCGGCATGGTCGATGCCAATATGGAGCGCTGGTTCACCAAGGGATTCCGCGAGCGCGCGCCGCAAGACATGAAAAAGATGCACGACATGTTCGTCGCCACCAAGCTCGACGGCTATATCGGCTGCGGCGAAGCGGTGCGTGACATGGATCATCGTCCGCTATTGCCGAAGATCGCTGCTCCGACTCTGGTCATCGCCGGCAAACACGATCCGGCGACGCCGCTCGAAGGCAACGAATATATTCAGAAGAACATTCCAGGCGCCAAGCTCGCAGTGCTTGACGCCGCGCACATTGCCAATGTCGAGCAACCGCAGGCCTATGCGGATACGGTGCTTGGGTTTTTGTTGAAATGAGAATCAAAAGCGGCAGCGCGCCTTCGCACGCCGCCGCCTTGAGAAGAGAGAACGTTACCGGTTACCGGCCGCCGTGTTCGCCCTGACCGCCCTGCTGGCCAGGCTTGTGCTGACCGCCTTGCTGCTGCTGACCAGGCTTGTTCTGGCCACCCTGCTGCGGCTGTCCGGGCTTGCTCTGTCCGCTCTGTTGCTGGCCGGGTTTATTCTGTCCGCCTTGTTGCGGATTGCCTTGATTGTTCTGTTCGTTTGCCATCGGGACGTTCTCCGTTGTGAACCCCCTCCCAAAGGAGATAACCCGCGAGATCGCCCGGGGTTCCTCGGTTTGGTCGGGAGTCGCCAGCCAACACCTTGATACCACTGTGGAAATTTACACGGCCGGGTTGCGGCAAGGGAGCGACCAAGGAGCGACTAACGGAGCGACTAAGGGAGCGACTTAGACGGGCTTGTAGGCGCGCTCGTGATAGACCAGTGCCGACCCTGCGGGCCCAAGCCGCACCGCCTCGACCGAGCCGAAAATCACATTGTGCGACGCGACCGCCTTGATCTCCATGATGCGGCAGTCAAAGGCAACGACCGCGGAAGCGAGCACCGGCGCACCGGTCTTCAACGTGGTCCATTCGCCGTGCGCGAAACGCTCGTGCAATTTTGCGCCGCTGCGGCCGGCAAACATATCGGCGAGCTTTTCGTCGCTGGCGGGAAGCGTGTTGACGCAGAATACATTGTTCTGCGCGAGAACCGGCCCGCTCTGGCTGCGGCGATTGAGACAGACAAGGAGCGTCGCCGGCGTATCCGACACCGAGCAGACCGCGGTCGCGGTGAAGCCGGTCTTGCCGCCGGTGCCCGCCGTGGTGACGATATGCACGGCGGCGCCGAGCCGGCTCATCGCTTCGCGAAACGTTTGCGGCTCGACGCTGACAAGCGGCGCCGGCCCGACCGCGGTGAAAGCGCCGTCCATGGCATCGTCGGGCCGCTGATCGATCCAGCTCATCGTCTTTCAATCCTCATTCGGCAGCGAGGGCGTCGGGCAGACCCGGATAGGCGACATCGTCGGGATCGAGCCACGTGTCATCGGTCCAGCCGTTCTCATCGTATTCTGACATGCATTGCTCGGCGAGCGCCGTCATCTGATCGAGCGTGCCGGTGCTGCGCGCATTCCACAGCGCCTGAATACGGATGTCTTCGTGATTGCCGGCGTAGTTGCGTTCGTACAGCTCGTGGCGGCCGCCGAATTCGGTGCCGATCGCGTCCCACAGAAGCTTCATGACCTTGATGCGCTCTTTGTAGTCGATGCCGTAGGAGCCGCGCACATAACGCGCCAGGTAACGGTCGATCGCCGGATTTTTGAAATCCTTGGCCGACGACGGCAGATAGATCAGCGACGAGGCGACGATCTTTTCCACGATCTCCTTGACCCGCCCGTAAGCGTCGCCGGCAAAGACCCGATAGCTCGAGCCGGATTGGTAGTTCGGCAATACCGCGCCGTTCACCCAGTCCGTCGGATTCATCGCCATCGCCTCGGTCAAGGACCAGAACAGATGGCGCCAGGCGATGATCTCGCCGAGCATCGCCTGATTGCCGCGAAATTCGTCGGATCCCGCCGCATGCAGCGCTTTAGCGATCACGCCGGCCATGAAATCGAGCTTCACTGCAAGCCGCGTGCAGCCCTGGAACTGATAGCCGGCGAGGAAGCCCGATTGCGGGAAAAAAACTTTCAGCTTCTCGAGGTCGCGGTGCAGCAGCACGTCTTCCCAGGGGATGAAGACATTATCGAAGACGAAGATCGCGTCATTCTCGTCGAACCGCGACGACAGCGGATAGTCGAACGGCGTGCCCATGACGCTCGCCGTCATCTCATAAGACGTGCGGCAGAACAGTTTTACGCCGGGCGCGCTCATCGGCGCGATGAACATCACCGCCAAGTCAGTATCGTGCAGCGGCACCGCGGCATTCTGGCCGAGGAAATTGTAATGCGTCAGCGCCGATGAGGTCGCCACCACTTTGGCGCCCGATATATAGATCCCGGCATCGGTGTCTTTCTGGATGGTGATGAAGACGTCCTTGACCTGATCGACCGGCCGCGAACGATCGACCGGCGGATTGACGATGGCGTGGTTCATGAACAGCACGTTTTCCTGGGCGCGGCGGTACCACGCCTTGGCGTTGTCGGAGAACTTGCCGTAGAAGTCGAAATTGGCGCCGAGCGTGTTCATCAGCGACGCCTTGTAGTCCGGCGAACGGCCCATCCAGCCGTAGGACATGCGCGCCCATTGCGCGATGGCATCGCGCTGGCCGAGGAGATCCTCGCGCGAGTGCGCGGCGCGGAAGAATTTGTGGGTGTAGCCGCCAGAGCCGGTATCGGTCGGCGAGGTCAAAACCGCTTTGGTCTTGGCATCATGCAGCGCGTCGTAGAGGCGTGCGATCGAGCGCGCGGCATTGCGGAAGGCGGGATGCGTCGTGACGTCCTTGACCCGCTCGCCATAGACATAGACCTCTCGCCCGTCGCGCAGGCTCTCGAGATATTCCGCGCCGGTGAATGGCCGTCCCTTGGTCCCGATCGCGTCTTCGGATTTCATCCGGCCGTTTCCTCAGATTTTTTCCCGCCCACCCTGTCCTCGCTGGCGTACCTCCGTGCCGGTGGGCAGGCAATGCTTGTCGGCGCGTGGCTGCCAATCGAGGCGCCGAAACGCTGATGCCACCGCCGCTGCCCGCCGCAGAACGTCATCGCTGGCTCGCTGCTCAATATGAAAATCCATTCCCTTTAAGGGTTTGCTGCGCCCCTTTATATAGAAAATCCTTCTAGGAAGCGCGGCAATTCGGCCATTTCACAGATGTTCATAGACCCCGAGAACCCGGAGACGATACCGGCGGCCGCGCCGCCGCGGCGGTTCAACGTGGCCGCGCTCGAGGCCGAGCTCGCGCAGGCGAGCCCGCGCGACATCGTCGAGGCTGCAATCCGCTTCGCGCCCGGCCGGATGGCGGTGGTGTCGTCGTTCGGCGCCGAATCCGCGGTGCTGCTGAAATTCGTCGCCGAAGTCGATCCGTCCTTGCCGGTATTGTTTCTCGACACGCAATGGCTGTTCAAAGAAACGCTGGCCTATCGTGACGCGCTCACCGCCCGTCTCGGGCTCACCGATGTGCGCACCGTGACACCATCGCCGAGCGCGCTCGCGATCCGCGATCCCAAGCGCGATCTGGCCTTCCGCGACCGCGACGCCTGCTGCGAAATCCGCAAAGTCGCCCCGCTTGCCGCTGAGCTCGCCGGTTTCGACGGCTGGATGAGCGGCCGCAAGCGCTACCACGGTGGCGACCGCGCGGCACTGCCGATCGTCGAGGAAGACGGTCGGCGGCTGAAATTCAATCCGCTCGCCCGCCTGTCGCGGCCCGAGCTCAACGCCGTCTTCGCGACGGCCAAATTGCCAAGGCATCCGCTGGAATCGCTCGGCTTCACCTCGATCGGCTGCGTGCCTTGCACGCACAAGCCGTCCGTTGACGGCTCGATCCGCGACGGCCGCTGGAGCGGACTTGGCAAGACCGAGTGCGGCATCCATCTCGGCCCCCTGCCCGCGTCCGCCGACCGCTAACCGCCCTTCCTCGCTGCAACGTTTCGCGTTGCGGCCGCTGCGCCGCGGCGTTGCTGCGCCTCCGCGCCGCTGTTACTGTCCTCGACGGGGAACATTGCCGGAATCGAAAGGCGCGCGGACGCATGGACTATTTCGTCCAGCAGCTCATCAACGGCATCACGCTCGGTTCGATCTACGGCCTGATCGCCATCGGCTATACGATGGTCTACGGCATCATCGGCATGGTGAACTTCGCCCATG
>DATHPQ010000023.1:0-15510 GCA_035483735.1 Xanthobacteraceae bacterium | reverse complement strand
GCCGAGTTCATGAAGAAGGGCTACCAGAGGGTCAAAGTCGACGGCCAGTTCTACGAGATCGCCGAAGTGCCGGCGCTCGACAAGAAATTCACCCACGACATCGACGTGGTGGTCGACCGCCTGGTGGTGCGGCCGGATATTTCCACGCGGCTTGTGGATTCGATCGAGCAGGCGCTCAAGCTCGCCGATGGCCTTGCGATCGCCGAACTCGCCGACGCCGCACCCGTCGAAGGCGCCAAAGCCAATAGGCAGCGCAATCAGACCGCCGAGCGCTTCGTGTTCTCCGAAAAATTCGCCTGCCCGGTCTCCGGCTTCACCATCGCGGAAATCGAGCCGCGGCTGTTCTCGTTCAACAATCCGTTCGGCGCCTGCCCGAAATGCGGCGGCCTCGGCGTCGAGCAGCACATCGACGCCGATCTGGTCATTCCCGACAAGGAGCGCACCCTGCGCAAGGGCGCCATCGCGCCGTGGGCGAAATCGTCTTCGCCCTATTACGTGCAGACGCTCACCGCGCTCGGCAAGCATTACAAGTTCACCCTCGACACCAAGTGGAAGGATCTGCCGAAGAAGACGCAGGACGCGATCCTCTACGGCTCCGGCGACACCGAGATCCGTTTCTCCTACGACGACGGCATGCGCGCCTACGACACCAAGCGCGTGTTCGAAGGCGTGATCACCAATCTTGAGCGGCGCTTCCGCGAGACCGACAGCGATTGGGCGCGCGAGGAGATCGCGCGCTATTTCACCGATGTGCCGTGCGACGCCTGCAAAGGGTTTCGGCTCAAACCCGAAGCGTTGTGCGTAAAGATCGGCGGCCGGCATATCGGCGAAATCTCCGACATGTCGGTCAAAGGCGCAGCAAACTGGTTCACTGAGCTACCCCAGCGGCTGACCTCGAAACAGAACGAAATCGCCGGCCGCGTGCTCAAAGAAATCCGCGAGCGGCTGAAATTTCTGGTCGACGTCGGGCTGGAATATCTCACCCTCGCCCGTGCCTCGGGCACCTTGTCCGGCGGCGAGAGCCAGCGCATCCGGCTCGCCTCGCAAATCGGCTCCGGCCTCACCGGCGTACTCTACGTGCTCGACGAGCCCTCGATCGGCCTGCACCAGCGCGACAACGCGCGGCTTTTGGAAACGCTGCGCCGGCTGCGCGACCTCGGCAACACCGTGATCGTGGTCGAGCACGACGAGGACGCCATCCGCTCCGCCGACGAAGTCGTCGACATCGGCCCCGGGGCCGGCATTCACGGCGGCCACGTCATCGCCCAAGGCCAGATCGACGATTTGATCGCGGCGCCAAATTCCTGGACCGGCAAATATCTGTCCGGTGAGCTCGCCGTGCAAATCCCCGAGCGGCGGCCCAAAAATCCGAGCCGCACGTTGAAGATCGTCGGCGCCCGCGGCAACAATCTGAAAAATATTTCCGCCGAAATCCCGCTCGGCCTGTTCACCTGCGTCACCGGCGTGTCCGGCGGCGGCAAATCGACCTTGCTGGTCGACACGCTCTACAAGGCGCTGGCGCGCCGGCTCAACGGCGCCAGCGAGGCCCCTGCCCCGTACGACCGCATCGAAGGGCTCGAGCACCTCGACAAGGTCATCGACATCGACCAGTCGCCGATCGGCCGCACGCCGCGCTCGAACCCGGCGACCTATACGGGCGCCTTCACGCCGATCCGCGAATGGTTCGCCGGCCTGCCGGAGTCAAAGGCGCGCGGCTACGAACCGGGCCGCTTCTCGTTCAACGTCAAGGGCGGCCGGTGCGAGGCCTGCCAGGGCGACGGCGTCATCAAGATCGAGATGCACTTTTTGCCCGACGTCTACGTCACCTGCGATGTCTGCAAGGGCAAGCGCTACAACCGCGAAACGCTGGAAGTGCTGTTCAAGGGCAAATCCATCGCCGACGTGCTCGACATGACGGTCGAGGAGGCGCTGGACTTCTTCAAAGCCGTGCCGCGGGTGCGCGACGTGCTGACGCTGCTGCACCGGGTCGGCCTCGACTACATCCATGTCGGCCAGCAGGCGACGACGCTGTCCGGCGGCGAAGCGCAACGCGTCAAGCTGGCCAAAGAGCTGTCAAAGCGCGCCACCGGCCGCACGCTCTACATTCTGGACGAGCCGACCACCGGCTTGCACTTCCACGACGTGGCAAAGCTCCTGGAAGTGCTGCACGAGTTGGTCGACACCGGCAACACCGTGGTGGTCATCGAGCACAATCTCGAAGTCATCAAAACCGCCGACTGGATCATCGACCTCGGCCCCGAAGGCGGCGACGGCGGCGGCGAGATCGTCGCCGCGGGGCCGCCGGAGGAGATCGTGCGCGAGAAGCGCAGTTATACCGGGGCGTTCTTGAAGCCGGTGCTCAATAGACAGGGAAAGCCAAAGAAGCGCATCCAAGCGGCGGAATAGGATCGGTGCCTTGTCCGCCGTAGCCATAGGCGAAGGCGGATGGCGCGGCGCGGGGCGGGCGGGAAGAAGAAGCGGGTCGAGGCGGCGGAGTAATCAGGACCGGTGACCGGATCATCGACCCTGGCCCGGAACGCAGCAAGAGCGACCATGGCTAGTTCGAAGTATCTATATTGTCTTGAGTTTATCCGCTGGGCTCGGCGGTTAGTTCAATGGCAGGAGTTTCAGCCTCGCGCGCCATGAACCCCGATGGGCCTCGTGAGTTGAGCCGAAAGCGATGCCGGAAAACGACCCAAAATGCGAGGTATCCCCTTGACTCAGGTCGGCAGAATCCTCTTTAGTTCCCCAAACTCGCTGCTCGGCCTGTGGAACATGGCTGCAAATCCGGTTACGCATGGCTTGACGCGCGCCTCCTTTCCCATGCATAAGCAACACCCGTCGGTAGGCGGCGAGAGCGGTATCAATCTCCGCGAGAAATAGGGGGGAGGTAATGGGCATCGAAAAGTCCTCTGAAGATTTCAGTTCAGATTTCTGGAAAGACGATTTCAGTGTTGAACTTAGCGACGTGCCCGGACCGGTGGCCGTTGCAAAAATGACCCAAACGAACGCCTACGAGCCACATGATCCAAAGCGTTTTCATGCAAACGCTGTAGCAATCGCGGACGATTTCATGGCTCTAATGAGAACGTTAAATCAGCATTCAGAAGCTTAGCGCCAGATCAAATTACGCCTTCAAGCTCGCCCCTCGCTAGAGGACGTAGCGAGGTCGCGTTCACAAATAAACTTCCCGATCATGGCATCATCGGATCACTATGACGAAGAAGAAGAGCCGGGCAAAATTGTCCCGCGCTTTGGAGAATATTCACCCTACGAAATGCGCCTTTTTCGTCGGCGCCTAAATGACTTAAAGCGTGCATATAAGGAATTCAGCGCAGCCAAGCGAAAGGACACAACTAAAGCTTGGCCTTTTTACATGAATCAATCTAGCCTAATCACAGTCGTATTTTTGTATTTGAATGATTTGAAAGAATTCAAGACATTTCACGATCCAAAAAAAGGGATTAACAATCTAAAACGTGCAGCATATTTGTCGCGCTGGATCTCGAACATTCGTCCGATTGAATACGACGGGGATTATAAACTAAAAAATCCAGAGTTGACCATGTTAAACGAAGACTATGCGATATACGTTTTCTTTCTCTTTCTCGGCGTAGGACAGCCGGCTATTAAATCAAAGGTGGTCGCCGCAATTTCTGAGGAGTTGAAATATATCTTTAAATTTCGCGACCCCCAACGTGAAATGCTCGTGGCGCTCGCACGAGCCACAGATATTGCGCTTAAGTCGGCGGCATAGCAGACGCTATTTTGCTGTATTTTTTCACCTGCGTCGGCCGTAGTGTAAAGTCGTCCTTCCAAAACTCACTATCGAAGTCTTCAAACTTCTCGAAGCGCTCGGAAGAGTTGGGTGTCGCGACTTGTTTTTGGCGCTTAACGAAAAACGATGCAACATATTCTACGCCCAAAACAATAGCCTTTGGAGCGGCTTCAAAAAGCTTACGAGCCCAAGAACCGCTGTCCCGAACCGCAATTACCCCCCAAGCCGATAATATTATAATGAAAATTGAGGCGACTAGGCCGTACGAGCCAATTGCAGTCAATACCGCTTGCGCGCCCATCGCTCCCTCCCAAAGCATGGTTGCGATCTCGGCGAGTGCCACCGGACAAAATCGCACCACATCTACAAGAATCTTACATTATATTGCCATCTTAATGCAATCGACGACGAGTTTGTTCCCCCTCGGTTAAGTATCGCAACCTCCATCATCTCGCCCGCACCGCAATCTCGCACAGGCTCCGCCAAGTTTCCTGCAAAGCGTCGAGCCGTTGGCACGCACCCCAGGCGATTTGCGCCACTGCGCGTCCCACTTCCTGCTCACCCTGCCCTTCCAAGCCGTAGCCGATAAGGCGCAAGGCGTGGACGGCGTCTGTCGCTTCGTTCAACGGCACTTCCATGTCGAGCGAAAGCGAGATCAGCTTCCTTGCGGCGCTCCTCGCGCGCATAGGTCGACCGGCACGCTTGCGTAACGCAGGCATGGTGAAACTCCGGCGAATCCGGCATGGTGACAATGTAGCGATAATGTAACCGCGGATTGATCGAAACGTCAAGTCAAACTTGAAACATTGTATCGATGAATGCCGCCCAGTGCCGTATGGCGAGAGCCGCTTTGAAATTGAGCGTGCGCGATCTGGCAAAACTAGCCCATGTCGCGACCGGCACCATCGTGCGCCTCGAAGCCGGCGAGACGCTGCAGCCCCGCACCGTCGAAGCGATTCAGCGCGCCCTGGAAAAGGCCGGCGTCGAATTCACCAACGGCAACAAGCCGGGCGTCCGGCTGAAGTGAGGACGGGCGAAGTCGGCAGAATGCCATTCGGCCCTTAGCTCATAAGTTGTCTTTGCGAGACGCAACATCTATGAATTGACCATACGGACTTGGCCACACCCCGCAATGGCCGCCCCGTGGAGCGTAGGCTCGACCAAGAACCGCATAAGTCCGCGCCGTGACCAAGCTGTTTTTCGTATGCGTATTTATCGTCACGGGCGGCGGTCTTACGGCTCGCATCATCCGGCGTTATCTGCGACGCAAAAAATACTTTGAAATTGCCGCAATGATTTTCGCCATCGTGACGGGCGCTTTCGGCGCCGTTGAAATATTTGGATCGGCGGATGCGATTGTGGTCTGGCTCTATCGAGAATTCGGGCCGACGGATGAGCAAAGGATTCAAGCCGCAATTCGGTCTTGCAGCACCAAGGTCGAGATCAACTGCTTGAACGAGGGCGCTGCATTTGGCGCCGAAGCAGCGCTGGAGCATCTGAAGGCCTGCCGAAAGCCGCAAATTCTTCGATCGGACTTGCCGGCGCTGCAATGGGTCGACGTCTGGACAACCAGTGTCTACTCCTATGCCCCGGGATCGGCCACTCCGGGAGGCGGCAAGGATGACGACGAATTGAAAGTCGGCGGTTGGGGCGATTGGTATTTCACATTGATCCGGTTCGAGTTGCCGCCAGCCGCAATGCACCAGAAGTCGTCATTTCTTGTGCTCTACTCGAAGAGCAATGAAGGGGCCAGCGTTCCGTTGATGCTCGACAGACTCATCAACGATTGGCATTTTCCGAAGGGTGACCGTCTTTGGTGGAAGGATAGACCGGGTCAACGCGCGATTTCGACCGATCCCTTACCCGCGCCGAAAAGAGACTTTTGGTACGTCGTCGAGTTGACCGAGACCGTTGATGAGTGGGTCACGCAAAAATCAAAAAATTACGGAATTCAGCTTCGGCCAACACATGATTTTGGCAGCTTCGCGACATTTGTAAGCAGCGACGCATCAGATAAGACAAAAATTCCGAATCTGATTTTTTGTATGTAGCGAGCGTAGTAAATGTCACCGAACCCTCACGCCGCATCCGCCGGCCGCACCCGTCGGGTGATCTCCGCGCCCCTTTCGCGTTCGACCATCGCGATATCGAATTGGCCTTGGAGATCGAGCCAGAACTGTGCGCTGTTGCCGAAATAGCGCCCGAGGCGAACGGCAGTATCGGCCGTGATCGAACGCCGGCCGTTCAAAATATCCGTGATCCGGCCGGATGGCACGCCGATGTCGAGCGCCAGCCGGTTCGCGTTCAAGCCGCGCACAGTCAGCTCACGCTTCAACAGACGGCCTGGATGAGCCGCAACAATTCTTTTCATGCAATGACAATATCAGATTTAGACCGTCATGCCCGGCCTTGTGCCGGGCATCCACGTCTTTACTTTGACATTGGCGTAAGCAAGGCGTGGATGGCCGGGACAAGCCCGGCCATGACGCGCATTGCGACGACGTGCGAACGGCGCGTTCTTCCGACTCCATCACTTCCTTGTTGCAATCGACGGAGTGCACCATGCCCCCCATCCACGGCCGCTGCCTGTGCGGCGGCGTCGAGTTCGAGATTGCCGGGCCGCTGATGGCGCCGCTGAATTGCCATTGCTCGCAATGCCGCAAGCAGCATGGCGCGGCGTTTCGCAGCCGCGTTCGCGTGCAGGCGAAAGATTTCCGCTGGCTCAAGGGCGAGCATCTGGTCAAGTTTTATGAGAGCTCGCGCGGCTATCAGCGCGGGTTTTGCAGCGAATGCGGCTCGCCGATCATCAACCGCAACGGGCCGAACTGGAAGCCGCCGGCGGACTTTCCGCAAAACTCCGCGCCCCAATACGGCGTCGCGCTGGCGCTGCTCGACGATCCGCCGGCACGGCCGGCGCTGCACTGCTTCGTCGCCAGCAAGGCGCCGTGGTTCGAGATCACCGACGACCTGCCGCAATATCCGGACTATCCGCCGGTGTAGTTGCGCTTCACCCTCCCCTGCAGGGGGAGGGTCGACCGCCGCAGGCGGGCGGGGTGGGGTGCGCGACGCTGCCGCCAGCACGAGAAGCCCTTCTACGCTGTCACCCCAACCCGCCGCGCTTCGCATAGCCGACGCTCCGCGTCGGCGTTTCTTTAGGTAGAAGGACGGCGGCCGCAGGCCGCCTACGGACCTTCCCCCTCCAGGGGAAGGTGGAAAAATATCGTCACTTTCTCTGTCACTATCCTATTGACAATAGTCCCCGATAATGTAACTTACGATCTATCCCGCTCTCTCGAAGGACGCCTTCCGGAGGCAAGCCGAAAGGTGGAGCGGGTGCGGTGCCCGCGGGTGGTTTTGCACGCTGCTCTCGGGCGGCTTGGGTATCAGCCTCCCGGCATGATGACCGGGATGGGAGGTGCTCCCTGGACTGGGACAGGCGAAGGCGGGTAACGCCCGTGCAGACCGCGTCCCAGGAAGCCTGGCCTGAAGCCGAGCCTTTGGGATGGAATAATTCCCTTGGGTGAGAGCCGTGGTGGAACGCCGTCAAATGAGCGCGCCGTCATGAGGCGCGAGCCGCATCGCAAGATGCGGCGGTGTTGCCCAGCATTTGCCGGCGTTCCGCCTCCCTTCTTTTTTGTGAAGGAAGAAAAAAGCAAAGGTGAAGGCGATGAGTGGAGATGAGTTTCTCCAATCGCGCTTCGCCGGGTATCGAGCTCCGACGCGGATCGCGTTGCGAGGACGGGATCGCTCATTTTCACCCTCCCCTGGAGAGGAAGGGTCGCGCACCGCAGGTGCGCGGGGTGGGGTGCGCGGCGGCGCAGGGAGTCGCTGCGCGCGTGCGCGCGCATTCACCCCAACCCGCCACGCTTCGCGTGGCGACCTTCCCCCTCCAGGGGAAGGTGATTTGTGCCGTCGCTGTCGCGGGGGCGGATGAAGCGCCGGTCATAGCAATCCGGCACACCGCCCTTACATTAGGACACCATGAAAAAGATCGGCTTCCTCTCGTTCGGCCATTGGACTCCGTCGCCGCAATCGCAAACTCGAACAGCGTCCGACGCGCTGCTGCAATCCATCGAGCTCGCGGTCGCCGCCGAGGAGCTTGGCGCCGACGGCGCGTTCTTCCGCGTGCATCATTACGCCCGCCAGCTCGGCTCGCCGTTTCCGCTACTCGCCGCCGTCGGCGCACGGACCAAGCGCATCGAGATCGGCACCGCGGTCATCGACATGCGCTACGAGAATCCGCTGTATATGGCGGAGGACGCCGGTGCGGCCGACATCATCAGCGGCGGCCGCCTGCAGCTCGGCATCAGCCGTGGTTCGCCGGAACAGGTGATCGACGGCTGGCGCTATTTCGGCTACGCGCCGCCGGAAGGCGAGACCGATGCCGACATGGCGCGCCGCCACACCGAGGTTTTTCTCGAGGTTTTGCGCGGGCAAGGTTTTGCAAAACCCAATCCGCGGCCGATGTTTGCAAACCCGCCGGGCCTGCTGCGGCTCGAGCCGTATGCGGAAGGTTTGCGCGAGCGCATCTGGTGGGGCGCGGGGTCGACCGCCACCGCCGAATGGGCCGGCAAAATCGGCATGAACCTGCAGAGCTCGACGCTGGTCTACGACGAGACCGGCGAGCCGCTCGCCACCCAGCAAGCGGGCCAGATCCGGAAATTCCGCGCGGCCTGGAAGGCAGCCGGCCACACGCGGCAGCCGCGGGTGTCGGTCAGCCGCAGCATTTTTCCGCTGATGGACGATCGCGACCGCGCCTATTTCGGCCGCGACAACGAGGCCGCCGACACCATCGGCTTCCTCGGCGACAACCGGCGCGCCGTGTTCGGCCGCAGCTACGCCGCGGAGCCGGACGTTCTGGTCGAACAGCTCAAGCAGGACGAAGCCATCGCCGAAGCCGACACGCTGCTGCTCACCGTGCCCAACCAGCTCGGCGTCGAATACAACGCCCACGTCATCGAGGCGGTCCTCAAGCACGTCGCCCCGGCGCTGGGCTGGCGGTGATCCGGCAACCACGCCGACATTCCGCAATGACCGGCGGCATCAGCCTGCGACCCACCGGGCGAGCGCCCCAGCGCAGCGCGTCACGTCGAGTTGTTCTTCGTCCCATTGACGAGATCGATCACGCCATCGTGGCCGTCGAGTTTGAGCGCAAGCCTCGTGACGAGCCAGGCTCCGTCCTTTTTTACCGCCTCCAGAAAGACCGTGCCTGCCGCCTTCGGGCCGCTCGCCGAAAAGCTCAAAACTGCCTTCCCTGACGTATTTTCGTAAGAGATCGTACCCGTAGGAAATCCGGTCGAGATCGGCGTGCCGAGAATATTGGTCGCTACGGGACTGGCCTGAAGTCTGGACACGCCGAGTTGGTAGGCTTGCGATTGTTTGAAAAAGTAAAAAACACCGCCGAAAAAGGCGCCGCTCAGCGCTATTCCGCCAATCCAGATGATGACTCCCCATATGGCCCACAAGCGCTGCACGCGCTTGAAATGTTCCACGCTGTCCCATCGGCCGTTGCGCCAAGCCCAGCGGCTTCCTTTCGCGCCGAGCACGAAAAGCATCACGAAACCGACGATCGGGATGAGAGCAAGCAGTGCGATGAACGTGTTGTTGCCGACGCCCCATATCCAGCTGAGCAGAAACGCGCCCCAGTTCCAGCGGTCGATTTCCGGCGGAATGGGTTTGGGCTCGATAAGAACCTGTGGGTTGCTCATCAATCGCGTCCTGCCGGTTTCAGAAATCAGCAATTAGGTCGCAAGGATACTCCGCCATTTTTCGTCGCGACACTGGCTAACGAGCGGCGGAGCGGGTTTTGGCGCGCAGAACGCGATGCTCTGTTAAGTTACGCCTCAAAAGTGCGCTATCTTGAATTGAACAAGACTCGCCGCTATCCTCACCCGCACTGTCCCGCATCATCTGCCGATGCCAGCATTCCTTGGGGTTTCATGATTCCGCGAGCCGGCGCAGAGCGGACGACGGCGCGAGCGCGCCGGCGTCCGGCAAAAGCGCCCAAGCGGCAAGATCGTGAACTCCCCGCTTTGCCCGCTTCAGCAGTCAGCCATTTTGGGAGTCGCCGATGACGCTTCGTTTCCGTTTCACCGCGCTTGCCATAGCCGCGCTCGCCGCCGGCCCGGCTTCGGCCCAACCAGCGGCGACGCAGAAGGCGCAGTGCCCGAGCCTCGGCTGGGCCGAGGGCCTGGTGAGAAATTTCCAGCAGCCCAACTCGCCGTTTCCGGTCAACAACACAAAGCCTGACCCGAATAACCCGACCAAGCCCATCCCGGACTGCAACTTCCATATGTGGTCGTTCGAGGCCTTCGCCTGGGCAACCGCGCTCAACAGCCTGAACGTGCCGCGTTTCATGACGTTGCCGACCGAGGAGGATCTTCTCAACCCACAGCGGCTGCTTGCCGGCACCGAGCATCCGCGGGCCTTGCAGCTCGCCGCGCGCTCGATCGTCGGCCACGATCTCCCCGGCTTCACCGAGGGCGCGGGCGCCTTCGTGCAGGCCGACGGCAACGTGCTGGTCGCGCCCAACGGCTACCCGGTCTACACCTCCGTGCACATGAACCCGACCTATTTCGCCACCGCGCAGAAAAATCTGATCCTCACCGGCGACTATCAGAAGGGACAACCGAACGACACCTTCCCGCTCGGCTCGGCGGTCTTCAAGGCGACTTGGCTGCGGCTCGCCGACCGCGAAACGCCGCCGGTCGGCGCTTTCGTCACCCAAGCCCAGGTCCCGGTGCTGACCGTACAGCGCAGCGCAACGGCTATCACCATCCTGCCGGTGCCGAACAAGTTCGTGAGCGCGAAAGTGGCGCTGGTCGGCCTGCATGTGGTCGGCGTCACCGTCAACCATCCGGAATTTCTCTGGGGCACCTTCGAGCAAAAGTTCAACACGCCGCAAACCCCCGACAACACCTTCTCGCCCAGCGGCTCCAGCTCGACCGGCTACACGTTCTACAAGGCCAACACGTCGTACGGGCAAGCCAACATTGCGGTGACGCCGCCGCTCTTGACCTTCAATACGACGACGCAGCGCTTCTCGCCGACCACCAACGCCGTGCTGGAAAACCAGACCGGCGGCGAAAATCAGCCGGACGGCCCCGCCAACGTGAAGTCGGTGAGCGAGCAGGGGCAGGCTTACCTGGCCAAGACGAAACCGGCGCAGGCGGTTTTTGCCAACTATTATCTGGTCGGCACGGTGTGGATGCTGCCCAACACCTACGACCTCAACAGCGACCAGAGCAGCGCGGTCGGATCGGTGACTCTCGCCAATACGACGGCGGAGACCTTCCAGCAGTTTCCGTCCAATGCGGATATGTCGAAGGTCAAGAACTGCTTCATGTGCCACAACGCGTCGTCCTATTCGTTCCAGACGCCGCCCCCGGCGCAGCTCAAAAATCGCCTGGTCGCGATCAGCCACACCTTGTCGGTCGGCACGGACTACGCCGTTCCGAACATGATCTCTGGCAATTTGAGGATGCTGTTCTTCAAGGGGCAGTAACCGGCGGCGGCGCTGCGGCGCCGGCGACCGCTATGGCACAGCCACCGGGCCGCAGCCGGCCCGGTGGCGACAACCGCAGATCAGTCCTGCCGGCGGCACTCTTCCCTCCGGCGCATAAGAAAATTACTCTCCGCGCGAATCGAGGCGCGGAATGACCAAGAAACGCCCCGTCGTCGGGGTCATCGGCAGTGCCCACCTCGTCGAGGGCAAATTCACCGCGCAGCGGGTCGGCGAGCGGCCGCTGCGGGCGGTTGCGGAAACCGCCGGCGCCTTGCCGCTGATCTTTGCCGGCACGCCGGAGATCACCGATATCGGTGCGCTGCTCGACGCCGTCGACGGCATCCTGCTCACCGGCGCCCGCGCCAATGTGCATCCGAGCCATTTCGGCAAGGACGAGCACCCGGCGCATGAGCCCTATGACCAGAACCGCGACGCGCTGGCGCTCAAGCTGATCGAGGCCTGCGTCAAGCGCGGCGTGCCGCTGTTCGGCATCTGCCGCGGCCTCCAAGAGATGAACGTGGCCTTCGGCGGCTCGCTGCATCCGGAGATCCGCGACCTGCCCGGCCGCATGAATCACCGCATGCCGCGGCTGCCGAATGGCGAGCCGCATCCCGACCTCGAGGTGATCTTCGCCGACCGCCACGATGTGCGGCTAAAACCCGGCGGCGTGTTCGCAAAGCTGCTCGGCGCCGAGACCATCCGGGTCAATTCGCTGCACGGCCAGGGCATCCTCGAGCCGGGCAAACGCGTCGTCGTCGAGGGCGTCGCCGAGGACGAGACCATCGAAGCCATCGCCATCGCCGACGCGCCGGGCTTTGCGCTCGGCGTGCAATGGCATGCCGAGCACGAGGCCAACCGCAATCCGATCAACCGCACATTGTTCGAGGCGTTCGGCAAGGCGCTGGTGAAGTATCAGCGGGGCCGGTAATGCGGTGCAGGCATGCGGCCGCGGCCCGCGCCTTGCGCTCCTGATCGCCACCTCAATATACTTGAGCCAACGATAAAAATCGTAAGGGAGGTGTCGGCCGTGATCAATCGCCTGTTTTTGACTCTGTGCTGTGGTGTCGGAATTTTTGCGGCCAGTGCCGCGCCGGCCAGTGCCGCCGACGATATCGAGGCCAAGGCGCAGGCCTGCGCCGCCTGCCACGGCGCCAATGGCGTGCCGACCGATCCGAAGACCATGCCGATCATCTGGGGCCAGCAGGCCAATTATCTCTACAAGGAATTGCACGACTATAAGAGCGGCGACCGCAAGAGCCCGATCATGGCGCCGGTGGTGGCGGACATTTCGCTGCCGGATCTGCGCCAGCTCGCCAATTATTTCGCCGCAAAAACCTGGCCGCCGAAGCAGGCGTCAGGCGCCGCCGGCACGCCGCCCGCCGGCATTGCCCAGTGCCAGCCGTGCCATCAGCCGAATTTCGAGGGCGGCGCGCCGGCGCCGCGGCTTGCGGGACTGAGTTATGAATATCTGGCCGGCACGATGGGCGACTTCGCCGACGGCACGCGTACCAACAACGGCGACATGCCGGGCTTCATGAAGGCGCTGTCCGACAGCGATCGCGATGCCATGGCGCATTATCTCGCCGGGCTGTGATCGCATAACCTTCGCGGGGCTGCGCGAGGACAACAGCCATGCCGCAAGACGGCCTCATCACCGTTTCCAGCCGCTACCCGGCGCGCGACACCGTGGATCGCCTGCTTGCCGCGCTCGCCAAACGCAACATGACGGTGTTCGCCCGCATCGACCACGCCGCCGGCGCCGCCAGCGCCGGCCTGTCGCTGCGCCCGACCGAAGTGGTGATCTTCGGCAATCCCAAAGGCGGCACCGCACTGATGCAGGACCGGCAATCGGCCGGCATCGATCTGCCGCTCAAGGCGCTGGTCTGGGAGGACGCCGACGGAAAAATTTGGCTCAGCTACAACGATCCGGGCTGGATTGCGCAGCGCCACAGCCTCGGCGCAGCGAGCGCCGGCGCGGTGGAAGCGATGGCCAAGGCGCTGGCCGCCATCGCCGGCGAAGTGACGACGTGAATCTATCGGGCGCATATGGGACTCACTGTCGCTGCACGCGCCGATTGCTATCCGGCAGGGCTTAAACCGATATCATTCGCCCTATGCCAGCGGGGGCGCCGGCATGATTTATTCGACATCAGGCCGTGGAGCTTTTGCTCGGCGGCCTGATTTATTGCCGTGCTGGCCTACGCCGCCGGCTTGTCGACTGGGCGCGATCGCGGCCGAAGTGACGACGTATCCCAAGCCGCCTGCCGGAATCTTGGAACAGCGAGGTATTCGATCCTTCAGTGGCCCGATCCGATACGCGCGTCTCACAACCTTCCTTTGTAGTTTCTCCAAGCGCATACTGACTCCCTGCGGGCGTCTCGCCCGCAGGGAGGGCGACATGAAACCGATGCCGGCTATTGTGATTGCGGCGGCCGCAGCGTTATGGCCGCTGTCGCCCGCAAATTCCGCCAACCTGACGGTCGTCGAGGTCAGCGCGCCTGCGGTCAATTGTGTGTTCAATGCGAGCTGCACGGTGGTGGTAGACGACAGCACCGGCACTTTGGCGAACTCGCCGCTCGGCAGCGGCGGCTTCCTGCAATCGCGTACCTACCCCGGCATGCCCGGTACGCCGGGCGCCGGAACCACGGCCTATGAGTATCGTGTCGATCTCACGGCCGCGAACAAATTCGCCGACTGCGTGGCCGGCGTGGTGATCAATTTCGGACCGGTCAAGCAGTTGACCTATCCGCAGGCCCAGCCGGCGCACGTCTTCGTCACCACCCAGGGCGGCCTCGGCAGCGTCGGCATTCAGTCGGCCGAACAGGACACCGACGTCATCACGTTCACGTTCAGCACCTATCTCTGCGGCGGCCAGACCAGCTACTTTTTCGGGTTGGCGTCGACGACCGGACCGCAGTCGGCGACGGCGACGCTGTTCGAAATTGGCAATCCGCCCTTCATACAGGTCGACGCCCGCACGCCCACGCACTGACCGCACCGATACAGGCGAGCGGCAAACAGCGAGTCGAGAACCCGCCATCCGCGAGCGCTCGGCCACGCTGAGAGCGCTAGCGCGAAGCGTTACGCCGCCGGCTTATCGACGATCAGATTGCCGTCGTCGTCGACCGAGAGTCCGGTCTTGCGCGCTTCGGTGACGACGGACGGGTGCCAGTCGACCTTGCCGGCGTCGGGACCGCCGATGATCGCCATCAACAGCGCTTCGGTGCCGCCGGAGAGATTGCGAAAACCGCGATAGATGCCGATCGGCACATTGCACACGTCGCCTTCGTCGAGATCGACGGTGCGCTCGGCGTCGCCCTCCAGCCAAAACACCTGCCAGCGGCCTTTGACCGGGATGAAGACTTCCTCGGTGGCGTGACGATGCAGCGCCGCACCGCAGCCTTGCGGCGCCCGCACATAGGTGACGGAGAACCCGGCCGCGCCCGCTTTGACGTGGGGCGCCAGCTGCGGATTTTCGGTCACGCCCATGCCGACCATATTGATGATCTCGCGCTCATAGGCGGGAATGCGCTGATCGAGAAAAGCGATAGCGGCGCCGCGGGCTTGCGCCGCCCGCGCGACGTGGCCGTGCTCCATCGCCTCGCGCGAAATTTTCGGCACCGGCTTGCCCGCAAGCCGCGGATCGACGACCGGCATGATCTCCTCCCTTGTTAAGCGCCAAGCCTTGTTGTCGAACATGCCTTGTTGTCGAACAAGCCTTGTTGTCGAGCAAGTCGCGGACCGCAGTTATTTGCGGATGTAACCGAGATAGAAAAACATCACGAACAGAACGGCATGAACGGCGGCGCGGACGCCGTTCACCGTGGGCGTCACGGCCAGATGCGCGCCGACAACGGGAACCGGCGAGCCGGCCAGATAGAGATAGAACAGCACGCCCGTGCTGACGAAGAAGGCGCCCGAGAGGAATTTGCAGACCTCTTTCCAGTTGATGGTCACGCAAATGTTCCGTGCGCTGGCAAAATCCCGCGGCGTGCCGCTCTCTCCTCCCGCCTAGACCGGGGCGTGCTTGCCGACGAACGCCACCATGCGCTCGAACATGTCGCCGGACTGCGTCAGGTCCGGCGAATGGCCGGCGTGGCGCTCCATCTCGACATAGTGCAGCGCGATGTCGCCGCCGGCCTTTTTGTAATTGGCGACGAAGCGTTGCGGCTCGTTGCCGGCAAAGCTCGAATCGGCGTCCTTGTAGTCGTGCACGATGTCGCCGCGG
>DATHPQ010000022.1:0-5203 GCA_035483735.1 Xanthobacteraceae bacterium | reverse complement strand
CGAGATCGGCGGCATGTCGCCGGTGCTGATCACCGGCGCCGTGCTCGGCCAGATGAAGATGACCAAGCCGCAGGCGGCCAAGGCCGCCGAACTGTTCGGCTTGAGCAAGAGCGAGGAAGCGCTGCTCAACGAGGTGCCGATGCGCGGCTCGGCGATGCCGCCGACCGATCCGTTGATCTACCGGCTCTACGAACTGGTCATGGTCAACGGCCCGGCCTTGAAAGTGCTGATCGAGGAAGAATTCGGCGACGGCATCATGTCGGCGATCGATTTCGACATGACCATGGAGCGCGCGCCCGATCCGAAGGGCGACCGGGTGCGGCTCGCGATGTCTGGCAAATTCCTGCCGTACAAATATTACGGCGCCGCCGGCAACGCCCAGGCTTACGGTTATAAGGAAGAGTAGGGATTCGGCGGCCGAAGCTCAGAGCTTTGAACCGCCGTCGACATGAACCGTCTCGCCATTGATCCAGCGCGCGTCGCGTGAGGCGAGGAAGGCGACGACGTCGGCGATGTCCTCCGGCGCGGCAAGACGCCTGAATGTTTGCAGGCCGAGCACGTAGTCGCGTCCGGCATCGGTTTTCGCGAAGTTCGACATGTCGGTGGCGACGACGCCGGGCGCGACCGCATTCACCCGAATGCCGCGCGGGCCGAGCGCCGCGGCAAGATGCTTCACCAATGTGTCGACGGCGCCCTTGGTTGCGGCATAGGCTGGGATCGTGCCGACCACGGCGCGCGCTGCGAGGGACGAGGTGAGGATGATGCCTGAGCCCTCCGACAGGATCGGCAGGAGCTGTTGCACCAGAAAGAACGGGGCGCGGACATTGACAGCAAAAAGATTGTCGAAATCGGCGACCGTCGTGTCCTCGATGGTGGCGGACTTCGAGACCCCGGCATTGGCGACCAGCACATCAAGCCGCTCGCCGACAACGCGGCGCGTCTGTTCGGCGAGCTTGTGCGCACCGTCCGGGGCGCCAAGATCGGCGGCGACCGCCTCGGCGCGACCGTCGGCCTTGCGGATTTCGGCGACGACGCCGTCGGCTTCCTTGGCGCCGCGGCCATAATGGACGAGGACGCAGGCGCCGGCCTTGGCAAGCGCGAGAGCCGTGGCGCGGCCGATGCCGCGCGAGGCGCCGGTGACCAGTGCGGTTTTTCCGGTGAGATTGGGCATGATGCTTCTCCTTACGTGACCCGGTCGAGGAACATCGCGACGTGATGGACGAACATTTCGCCGGCGATCTTTCAGCTTGCGGTTTTGCCGCCGTTGATGCGCACGATCTGCCCGGTGATGAATGACGCCTTCTCCGAGGCGAGAAAGGCGATGGCGTCGGCGATCTCTTCGGGCCTGGCGCCGCGCTTCAGCGGCACGGCGGCATAGAAGGCCGCTTTCTTGTCGGGCGTGCCGGTGAGCCGTTCGAGCATGCCGGTTTCGGTCGGGCCGGGCGCGACGGCGTTGACGCGCACACCCGATGCTGCGGCTTCAAGTGCCGCGGATTTGGTGAGGCCTTCGACTGCGTGCTTGCTCGCGGTGTAGAGCGAAAGGTTCGCCGCGCCGCGCTCGCCCATGGTCGAGGAGACATTGACGATGCTGCCCGAGCCTTGCGGCTGCATGACGCGCAGCTCGTGCTTGAGGCTCAACAGCGTGCCGAGCACGTTGGTGTCGAACATCGCCGCGTAGCTGTCAGGTGTCTGCTCGGTGACCGGCCCCGGCTTGCCTTCGGTGCCGGCATTGTTGACGGCGACATCCAAGCGGCCAAAGCGGGCGACGGTTTCATCGACGAGGCGGCGGACATCCTCTTCGTGGCGCACGTCGGCCTTGATGAAGGCTGCTCGCGCCCCGAGCGCGCGAAGCTCGGCTTCGAGCGCCTTGCCTTCGGTCTCGCGGCGGCCGGCGGCGACGACAGTTGCACCTTCCTTGGCGAAGGCGAGCGCGGCGGCGCGGCCAATGCCGGTCAGGGCGCCGGTGACGAGGATGACCCTATTTGTCATGATCTTTCTTCCTCCAAAGGAGCAAACTCTCCGCGCTCGGACATGATCAATTCGCGGTGTGACCGCCGTCGACGTTGAGGATATGGCCGGTGATGAACCTGGCTTCATCCGACGCGATGAAGACAATGCCATCGGCGACCTCCTCGGAGAGGCCGAGGCGACCAAGCGGAACCTGTGCCGCCAGCGCCGCCTTGTTTTCCGCCGTGGCTGTGAAGCGCGTCAGCATGCCGGTGTCGGTGGGGCCAGGCGCGACGGCATTCACGCGAATTCCCGACTTGGCGAGTTCGAGCGCCACCGACTTGGTGATGCCTTCGACGGCGTGCTTGGCGCCGACATAGATGGAAGCCCCGGCCGCGCCCTCGTGTCCGTAGGTCGAGGAGATATTGATAATGTTGCCGCTGCCCTGCGCCTGCATGGCGCGCACCTCGTGCTTCATGCTCAGGACCACGCCAAGAACGTTGGTCTCGAACGTCGCGGCAAAGCTCTCCGCGGTCTGGTCCGTGATCGGGCCGACCGCACCTTCGGTGGCGGCGTTGTTCACGGCGACGTCGAGACGGCCGAACCGCGCGACGGTCTTGTCGACCATGGCGCGGACGTCCGCCTCCTTGCGGACGTCGGTGTTGATGAATTCGGCCTCCGAACCGAACGCGCGTAGCTCCTGAACGAGCGCGTTGCCGGCCTCATCACGCCGACCGGCAACGACCACCTTTGCGCCCTTCTTGGCGAAGGCGACGGCGGCGGCGCGCCCGATGCCGGTGAGTCCGCCGGTGATCAAGACGACTGGGTTGCTCATATTCAAATCCTCGCGCTGTACTCCGGCCCTTACCGGCGGAGTATGGGTAAAGGGAAACTCTGGCAGCGCTTGAGAGACCATGACGTCCCACCAATGCTGCGAATGAGGAGGCATGTGGATGTCCCTGGCTCGCTCGACCAAGACTTTGTAAGCTGGGCGGCATACCTTGCAGGTATGGAAGGCCGCTATGGAGCTACGCCATCTTCGCTATTTCGTTGCGGTCGCCGAGGAGGGCAGTCTCACCGTCGCCGCCGAAAAACGGCTGCACACGGCGCAGCCGTCGCTGAGCCGGCAGATCCGCGATCTCGAATACGAGGTCGGCGTGCCGCTGCTGAGCCGCAGCGTGCATGGCGTCGAATTGACTCCGGCCGGCCGCGCCTTCCTCGATCACGCGCGGCTGGCGCTTACTCAGGCGGCAGCAGCTGCTGAGGCAGCGCGTCGCGCCGCGCACCCAGCTAAACCGACTTTTGCCATCGGCTTCCAAATCGGGCAGGAACGCGTTTGGCTGCCGCGAGCAACCAGTGTCTTGCGCGACGAGTTGCTCAATATCGAAATCAGGGTCTCTAGCGACCACTCGATGAAGTTGGCCGACGACCTTGAGCGCGGCAAGCTCGATATCGCTTTCCTCCGCCGGCAACCGGAGTCTGACCTCGAATACGAATTGGTGGCAACAGAACCGCTTCTTGTATTTCTGCCGAGCGATCATCGGCTCGCCAGGCACAAGACCATCGATCCGCACGATCTCGTTGGTGAAACATTTATCGGCATATCAGAAATCCCACGCGTGCTGCGTGCCGTTGTCAGCGACTATCTGAAGCGGACTGGAATTGAGCTCACGCCGCATCTCGAAATCGACAATTTTGCAATGGCTCTTTCAGCGGTCGCGTCGACGCGCGGCGTGGCTCTGCTGCCAGCCACGGCAGCGAATTTCTTAACTTGGTCCGTCGTCTGCCGTCCCTTAAAAGGCGAGCCGCCGACCATCGATTTGGTCGTCGGCTATCACAAGGCGAACACATCGCCCCTGCTCAAGCGATTTTTGGCGAGAGTTGATGAGTTAGCCGCAATGGTTTCGATATCGCCGGATACCAAGGGAGGATGAAATGTCAAAGCGAACAGTACCGCCTTTCCGTGCCGATGTGGTCGGCAGCCTGCTGCGCCCCCCTGAATTGCTGGCGGCTCGCCATCGTTTCAAGCGCAACGAAATCTCGGCGATGGAGCTTCGTCGCTTAGAGGACGCGGCGATTCAAGAAGCGGTGAAAATGCAAGAAGATGCCGGATTGCAAGCCGTCACGGACGGCGAATTCCGCCGCGAGCTTTGGCACATGGACTTCCTGTCGCGTTTCATCAATGCGGAAATGTATGACGCGGGCATCAAGGTGCGCTTTCATTCCGCGGAGGGCGATATTGATTTCGCGCCGCCTGGAATTCGGGTGGTTGGCAAGCTTTCACGCCCGCCCGAAGGAATTTTCGTCAAGGATTTTGCATTTCTCAAATCGGTCACCAAGGTCACGCCGAAGCAAACTATTCCCTCGCCCAGCAATATGCATTTTCGCGGCGGCAGAGCCGCCATCGATTCGAAGGCTTACCCCGATCTTGAAGAGTTCTATGCCGATCTCGCCCGCGTCTTCCGCGAAGAAGTCGCAGCGTTCGGTCAGGCGGGCTGCCGCTATTTGCAGGTCGATGAGGTCAACTTCGCATATTTGTGCGATCCGAAGCTACGCGAGGAAGCGAAGCTCAATCTCAAGGAAGATATCGACAAGCTTCCGCTGACTTATGCCAAGCTGATCAACGCCTCGATCGCGTCGCGGCCGAAAGGAATGGCCGTGACCATGCATCAATGTCGCGGCAACGCGTATAGCACCTGGATGGCGGAGGGCGGCTATGACCCGGTTGCAGAGATCGTTTTCAACGAAATCGATGTTGACGGGTTTTTCTTGGAATACGACACCCCCCGCGCCGGCGACTTCTCGCCGCTTCGGTTCGTACCGAAAGGAAAAATCGCCGTTCTCGGGCTGGTCACGACAAAACACGGTCAGTTGGAAGCCAAAAACGAACTGAAGCGGCGAATTAGCGAAGCCGCGCGATACCTTCCGCTCGATCAACTCGCCCTTAGTCCGCAATGCGGATTTGCCAGCGGTGCCGCCGGCAACAAGCTGTCGATCGACCAGCAGCGGCAGAAGTTGGAGCTCGTGGTGAGCGTGGCGCAGGAAGTTTGGGGGTAGGCGACCTGGCGATGCGCTTTGTCTCGATGCCTTCTGCGTGGAATAATCGCCGCGCAAGCAAAGTGTCGGGACAGAGACAATGACAAACAATCTGGATCGCAGTTACGACGGCATCATCATCGGCGCCGGCCACCACGGCATGATCTTGGGATCGTATCTGGCGAAGTGCGGCCTCGACATATTGCTCGTCGACCGGCGT
>DATHPQ010000021.1:0-19182 GCA_035483735.1 Xanthobacteraceae bacterium | reverse complement strand
TCGGCAAACGCGCTCCAAGCATCGTGGAGAATGAGCCACTGCACTTTGTCTTGCGGGGTCGATGCCCGCCGCGCCGCCACCAAGCATTCTGACGCCCGATTGCGCCAGTCCGTCACCGTCATCTTCATCGCAGCAGCCCCCCGCACGCAACAGAACCCCAGAAAACTCTCGGTCATTTTTGCGCGAGCTTGTGACGGTTTTGTGCCGATCTGAGACAAAATTCGAAACCGCGCGCCAGCCGCCGGCGGCGCCAAGGCGACGTCAAGGCGACGTCAAGGCGACAGCCGATTCGCAAACGAACAGTTTCAGATGAAACGGACCGCAACAGCCCGGTGAATTGTCAGCGCAATCCGGCACCCCCGCCGGCCCGGCCGTGGTCTACGCGACCTTGGCCTCTGCTGTCGCCTTGCCTTCACCGGCAGAGCGAGCGTCTTCGTTGTCCGCGTTCGCCGCGTAGGATTCGCGCACCAGCGCCGTGAGCCGCCATTCCTCGACGTGACCAAGGGTCGAAAGGCGCTCAGTGGGATTGGCAACCGACCTTTTGTGGTGCTCTCCGGACGCCTCTATGGCCGCGGCAATATCGGCGGCATCCCGCGCGTAGGTTTCAGGCGTCTCTTTGACCGCAGCAGCTGCGGTTGCGATGACCGCCGGGGCCGCAGCAGGCGGCGCCACGATAGCGATCGCGGGTGCGAGTGCGGATTGTTGCTCCGCGGCGGCGGCGGCAGGCGGGGCGGCCGCCGGCACGTCTTCCTTCCTTGCTGCTTCTTCTTTCCTTGCTTCTTGGCTTGCTTCTTTCGCGGCCACTTTTTCGGCAGCAGCGGGCGCAGCATCGACATTTGCATCATTGCCGACAACGTCGAGAACTTCGGAAATATCCTTGATCGCTTTTTCGACCGTGAGCAGCGCGCGGTATTCCTGCGTTGTCGTCAGCCGCTCCAGAATTTTCTGCTTGGCCGTCTGCAAATGCGCGACGAGATCGGGAATATCGGCAACTTCCGCTATCGGCATTTCGATGGCCAGGAATGCCCGATATTCCGGCACCTTCATCAATCGCAGCTTCACTTTATCCCGAACGGTCTGGAGCGAATGGATGACGCCGGATGGTTGTGACTGCGACATGACAGACCCCTAAAGAACTGACCCCTACAGAACTGGCGAAGAAATCCCGACCGTCAAAAAGCTCGCCGAGATATGCGTCAATTTAAAGTCAAAGGACTGCCGCCGAGGAGTATTCAACAGGCGCGCGCGCCATTACCGGCGACGTGAAGCGAGGCGAGTCCCTGGTCCCCGGTGCGCTGCAACGCAGCATTATTCGATCACATCACCTCGTCGACGCGACGATCTCCGCGCCAAACCGCCGTTTATTTGCGCCGCTCATTTGCCGCGCGTCGTCAGCTGGGGGTCGGCCGCCGCGGCATTCTGGGCCGCGAGCCGGCTCAACACCTCTTCGTAGCGGCGGTCGGGCAGCAGCGCCAAGAGGATAGCGGCGATCAGCGGCGACAGGAGCAAAGATGCAACAAGCCAGCCGAGGCCGGATCTGCCGCGGCGCGCGGCCGCGATCCCGATGACGATGGCAAGAGCGAGCCAGATGATGATTGCTGTGAGCATGGCTTGCACTAACGTGAACCAGGCTAGGAGAGTTCCGCCGCAGCGCGTAGGCTGGGCGGAACGAGACGACACCCGTCATGGCACGGCAAGGCGGGAGGAGGGGTTTCACAAGGGCTCAACCCATCCCTCCAGGCTGTCGCCGAGACGCAGGGTTTAACTTGACGGTGTGTAGACGGCGCCTTTAGCTTTGCACCGGCGCCTTAGAGGAATCATTGATGGGGATCACGATGCTTGGATTGACCCGGCTTCAGTTCGCGGCCGCTGCCTTGCTTATCGCGGGTGCGGTGTCTTTGACTGCCGGCTCGGCATGGGCGTTCAGCAGTAGTAGCGCTTCATCCGGCGGAAGCGGCAATGCGACGTTCACGGATCCGGACGATCAGACAACGAACTCCACCCAGGGCGCGCATCCGTTTGGTCTTAATGGTCCGACCGTGCAGTTCGGCGCCCAGCAAGGCCCGTCGACGACCACCTTCGGTCATTTTCAGGGCGACGGTTACAATAATGGGCGGGCTCCCGATCCGTACTTTCGGCCACTCAATGGCAATTAAGCGGGCTGGCAATTAAGCGGGCTGGCAATCAAGCGGACGCGGGGAGTTTAAACGCCCCGGTTCGCCCGAATTTTCGCCAATACGGCCTTGCCGGCGCGGGTCGCCTCGGACATCGTTTCAAAGAATTCGGATTGCTGCACGGCCTTGCTCTTGCCGGCTGCGTAAATCTCCCATCGCCATGATTTGGGCGGACGCCCTTTGTTCTTGATGGCGAGGGTGTAATCGATCGGATCGGGTGCGGTTGTTGCCATGCTTGGTGCTACCGGGAACCCGGCTGGCCAACGACAAAACCGGAATAGGCACGGCGTAACATCAATTCGCACTCCTGCGCGCGCTCCTGTGCTACCTCAGAGCCCCAGCATAGCAGGATTTCGCGTAAATCCCGGATGGCGACATCTACGGCGGTCACGAGGTCGATCTCGACATCAGCGCCATCGCCCAAATAGTCGCCAAAATCACGATAGTCGCTAAACTTAAGTATTTCGGCGCTCACGCATCACCCCCGAATCAATCCGTGGGCAGAATGGACACCGGCGGTTAACGAGCCGTGATCTAGACGCGACTTTGACTTACGAGAGGCAATCTTGGCGACACGGCAAGAGCGCATTGACGCTTACACGCATGACGGAACCCCACCGGCGGATCAGCCGCTGGAGCTCCTTTGCGAGGATCACGTCGGTACCTACGTGATCCCATTCTTGTGTCGATGGCGCGACGGCGCTTGGCACAGCCTGAACACCAACGACCGCATCGATGCCACGGTCGTTGGGTGGCGCCCACCCGGCCAAAATCAGCGGTGAACCTTGAGGTTCTCTGCCGACGTTTTGCCTTTGTTCGCGACCTCTTCGTACTCGACGACTTGCCCCTCATTGAGGCCGCTCAGCCCGGCTCTTTCGACCGCCGAGATGTGGACGAAGACGTCCTTGCCGCCCGCCTGAGGCGCGATGAAGCCGTAGCCCTTTTGTGAGTTAAACCACTTTACGGTACCGGTAGCCATTCTCGAACTCCTGATGAATCCATTCCATATATCACAAAACGAGACGGCTGAAATCCACTTATTGGCGATGACGGCAGCCCATTGCCGAGGACGGCAGCCCGCGTCCGCACAGGGCCATTAGCCGCCGCGCCAGCTCGCAGAAGCCGTGTCCGCTTTGCCCCGAAAGCGGAGGGGTACGGCGAGGGCACGGCGGCCGCACAACGGCGGCGGACATCATGGTTTTTGCCAAGCCGCCCTGATACGCTCCACTCTTGGCGATAGAGCCGCCAGCGGGACGTGCCGAAGTTCTGCCGCCGAAGTCCTGCCGCCGAAGTCCTGCCAATGACCGGCGGCGCAGGTGCCCGCGGCGGGCAAGCATCACATCAGCATCCGTATGTGACGACGTGAGGAACGATCGTGATGCTTCGCCGCCGCCGATTTCTGGTTCTTGCGGCCGGCGCTGCGGCCCTGCCTGCCGCTTCACAGATTGTTCTGGCGCAGACTTATCCGACGCGGCCGGTGCGGATTGTCATAGGCTTTCCCGCCGGTATCGCCCCCGACGCTATCGCCCGCCTTGTCGCCCAATCGCTGTCGATCAGGCTTGGACAGCAATTCGTCGTCGAAAATCGGCCTGGAGCCGCCACGAATATCGCGACTGAAATTGTCGCTCACGCTCAGGGTGACGGCTACACCCTTCTCGTCATCAGCTCGACCAATACGATCAACGTCACGCTGTTCGACAATCTCGGGTTCGATTTCGTTCAAGACATTGCGCCTGTTGCGGGCCTGTTCCGTTCGCCGAATGTCCTGGCCATAAACCCCGCGGTGCCCGCCAAGACGCTTCCCGAATTTATCGCCTATGCCAAAGCCAATCCGAGGAAGATCAATTATGCGTCCGCCGGCAATGGGACGGCGACCAATCTGGCGGGTGAACTGTTCAAGACGATGGCCGGTATTGATATGGTCCACGTCCCATATCGCAGCAGTTATTTTCCGGATCTGCTGAGCGGACAGGTCCAGGCGACATTCGCGCCGGCTGCTGTCGCGCTCGAATACATCAACGTCGGCAAGTTGCGGGCGCTCGCGGTGACCGGCGTCGGCCGCTTGGATGCACTGCCGGATATTCCGACGGTGGCTGAATTCGTTCCCGGCTATGAAGCTTACGTTTGGGACGGCATCGGCGCACCGCGGGCCACGCCGGTCGAAACCATCGGCCGCCTCAACACAGAGATCAACGCAGTGCTCTCGGATCCGAACATGCAGGCGCGTCTGCGGCAGCTCGGCGCGGAGCCGATGGTCATGACGCCCGTGGAGCTCGAAAAATTTATTGCCGCGGATTGTCAGAAATGGGCAACGGTGGTGAAGGTCGCCAACATCAAGTCTGACTAGCCGCTTTGCTCTCAAGGTCGAGATCGAAATCGGTCAAAATGCCTTCGGCGCGATCCACTCATTCAGGGCGACATTGACGCCGACTTGCGCGCCGTAGGACGTGACGTTCTTCTGTGCGGCTTCGCCAGTGAACATGGCGAAGCCGGTGATGCCGCGCTCGAGGCGCACGCTGGTGCCGGCGGACAGCGTCATCCAATCGGTGCCGGGAATGATCGCCGGCATGTAATAGCTCGGCGCCGCGATCGAAGTCAGCGAGGCGGTCACCGTGCGATTGGCGCCGGCGAATTCGTGATCCCAGGTCAGCTTGGCGAAGGGCGACCAATTGCCGAGCTTCACGCTTGCCTGATAGCCAAGTTCGCTCACCGCGGAGTCGCGGGTCTGACCGGCATAGGAGAGGGCGGTGAAGCCGCCGACCGCGGCGAACGGGTCGGTTTCGGTATAGCCGTCGATATAGACGCGCTGCAGCAGCACGCCGGCGAGCGGGCCATGGGTGACGGGGCCGCTTTCGAAATTGTAGCCGCCTTCGGCCGCGAGCGAGATGTTCGAGCCGTTGGTCGAACCGGTATTGGCAATCTGCGCAATGCCGATCGGGACGATGCGGTCCACGTTGTCGTCAATGTAACCGGCGCTGCCGATGATGTCGGCCCAGAACGGGTGGCCGAGATAGGCGGCATAGGCGCTGAGCGCGAATTCGTTCTGCCGGAAGTCGCCGCCGAGGCTGAAGGTTTGCGTGGTGTTGCCGACGGACACGGCGCCGCCGGCGAGCCAGCCCGGCGCGAACGCGTAATCGAAGCCGACCGTGGCGCCGAGCGGCGCACCCGGATCGCCGGGAACGCCCGGTGCGCTCGACTGCATGCCGAGCGCCGACACGCCGCCGCTGATCCAGGCATTATAGGTGCCGACATTGCGGTTCTGCTGCGACAGGCCGATCTGCGTGAACATGGCTTCGATCATGGTCTGCCGCGTCTTCACCGGCGCTTCGGCGAGCAGCGAGATCTCGGTCGGCGCGGTGATGAGGCTGTATTCGTAATCGGCCTCGATGATCTGGCCCGCAGTCGACAGGTGAATGTCGTCGGCGAGGAGATGGGTATATTCGGCGTCCGGCGACACCAGCGTCGAGATGGTGGAGGTCGGCGAGCACATCGTCGACCAGCCGCTCGGGATTCCGGCGGGCTGCGTGCAGGCCGGGCCGCCGCCGCCGATCAGGCCGAAAGTCGACGGGCTCGCCTGCACCGCGCGATACATCGCATTGATATCGGCGGGCACGAAATTGACATGCGCGGCGGCGAGGCCTTGCCATAGCGCCGTGTTGTAGGCCGCGCGCAATGACTCGGTGGGCTGGCCGCCGAAGGACTGCGGCGTGTCGGGGATGATGAAGGTGCGCGCGCCGGCCGCCTGCAACTGAACGATGGCCGCGACGAGCGCGTTGGCGGCGCCGACGACAGTGGCGTTTTGCATGTTCGCTGGCAGCCCCAGGGCAAAAGAAATGTCATTGCCGCCGGAGCTGATCAGATAAAGCCCGTTCGGGTTGGCGACGCCGTTATTGGCGGCGAGATAGTTGCTGATCTGCGTCACGGTGGGCACCGCGCCCAGGAGCGCATTGGCCTGCGCGTTGGTATTGACCTGGGCATTGCGCGCGTCGCCGGTGGCGTAATCGGTGCCGCCCGGCGTGTTGGCCGGATTGGCGGTGAGACCGAAAAAGCCGGCGAGCAATTGCGAGTTGATCGGCCCGGGATTCGTCGTGGCCGTGCCGCCGCCTTGCGTTACCGCGATGGCGAAGTCGGTATTGTAAGTCGGATTGGTCGAATTCGGCGCGGCATTGCGATACCAGCCGCTGTCGACCGTGCTGTCGCCGAAGACGACGACTTGGCTGACGGACTGGCTCGCGGCCGGGGCGCAGCCGATGACCAGAGCCAGCGCGGCGCCAGCGCAGCTACATTTTACGTCGGTCAAATTCATCGCACCGCCGTCCCAACCGGGGATGACGGAAACTACGGCCTGGAGTCAGCCGTTGCAACGTGCGTACTTCTTACTTCGCCGCCGCGACCGGCGCGGTGGCCGCAAGCGCCTGGTAATAAGCGGCAAGGGCGTCGATGTCGTCCCCGGTGAGCTTCTTGGCGAATGCCGCCATGACAGCGGGGCTGTTGTTGCGTGAGCCATCCTGCCACGCGTGCAGCTCGGCCGTGATGTATTGCGCATATTGCCCGGCGAGATAGGGGATCACCGGCGCTTGGCCGGCGCCGCGCGGGCCATGGCAATCCTCGCAGGCCGGAATGTTGCGTGACGGATCGCCGTTCTGCGCGAGCTTTTCGCCGCGCTGCATCAGCGCGGGATTGGGCGGCACTAGCGGCGGCAACGGCGCGCTCGCGCCGGCGTAATAGGCGATCACATCCGCGGTGTCGTCGGCGGAGAGTGCCTGCGCGAACGGCGACATGATGGCGTTGTTGCGCACAGCCGAGGCGAAGTCGCGCATCTGCTCGCGCATATAATGCTGCACTTGGCCGGCCATGCGTGGGAATGCGCCGCTGCCGTCCGACGCGCCATTCTGGGCGTGGCACTGCGTGCAAGCCGGCGCGCCGTTTGGCGTACCTTGCGTGGCGATCACTGCGCCATGATGCGGATCGGGCGCGCGGGCCGTCTCCTGCTGATAGACCGTCGGCGGAGCGGTGAGTTGCAGGCTCGCCAGATAATCGCTGATCGCGTCGAGGTCTTGCCTGGCGATCGGCGCTTTGTAGACCGCAACCATCTTGTCCACTTCGGCGCGCCATGCCGCCTTCGACAGCACGGGCTGCGTCAGCACCATGCTGGCGGAATGGCAGATCAGGCAGCCGTCGTTGACGGCCTTGGCGGCGCTGCCGGCAAAGGTGCGGTTGCTCTCGGGGAAGGTGACGCCGATCGAATGCAGCGTGACGCCGGCCGCTGAGACCGCGGTTGGTGTCGCAGCAGGCTTTGCCGGCGCGGATTGTGCGGACGCCGCGGACGCGCTCGCCAACAGCAGGAAGACTGCGACCATCGGCTTGTCAGATCTGAGCATGGTTGTCCTCGCTCTGATTTTTATGGCTCTGGGCCGATCGTCTCTAGGCGACAGTGAGCGCGACGCGCTCGATGACATTGCGCATGAAGCCGCCGCCGTTCCAGTTCGGCTCCGGCGGCTGCGCGTCGCCCTTGGTATTGGTGCAGCGGACTTGCAGCGCGAGCGCGCCCGACGGCGGCGCGGTCACCTGCGTGCTCCATTGGCGGAAGCTGTATTTACCTTCGTCATTGCCGAGCTTTGTCTTCCGCCAGGTCTTGCCGTCGTCGCGCGAGAGCTCGACTTGCGCCACGCCGCAATCGCCGCCGAAGGCGATGCCGCGCAGCGCCACCGGGGCGCCCGCCTTCACCGTCGTCTTGGCGCTGACATTGGTGAAGAACGAGCGCGGCAGCATACGGTTGATCGGCACGTTTTTGAAACCCGTTTCGCTGGGCTTCACATTGGCGAATGGCGTGTCGGGAATGAGATAGGCCTTCGCCATCCAGAAATTGCCGTCCGGCGCGTCGAGCACCTCGATGTCGTTGAGCATCTTGACCCAATAGGTCGAATACCAGCCCGGCACGATGAGGCGGACCGGGAAGCCGTTGACCACCGGCAGCTCGGCGCCGTTCATCAGATAGGCCACCATCACCTCGCCGTCTCGGGCGTGGTCGATGTCCAGCGATTTCAGAAAGTCCGGTGCGCCGTCGACCACCGGTGCGTCCATGCCGTTGAAGCGGACAGCGACGGCGCCGGGCTTTACGCCGGCGCGGTCGAGGATGTCGCGCAGCCGCACGCCGGTCCATTTGGCATTGCCCATGGCGCCGTTCGACCATTGGCCGCCGGCGACGCGCGGCAGGAAGAAGCCGCGGGAATTGCCGGAGCACTGGTTGACCGCTGCCATCTCAACGCGCGGCATCGCGAGGATGTCGGCGAGCGACAGCGCGAGCGTGGTGGTGACGTGGCCGCGCACGGCGATGCGGAACGTCGTGACATCGATCTGTTGCGGAATGACGGCCCAATGCCAGCGCACGAAGAACTGGTCGTTGGGCGTGAACACGCCGCGATCGAAGACTTCGAACGGCGTTTCCAGGAGCGGCGGCCGGGTGCGCTGCAGAATCATCTGGCCCTTCTGCGGAAAGGCCGTGGTCAATTCGCGGTCGGTCGGGCCGCTTGGCAGGCCGAGATTGGTGGTGCTGTCGGCCCAGGCGGGGGAGGCGGCCAGCATGCCGCCGAGAATGGTGCCTTGAAGGAAACGGCGGCGGCTTAAGGCGCGTTCGTCGCTGACCGCGTTCGGAGTCGAGCTTAGGCTGTCAGGTCGAAGTGGCATGATCCCTCCCGACCGTGTTTGTTTTGATCACACGGCCGCAGTTCCCGAGCCTCCGCGCGGGTGCCACGGCCGGTGCGAATCTATTGTTGCTCTTACGCTGCTGAAAATAAACAGGGGTGACGGCGGGCTAAGCCGCCGTCACCCCTCTACATTGAGCACTGCATGCGGCGTCTTTGCCGCCAAGCCTATTTGCCGCCAAGCCTAGGCTGTCACGACTGCCGTTAATCGGCGGATACGCCGCTGGCCTTGATCGGCCCGGCCCATTTCTTGACTTCGCTGGCGACGAAATTTTTCAGATAGACCGAAGAGGTGCGATCGGGCGCCACGAGATCGGTGCCGATCGCCTGCATTTGCGTGCGCAGGGCCGGCGTCTTCATCGCCTCCACGGTTGCGTTCCGCAGGCGGTCGACGATCGGCGCCGGGGCGTTGCGCGGCAGGAACAGGGCGATCCAATTATTGGCTTCAAATCCCTTGAGGCCTTCCTGCTGCGCCGTCGACAGTGCCGGCAAAACGGCAGAGCGTTGCGCCGACAGAATGACGATCGGCTTCACGCTGCCGGCCTGGATCGGCGACAGTTCCGTCGAGACGGCATCACAGAGATAGTCGATGCGGCCCGCGATCAGGTCCTGCAGCGCCGGCGCCGAGCCGCGGTAAGGCACATGCTGCACGTCGACGCCGATCGCCGCATTGAGCAGCAGGCAACCAAGATGGGTCGACGAACCGGCGCCGCCCGAGCCGAACGACAGCTTGCTGGCATTGGCCTTCACGTAGGCGGTGAACTCTTGCAGGTTCTTCGCCGGGAAGTCCTTGCGGGTCACCAAAACCAGCGGCTGCTCGGCGACCAGCGCGACCGGCGTGAAGTCGGTCAGCGAATTGTAGAGCGGTGTCTTGTAAAGTGTCTGGCTATAGGCCTGGGTGCCGACGGTGCCGAGCAGGATCTGATATCCGTCCGGCCTCGATTGCGCGATCTTTTGCGCGCCCGCCATGCCGCCGGCGCCGCCGAGATTCTCGATGATGACCTGCTGCCCGAGGATTTCGCCCAGCCGCTGCGCCAGGATGCGGCCGACCACGTCGGTCGGGCCGCCAGCCGCGAAGGGCACGATCATGGTTACCGGCCGGGTCGGCCAAGGTTGCACGGTCTGTGCGTAAGCGCCCGACACCGCGAGCGCGATCAGGCTTGCCGCGAGCGCGGCGGTACATCTTTTCAGCATTTGACTTCTCCCCCGACCCCGAGGTGGGTCGCTCAGCTGGTCAATCGGCTTTCGGCCCGCTTCATCAGCTACGCTGAAAGCCAAACATAAAAATCAGGATCTTTCCAAATGTCTCGATCCGGTGGCTCAAGTTAACGATAGTCCGGCATCCTCTTTGGCGAGGTTTTGTGACGAGATCGCGTCATGCTGTAAAGAGATCAAGCGATTTCGTGACAGAAAGTTAAAATGCGAAAACGGTTGCGAACCGGAACTTTCAGAACCGAAAGCCCGGTAACTAAATCTAAAAATCCCGGCCTGTCCCAGCACTGCCACAATTCGCGGATGGAATTCGTGTACAAGGGGTCAAGTTCGTCCTGTTCCTGTGTAGCGGAGTAGAGTCGGGGCCATGCGCACACGCATCTTTGTTATTTGCTCGTTTTTTGTGTGGATCGTCGCCTTTTTCAGCGTCGTCACCTCATCCGCCCAGACGGTGCCGAAATCCATCGTCGGCGGGGGCACCGACGCCACGATGCGGGCCCAAAAGAACGGCTGGACGGTGGGCATCGTCGGCGGTCTGTTATCCGGGACTTATATGCGGCTCGTCGACGAAATGGCGTCGGCGCTCAACGACGGTGACAATTTCCGCATCCTTCCGATCGTCTCATATGGCGCGGCGTCAAATCTCGACGATCTGCTCTACCTTAAAGGCGTCGACGCGGCCATCACCCAGTCCGACGTTTTCGAGTATTTCCGCACGGTCCGCAAAACGCCAAATCTCGAACAGCGCATCGACTACATCATCCGGCTGCCGATCTCGGAATTGCACATCCTGGCGCGCGACAACATCCAGTCTCTCCAGGACCTGCGCGGCAAGAAGGTTAATTTCGGCCCGGCCGGCACCGGCGCGAGCCTCACCGGCACCATCGTGTTCCAGCGGCTCGGTATCGAGGTCAATCAGGTTCTGATCGATCAGCCGAGCGCGTTGCAGAAGCTGCAGTCGGGCGAGATCGACGCGATCGCCCGCGTCATTCCCAAGCCCATCGACTTTTTCTCGAAGATCCCGGCCAATTCGGGCCTGCACCTCGTGAACATTCCGTTCACGCATGAATTCGAGGACTATTACACGCTGGGCGAATTCAACAAGCAGGACTACCCGACTTTGCTGGAGGGCAAGGACCGCATCGACACGATTGCCGTGCCGGCGGTGCTGGCAGTCTATAACTGGCCGCAGGGCTCGGACCGCTACCACAAGGTCGAGCGCCTCGTGCAATATCTGTTCAACAACTTCAACAAACTGCAGCACCCGCCGTTTCACCCGAAATGGGCCGACACCAATCTGGCCGCGACCGTTCCGGGCTGGACCCGGTTCAGCGTCGCACAGGACATGCTGAACAAGCTGCAGAAGCAGGAAACGACGGCGCAGCAAGCCGACTTCAACGACTTCCTGAGCCGCCAGGCGCATCCGCCGAGCAACGGCGCCGACCGCGAGGCCTTATTCCGCGAATTTCTGCAATGGCGGGCCGACCGTCAGAGCCAATCGAGCCGGTAAATTCGCGGCGCGCGGGCGGCATTGCCGCCCGCCTATCTGCCGCCGAGCTGCGCGAGCATGCCTTTGGCGTCCGGCGATCCTAGATCCAAAGCGCGCTGATACCAGATGCGCGCTTTCGCGTCGTTGCCAGCAACGCCGATGACCTGATGCGCGGCGAGGTAATGCGAGTCATAGGTTGAGGCGAGGGCGAACGCACCCTGCGCGTTGCCGGCTTCAGCGGCCCGCCGGAACAACAGCTGCGCCGACGAAATGTCGCCGCTCTCCATAAAATACTGGCCGCGCTTCATCAGCGTCGCGATTTCCGAACTGTCGAGCGACGGCGTGCTGCTCTGCGCAGGGGGTGCGGGCGCCGGTTGTTGCTGCGGAGCCGGCACAGAGGCAACGGGCGGCGGTTGCGTCGCTGCGGGTGGCGCCGGCTGCATCGCTGCGGGTGGAGGTGGTTGCATCGCCGGCGGCGGCAACGCGGCGGCTGCCGGCGTGTTGATCGCCGCTGCCGTCGCTGCGGCGAGCGGCGCCATAACCGCGCTTGCTCCGCCGCTTGGCTGCGCATTTGCTACCACAACACTTGGAGCGGCATTTGCTGCCGTGCTCGCGGCCGGCATCGGCGCTGGCGCGGCAGGAGGCGGATTATTCGCGACCGCCACCGGCGGATCGGACACCGGCACGACGGCGACGACCCGCGGCTGCAAATGGTTCGCCAGATCGCTTTGGCTGGTCCGTGGCGCTGCTTCTGGCGCTGCCGTCGCGCCGTTGCCGCCGGCGGCTGCCATCGGCATGGCGTCCGTTTTGCCCGGCGAAGCATCCTGCTGCGAGCCGCTCTGGGTCGCCTTCATCAGGCCCGGCCCGAACACCACGCCCACGGCAACCATCGCTGCGACCGATGCGAGCAAAGAAAATCGCCACAGCGTCGATGGCAGTCCGCTGCCGTCGCCGCGAAAACTGATCGGAGGTTCGGGGACCTCGGCGGGTGTCAGCGAGAGCTGACGCTGCAGTTCGAGAAAACCACGATCGCCGCTGAAGGCGGGATCGCCGGCAACGCCTCGTTTGATAGGTCCAATGTTCCGCAGGTTAGGAAGTATTGACGTCGCCCGAGCGGAAGGAGCGTCAAAATCTACAGGCTGATGAATCGGAGAACGCATGATCCAAGCTCCGATGGTTACACAACGACAGTACTTTGGCCTTACTTACACCCGTGCCAATGCGTGCCGACATCCAATATGCCGACATGCTAAATGTCGGCATGCGCTCTGCATTGTCGCAGGCGCGCACAGATGGCTCGCTCTCGCCGGGCTTCGTCATGGCTAATCTTTGAGGGAGGCTGTGTCGCACGAAGATCGGCGCGTCAAGCAACGCACCGAGCAAAAAATTCCAAGCACAGCCCCTCACAATCCCCCGTTAAACACCCTCAGTCTCTGGCTCTGATTTTCCCATCCAAACATTTCAAATTTCCCCCGCACAGAACTTCCAGAGCAGCAAATAATGACTTATCAGGCTTTTATGGTCATATTTGTTCATGGCGAAAGTGAGGTAACCCGGTCCTGACATTAATTCCTGACATTAATGACAAACAGAAGAAACCCCATGATTCCTGGCATTAATGACAAATAGAAGAAAGGCCTCGGTGCCGCGCCCGCGAGGTCCTGGCCGCGGGTTCCATAGCCGAGTTCATGGCCCGGTTCCATTTTAACGGGTTCCATTTTTGCGAGTTCCATCGCCGGCTCGCGGGCCTCAAGCGACGTCGTACCGACAAAGTCACACAGCAACAAAAAATCAAATAGACCGCGGTTTATCGGGTCCTTTTTGATTCCGCCCCGACCCGCCCGTGCTACGTTCTCATCAGTACAGTCGAGTAAGGTGTGGTGGGGAAACAGATGTCCGCGCACAGGCGTGGATTGGCGGCGGCCCTAATTGGCAGCCTAGCCCTGGCCGGATGTGCCCCGGATATGAGTTCGCGGGCGGCCGGCCTATTCGACATGGCGACGCCGCCGAGCGAGGCTCCGAAGACCTCCGCGGTCGCGCCGAAGGTCGCAGCGGTTCCCAAGACGTCAGCGCCCGCAGCCCCGAACACATATCAGGACACGGCCACCTGGAGACATCTCCCGCAGCCGGTCAGCGCCGAACAGTTTAATCAGGATAAAGCGACCTGTACCAAAAAGGGCAACAGCGCCCCTGGCGCGGGATCGCAGGAGATGAAATTTTTCATCGTCTACACGCAGTGCATGCGTTCCTCCGGTTACGCGCCGAATTGAAGCCTCGTGATCGCGCGCCATTTGTTGCGCGCGCAACTATTTCGGGCTCTGCACCGTGCCGCCGCGGAGCCCGACGTTTGCGGTGCCGAGCACCCAGGTCGCGCTTCCAAGACTACTCGGCCTTCATGGACTACTCGGCCTTCATGCCGGCTTTCTGCACCACCGGACCCCATTTGGCGATTTCGGACTCGATGAATTTGCCGAACTCCGCCGCGCTCATGTCGACCGGCGCGGCGCCTTCATTGGCCAAATATTTTTCGGTGTCGGCGGATTTCAGCACGACGGCGACGGCGTCATGAAGCTTGTCGATGATCGGCTGCGGCGTGTCCTTGGGCGCAACGACGCCCCACCAATTGGTCGCGACATAGCCCGGCACGCCGGACTCGCCGATCGTCGGCAGATCGGGAAGGATCGGGCTTTTCATTTCGCCGCCGGTCGCGAGCGCGCGCAGCGATCCCGATTGAATGCTCGGCACCGTCTGCACGATCGAGGAGAACATCACCTGGTCTTCGCCGGCGATCACCGCGAGCATCGCCGGGCCGCCGCCTTTATACGGCACGTGCTGAATGTCGGCGCCCGACATCAGCTTGAACAATTCGCCGCTCAGATGCTGGAAGCTGCCGATGCCGGCGGAGGCGTAGTTGAGAACGCCGGGCTTCGCCTTGGCGTAAGCGAGCAATTCGGCGACCGAGTTCACCGGCAGTTTCGGATTGACGGTGAGCACATTGGTGCCGGTGGCAAAGATGCTGACCGGTGCAAAGTCCTTCACCGGGTCGAAGGTCTCTTTGTAGAGCCACGGATCGACCGCATGCGCGATCGAGATGATGAGAAGCGTGTAGCCATCCGGCGTCGCCTTGGCGGCGAGGTCGGAGCCGACCACGCCGCCGGCGCCGGCGCGGTTATCGACGAAGACTTGTTGCCCGAGCCGCTTGCCGAGCTGATTGGCGATGATGCGGCCGACCACGTCGTTAGAGCCGCCGGGCGGGAAGGGGATGATGAGACGGATGGAGCGAGAGGGATAGTCATCGGCCGCCACGGGGCTTGAGGCAGCAGCCAGAAGCGTCAGCACGAGGAGGCCGCAGACGAGCCTGAGGCCCCCCAGAATGCCGACATTTTCGCGACTCATTTACGTCCCTCCCGATTGTGTTGTTTGGCCGAGCATTCTACAGGCTTTGCTGCAGACTCCGGCTGTTATGTCGCGATCATACGATGGAACGGCCATGGGATGGAACGACGCGAAGCGCTTCGTCTTTCCGTCATGTCTTTCCCGCATTTATGTCGGCGTTATGCGAGCGGCAACGCCGCGCCTCAACGCTGCCGTCTGGATTTGAGTCGTCTGGATTTTTGAGTCATCTGGGTTTGAGCCATCTGAGTTTGAATCATGGGCCTTGCTGTCATTCCTTATCCCGCGATCGATCCGGTGGCGCTCAATATCGGGCCGTTTCCGATCCGCTGGTACGCGCTCGCTTATATCGGCGGGCTCGCCTTCGGCTGGCTCTATGCGTGGCTCCTGGTGCGTGATGACAAGCTTTGGGGTTCAACGCCGCGGCCCAATGCCGATACGATCGGCGATCTCGTGCTTTATTCCGCGCTCGCCATCGTCATCGGCGGCCGGCTGGGGCAAGTGATCTTTTATGAGTGGTCGTATTATTCCGCGCATCCGCTCGAGATTTTCGAATTGTGGAACGGCGGCATGTCGTTTCACGGCGGACTGATCGCGGCATGCCTCGCCATCTGGTATGTGGCGCGGCAGGCCAAGGTCTCGGTCCTCACCGTCGGCGACATTTGCGCGGCGGCCGCCCCCATCGGAATCCTGCTCGGCCGCATCGCCAATTTCATCCGGCCCGAACAATGGGGCCGCCCGGCCGACGCGACGGCTGTTCCCTGGGCCATGGTATTTCCCGGCGTCGACGATCTGCCGCGGCATCCGAGCCAGCTCTATGAGGGCGCGCTCGAGGGGCTATTGCTGTTCATCGTGCTCGCGATCTTTGTGCGTGGCGGCGCCTTGAAGCGGCCGGGCCTCACCACCGGGATCTTTCTGGTCGGCTACGGCGTGACGCGAATCTTTTGCGAATTCTTCCGCGAGCCTGATCCGCAGCTTGAACAGCTCGCGCATGGGCTGACCATGGGCATGGTGCTGTCGGTGCCGCTTCTCCTCATCGGCGCGGCGCTGATCGCCTATGCGGTGCGTTTCCGCCGCGAGGCCGATTCAGGCCAAGGTGCTGCTGCGGCCGGGCCACGCGCGAACCAGGGCGTGGACTCATAACGCGCAGGCGTGCCGGGTTTCGGGGTCAAAGGGGACGTTCTCGGCGTGATCGGGCCGCGTTCCCGGCTAGTTGCCGGGCTGGTAGCCCCTGCGGCTGCCATCGTTGTTGAAGTAATTTACGCCGCCATTCGCGCTCGGCACGCGATAGCCGGTGCGATTGCCGTTGCTGTCATAGATGCCGTTGGCGTTGTTGTAATTGTTGGCGCTGTTTTGCCAATTTTGCGGATTGTTTTTCCAGTTCTGTGAACTGTTCTCCCAATTTTGCGAACTGTTCTGCCAGTTGTCAGGACTATTCCGCCAATTTTGCGGACTGTTCGCCCAGTTTTGCGAGCTCGGCGAATTGTTCCGATCGTAGATTTGAGCGAAGCAGACGGTGCACACGAAAGTCACCGACAGCATCGTGCACAAGTACAGGGCGGTCTTAAGCCAGCTCTTCATCGCCAATCTCCCAGAGATGTGCAGAAAGTCTGCGCGCGTCTCATGACCTGGGAGAAGCGACTAACAGGCCAGCCTTACCATCGCGTGGAGCTTATCCGATCATTTTGCGATAACTCACGAAGATCGGCGCAGCAATAACCCATCCGTAATCGCGGGGACTGCCTCTCCCAGTTCGGAGCGCGAACTCACGCCGCATTGTCAATTTGGGCTTTTCGCTGCACGCGTCAGAACAGTCGCGTGACACGGATGGCGAAGCGCGGCGGAGCGGAGAGAAGCGGTGTTGCGGAGATAGCGCGGCCACGGCCAGATCGGCCCGATAACCGGGAAAACCGTGACGCTGACCGTACCGCAAACGGCTGCTCCCGGCTCATGGGCAGCACCACCCGATACAAATTCAAACTTGTCGTAGCACTGCGTTGAGCCCTCAAAACAGCTGAGATAGGCGTGAGAGAATGGATAAACGCCAGACGCGGGCGCTCCGGACATGCCGTATTTCAAATCTGTGTCGGCAATCGTGATGTAGTCAGGACCAGGAGGATATTCGGCGACATACACGAAATAATGGCCGAGTCCGTCATCGGTCGGCCCAACAGTCCATGTACCGGCAATATCCGCGGCCGAAAGCGCGCCTGAGCCGGTGACATTGACCGGTCCTGCAGCAAACCCGGTCGCGGTGTCATATTGGAACGAGATGTTGAACTTTTCGGTGCATCGCTTACCGCCGCACGAATTGTTTCCTGCGGCGGCCCGGAAGGTGAGATTTGATATCGTGACATTGACGACGGCCGCGTCAGCCGGACCGGCAAACAGCCCGCACAACATCCCGCACAGTAACCAGGGCGAAAACCAAGACCACAACCGAGACGAAGCGATTTTGGCGACTGCCATTGGAGCCTCCCCGACCAGAAGCTCCCCTTAACCCCAAGGAAATGCTACGTCCCGCTACACCTGTCGTCAATTGACATCGGCGCGTCGCTGCCGCGCTCCCGCATATCGCTCCGCCGACGCGGGCCGCTTATAAACAGCGCGCCAGCAATGAGGGAGAGGAAGGGCATTCGTCAGGACGAGGCAGCCGGTACTTCTACCATCGTATGTGTGTACTCGACGCTGTCATACACCGACACCTGAACGATCGGATAACCGGTCTTGATAGCGAGTGCCGCCGATTGCGCGGCTTCCAATGTCGTGTAGGAGCCTTTCGTTTGCCGGTCTACCTGCAGCAAATATCGGCCGCGCTCTGGCCGCACACGTTGTGACAAAACCTCATCGACTTCCTTTTCGGAATCATCCTTTGCAGGCATTTTGATTTGGCGCGAAGCCATTCGGTACTCCTTTGTGGGGGAAGTTCCTTATTTAGGCGCTCTAGGCATCGACTGCTAGAGCCTTATCGTTCCTGATACAAAAAAACCAAATACAACACGACCACCTTCGACGAGGCGATCAGCGGACACGCGCATGGTGACGGGTCGTGTCTGCTTTCGGAGTTAAAGCGGACGCCCGAGCGCACCTCTCCCATTGCTGAATTTTTCGCATCGGCGGCCGTTGCGGGAGCCATGCAGCTCGGCGGATAAGTTGTCTGCGTTCTTTCGCGGTTGGGAATGTCGGTAATTGGCACTTAGCGGACGTTCGGCCATAGCAGCATGGATGTCCGCTATGACCCAAAGCCGCTATCGCGAAATTTTCTCATCGAGCGGCTATTACGAATCAGAAGTGGTATCCTGAAATGGCTTCCAGCGACGAGTGTTCTGGACCCACTCTGGTATTCGCCTGCGAAGGGTGACGATGCCTTCCCTGCGCAAGATGAGCAGAATTCCGATTCCGATTTTCAGAAAGCCGACACCGTAACCAGCTAAATTAGGCCAGTTCGCGACAGCCCAAGGAATGCGGGCGACGATAGCGTTGATAGAGACGGATGCCGCTATTCTGATGAGGTCTGTAAATCCATCGCAGAGGAAGTAGATTCCCAGGACAGCGATTAAAATTGCTTCGATTTCGGGCAGCTTGGGCGAATTGTTCGCGTCAGCTGATTCCTCGGTGGTGGGTATCGAACCGTCAACACCGCGCCTTGCCCACCAGATCATGCCAATACCTACGATGAAATAGATGAAGAGCTGGGCAAAATAATCCACTGCCAGCACCATTAATGTTTCCGTGCTCGTGCCCCCCAGCCTTTTAAGCGCGCGAAGATAAAAAGAGAACCCTTGGGCCGCTTCCGGCAGCCTTATCAGCGCCTGCAGCACGACAAGCAGGCCGCAAAATTTAACGAGCAGTCGAGCGACGTCGCGTCGGCGCAGCATCTAAGAAGCATAGGTGATGACGTGAAAGAATTGTAGCTCGAAATGGAGTGTTCTGAGCTATTCGGCCCTGATTGCGAGTCGCGGCGGTGCAGTCCGTTTCTGGCCCAAAGCGGACACGCCGATCGCCGATGATCATGTCCGCTTTTGAGGGCAAAGCGGACGTCACACTGTCAAAGCCCCTTCGCACCGCCTGCCCGTGCACGACGCGCCGACCGGCGCGGCTCTATACCTTGGTATAGGGAGATTTGCCCAATGTTGAATGGAAGGCGGCGGTCCAGGGGCGGAAAACTGGCAAGCCAGCGAAATATCGCGGCGCGACGGGAGGGCCTCAA
>DATHPQ010000020.1:0-11652 GCA_035483735.1 Xanthobacteraceae bacterium | reverse complement strand
GCCGCCGAACGCCGCACGGGCTTCGACGCTTTTCGCCTGGTGGCGCGCGACGTGCCGCATATCGCGAAGATTCAGCTCGACGATGCGCTGTTGGCGCGGCTCGGGCAGGGCGCGAAGGGGAAGGCGGCGCGCGCCGACGGCGCCAAGCCCGACTTCGTCTTCTACACCGGCTGCAATGTGCTCAAGACGCCGCACATCGCGCTCTACGCGCTCGACATCATGGACGCGCTCGACATTACCTACGACGTGATGGGCGGCCCGACGCATTGCTGCGGCATCGTGCAGATGCGCATGGGCGACGTCACGACGTCAGGCCGCGTCGCCGAGAACACCATCGACAAGCTGGCGCAGAGCAACACTGGGCAAGTTATTTCCTGGTGCCCGTCCTGCCAGGTGCAGTTCACCGAGACGACGCTGCCGACGGTGGAGAAGACGCGCGGCAGTAGGCCGTTCGAGATGACGCCGTTCACGTTGTTCATTCACAAGCAGCTCGACCGGCTCCGCCCGCTGCTGCGCGAGCCGGTGCCGATGCGCATCGCACTGCATAAGCATCCCGGCGTGCGCGGCGTCGTCGAAGCCGCCGAGGAGATCTTGTGGTCGGTGCCCGGTATCGAGATCGTTGATCTCGATCAGCCGGCGGTCGGCCTGCAAAGCAATAATCTGCGCATGCTGCCGGAATTCCGGCGCAAGCTTCAGGAGGCGGAACTGGCGGCAGCGGAAGCCGCCGGCGTCGACGCTATCGTCGCGGTCTATCATTCCGATCACCGCGAGCTCTGCGCCCACGAGCGCGACTATCCGTTCCGTATCATGAACATGTACGAGATCGTCGGCGCCAGCATGGGCCTGCATTACGACGATCACTTCAAGCGGCTGAAGGTGATGCAGGACGCCGAGGCGATCCTTGCGGATTGTGCGGACCTCGTAGCGAAGCACGGGCTCGACGAAGACACGACGCGGCTTGCGATTCAGGCGATGCTCGATGAGCAGCCGGCGCCGTTGCGAGGATCGTAGGGTGGGTTGAGCGCAGCGAAAGCCACGATGGCTCGTTCGAAGGTGATGGGTTTCGCTACCACGCTTATATCGAGATTGTTTAAATTGTCGTTTTGTTGTTTCCGTAAATGTAGCAACAGAGTGATAGCGTTCGTGCGCCTCCTGTCGATCTGGAGACATGAATGCCGGGCTCTGAACTGCAGAATGCGCCGCGTCGACCACGCCTTGAATTTCCAGGCTCGCGGCGATCTTTTCAGTGGGTGATCGCCGCCATTGGGTTATGCATCTTCGGCGGATTGTACGAACTCAAAACGAACCCGATACTCGCGCTCTGCGGGTTAGCGCTTATGAGTGCTGCCTTATGGGCCTGTCTGAGATCGATGCGGCCGGGCGCAACCTATCTTGCACTCGATCCAGAAGGTTTGACCTACAGCGTTAGGTTTGTGAAACAGGTCATTAAGTGGACCGATATCAAAGCCATCCGAATCGGATGGCTCGGGGTTGAGCCTGTTGAAATTCCTTGGAACAGGCAGGTCTTTATTGATTGTTCGAATCGTTCCGATGCCGTGCAGATATTTCCGCCGATGTTTAGCTTGAATGCCGAACAGCTTGTTGACCTTATGAAACCCTATCACGAGGATGCGACGCGTATTGGGAAACCCCAAAACGTTGCAGCCATGTTAGCCACGGCAAGTTGAGCGCGCCTCTCATGCGGTGCCGCATGGATTGCCGGGTCGAGCGCGTAGGGCAGATCAGTGAAGCGTAATCCGCCAAATATCGAAATGACGCGGCTCGCCATCCATGCCATGCTCGATGAGCAACCCGCGCCGCTGCGCAGCCAAATATAGAATCGCGTCTCGTTTCCGGGAGGACGTCTTGGCATTCATCGATCGCCGATTTCTGGCGCCGGCGGCCTTTGTCGCCGCGCTCGCCGCAGCTTCCCCAGCGACAGCGCAAACCTATCCCTCACGCCCGGTGACCATCATCGTGCCGTTCGCCGCCGGCGGGCCGACCGACCTGGTGGCCCGGGTCATCGCCGATAAGATGCAGGCGCCGCTCGGCCAGTCGCTGGTGATCGAGAATGTCGCCGGTGCCGGCGGCAGCATCGCCGCGACCCGCGTCGCCCGTGCAGCGCCAGACGGCTATACGCTCGAGATCGGCAACAACGGCTCGAACCTTCTGGTCGGCGCCCTCTACGATCTGCCGGTTGATGTCATCAAGGATTTTGCGCCGGTCGCCGAGCTGACCGTCAATCCGCAGATCATCGTCAGCCGCACGACCGTACCCGCGACAAATCTGAAAGAGCTGCTGGCTTGGCTCAAGGACAATCAGAACAGCGTCTCGGTCGGCATCGCCGGCCCGGTGGCGGAAGTGAGCGTGGTCAATTTCGAGACCATGACCGGCATGAAGTTTCAGCTCGTGCCCTATCGCGGCGCAGCCCCCGCGATCCAGGACCTGGTTGCAGGCCATATCGATCTGATGGTCGATCAATTGTCGAATTCGGTGCCGCAGATCAAAGCCGGCACGGTGCGCGCCTATGCGCTCGCAGCGCGCAGGCGTTCGCCGGCAATGCCCGACGTGCCGACGACGGACGAAGTGGGACTCCCCGGCTTTTACGGCGCGCTCTGGCACGGCCTGTGGGCGCCGAGAGGCGTGTCCGCAGACGTAATTGCGAAGCTCAATTCCGCCGTCAAGCAATCGCTCGCCGACCCGACGGTGCAGCAGAAGCTCGCTGCGGTCGGGCAGCAGATCGTGCCGCCCGACCGGCAAACGCCGGAAGGACTCGGCCCTTTCCAGGAAGCCGAAAAGGCGAAGTGGTTTCCGATTGTCAGAGCGGCGGGGATGCGAGGGGAGTAGGTTTGCAGATGAAAATTCTGTCCATCCCTTTTCAATTGATCAAGAACATCGCTTCATCGCTATCCGTACGCCGATTTTTCTATTCCTTTTCACTTGCGTCGTTTGTTTGCTGCGCCTGGATAGCGCATGCGCCAACCGCAAGGGCCGTTGAACCGATCAAGATCGGCGCGGTATTGCCGTTCTCCGGCGGCGTGGAACTGTACGGCAGGCAGGCGAAACTCGGACTCGATCTTGCCGCCAAGGAGATCAACGCGGGCGGTGGCATCCTCGGCCGGCTCGTCGAAGTGATCTATGAGGACGACAAGACCGATCCCGCGGCCGCCGTGGACGCGACGCATAAACTGATCGAGCGCGACGGCGTGTTGGCGGTCGTCGGGCCGATCACGTCGCGAAATCTGGACGCCATCGCGCCTGCGGCCGAGAGCCTGAAGACGCCGCTCTTTTATGCCACCAACTATGAAGGCGGCAAATGCAGCCGCTACGTCTTCGCGTTCAGCACCGTGCCAAATCAGGAGCTTGCGCAGCTTCTGCCCTATATGAACCGCAACTTCGGCAAGACCTATTTTCTGCTGGGAGCCGACCGCGTATGGCCGCACAAGATGTTCGCGGTGTCGCAGCCGATCATCGCCAAGCTCGGCGGCCGTGTCGTCGGCGAGGAGTTCGCCACCGGCAAAGAAACCGATTTCAGCCCGCTGATCGCGCGCGTTGCCGCAACCAAGGCGCAGGTCTTGCTGTTCGCGCTCAAGGGAGACGGCATCAGTTTCATCCCGCAGGCGTACGACCGCGGACTGTTGAAGCGCATGACAATCGCGTTCCTCGGATTGTCCGAGACCGAGCTCGGCCTCTTCGGCGGCAAGGGCCAGAACATGTTCGCCGCGGTGCCGTTCGTGGCCACGAGCGACAAGCCGCCGGTCAAGGCCTTTGTCGCCAAGGTGAAGGCGGAAGGCGGCGCCGATGTTACAGTGTCGAACTATGTCATGACGCATTACAACGCGCTGATGGCGATGAAGGCCGCGATCGAGAAAGCCGGCAAGGTCGACAAGGAATCGATGATCGATGCGCTCGAGGGGCTGACGATCACGTCACCCACGGGGCCGCTGACGATGGGCAAGAACCACCACGCGACCATGAACATGTTTCTGGCCAAGACGCAGGGACACGACCTCGTCACCGTGAAGGCGCTCGGCGAGATCGCGCCGGAACCTGGATGCAAATGAAATGATCAAATCCGCACACCTACTGGCCGCGCTCATCGGCGCGACGCTTGCAGCAACACATCCTGCTTCCGCGAAAGAATTGACCTACGATTGTTCGGTGCCGCCGCTTGAGGTCACATTCGCCGTCGCTGGCGGCCACTACAACGGCGCGGTGACATGCGGAAATCTTTTCCTGCAGTCGGACATACCGGTTGCTCCGCTCGTGCGGTGGAAACAAGCCGATGCGAGAAAACTCTATACTTTGATGATGTTGGATTTCGATGGGAACGCCAATGGATCGTGGCCTGACCCGGTCGCCTCCGGGCAAAATGCGCCGGTGCGCCACTGGATCGTAGGCAACATTCCAGGCGATCTTCTTCGCGGCAGCGGCTACCTGGAATCCGGAACTTCGGCGAACTCCAAAACGATCAGCGTCGTGCAACCGTATCGATATCCGCATATTCCGGTCGTTTCGGATCGGTATGCCGTCTATGTCTTTCAGCAGCAGGAAAAAACGGATTTCGCGGCATTGCCCGATGCCATAACGAATTTCGACGCCGCCGCGTTTCTGGAGAAATATCGCCTCGGAGTGCCCAAAGCCGCCAACGTCTTTGTCGCGATATTCACGTCGGAATCGCCATTTTCCGGGAGAGCATTCCACGGCAATGATGTTTCCGGAACTTGGCATCAGGGCTATGGGCAGGGCAAACTGACTCCGGGCCAGAAATAAGCGCTCATCCAAATCGCGAGCAATGCACGGCCGGTAAGTTTCGCAGTCCGGCCGCACGTCAGGTCATGACGTTATTCCGGCTTGATGCCGGCGTCGGCGACCATCTTGCCCCACTTGTCGAGCTGCACCTTGATGAAATCGCCGAGCTGATCGGGCGTCGAGGAAAAGCCCTCGAAGCCGACATTGCGGAATTTCGCCTTGGTCGCCGGATCGTCAATGATCTTGCCGATAGCGCCGTTGAGCTTGGCGATCACTGCGGGCGGGGTTTTCGCCGGCGCAACGAGGCCGGCCCAGGCGTCAATCTCAAATCCTTCGATCCCGGCTTCGTCGAGCGTCGGCAGATCCGGGAACAGCGATGAGCGTTTCAGCCGCGTCACCGCAAGCGCACGCACTTGCCCGGACGCGACATGTGGCATGGCGACGGTGAAATCGACGATCATCATCGATACCCGGCCGGCAATCACGTCCTCGATCGCGGGAGGCGAGCTTTTGTAGGGCACATGCAGCATGTCGAGGCCTGCCCAATGCGCGAAGGTCTTGCCGCCGACAATGCCTGCGGTATTGCCGCTGGCGAACGAGACTTTGCCGGGATTGGCCTTGGTGTATTCCACCAGTTCCTTCACCGAATGCACCGGCAGGTTCGGATTGACCACGAGCATCAAGGTGAAACTGCCGACGCGGGTTACCGGCGCAAAATCCTTCACCGGGTCATAACTGACTTCGCGCAGCAGAAACGGATCGGCCGACAGCGGCGAATTGGTCGCCATCATCAAGGTGTAGCCGTCGGGGTTGGCATGCTGGACATATTGCGCGGCGACCGCGCCGTCGGCGCCGGGGCGATCTTCGACGACGACCGGCTGCTTGAATGCGGCGCTGAGCGGATCGGCGATAATGCGGCAGATCGTGTCGCTGGCGCTGCCGGGGCCGAACACCGAAACGAATGTAATCGTGCGCGACGGGTAATCGTCGGCATAAACCATGACGCTAAAGGTCATGGCGCCGAACAGAACGCCCGCCGCGACCAGCAGAAAGCTGAACAAGCGAATGCAATGCAACTTTTTCATGCGTGGGTCCTCCCTGGCTTGCAAATTCTGTTTGTTGTCGCGCCGGCCATCGAGGGCCTCGCGCGCTTTTCTTGGCAGTTTCTTGGCAGTTTCTTGGAAACCCAGAATAGCAGATTTTTGGAGGATAGGTGCCCAGAAGTCGTCAATGGCCGGGACATAGGCGAGCGAAGCGATGCCATTCTTCGAACGGCTATGCCCGGCGATGACGAGAGAGGGCCTGAACTTTAGCTAATGAACGTGCCGTTGCGCAGTTCGGTAAAGGCCTGTTGCAGCTCGGCCTGCGTGTTCATCACGATCGGGCCGTGCCAGGCCACCGGCTCTTCGAGCGGCTTGCCGGAAACGAGGAGGAAACGCACGCCCTCGTTGCCCGCCTGCACCGTCACCTCGTCGCCGCTGTCGAACAGCACCAGCGAGCGGTTGCCGGTCGTTTCACGCACGATGATCTCGTTCTCGCCGTCACTCTTCTCGGTGAGCACGCCGAACGGTTTCGAGGCGGAGCGGAAATTGCCCGCGCCTTCGAACACATAGGCGAAGGCATGCCGCTCGATCTCGACAGGCAACGTCTTGCGCAAGCCTGGCGGCACGAAGACGTCAAGATAACGCGGGTCGGCGGCGACGCCTTCGATCGGGCCGCGCTTGCCCCAGAAGTCGCCGCAGACGACGCGCACCCGCGTGCCGTCGTCGTCGATGACCTCCGGAATCTCGCCGGCCTTGACGTCTTGATAGCGCGGCGCCGTCATTTTCAGCGACGACGGCAGATTGGCCCAGAGCTGAAAGCCGTGCATGCGGCCCTTGGCGTCGCCCTGCGGCATTTCCTGATGCAGGATGCCGCGGCCGGCGGTCATCCATTGCACGTCGCCGGCGCCGAGATTGCCGCGATTGCCGAGGCTGTCGCCGTGTTCGACCGTGCCGGCCAGCACATAAGTAATGGTCTCGATGCCGCGATGCGGATGCCACGGAAAACCGGCGCGATAATCCTCCGGCCGGTCGTTGCGGAAATCGTCCAGCAGCAGGAACGGATCGAATTCGGAAGTGGCGCCGAAACCGAACGCGCGATTGAGCTTGACGCCCGCGCCCTCAATGACGGGCTTGGACGTCACGATGCTTTTCACAGGTCTGATAGACATGGCTGTGACCTTCTTGGGTGATTGGGGTGTTAACGCCAAGATGGGTCGCCCGCCCGGCGGCTCAAGAAGGCACACGCTTGATACCTGACAGTTACCTGGCGGAAAGCAGTGCTTAAGCGGGTACTTGGCGGCGAGCAGGTGGTCTCAGGGCAGGGTGACCATGCCGCTCCAGAACTGCTGAAACTTGCCGACATCGACATTGTGTTTGCGCACGAAAGTAAGCTTGCCATCACTGCCCATGCGAAACACGGTGAGGCCCGCGGTTACGATCGCCCCGTCGGGCCGAGCCACTGGCAGGATGCTCGCGGCGATCAGGACGCGGCCGTCCGGATCCATGCTGAAGGTGCGCAGCTGCACGCCGTCGCCGTCAATACTTTGAATGCGCCTCGGCTCGCCGGTCTTACTGTCTATGGCATAGACGGCAACCGTATTCTCGCCGTTCGCCGACATTTTCCGGCCGCCGCTTGGCGAGGCCGGGAACGTGCGGTTGGTCAGATAAACAAATTCGCCGTTGGGGTGGACATGGATGCCGCCGGCGCCTTGCTCGGCCTCACTGTGCGGATCGGTAAGCGTCTCCTTGATGAAAGACGGTTCGCGGGCGAGCGCCGTTTTCTCATCGAGCTTATACATATATAGCTTGTTCTGCCGTTCGATGGAAACGAAAGCCCACGGCTCGGTCGGATGAAAATCCAGATGACGCGGGCCGAAGCCGATACCCAAGTCGGCACCGGTGCCGGGCGCGATCGAGGCGAGGTTTTTCAGAACGCCGTCCCTAAAGCTGAAAGTTTTGAGCGCACCGGGGTCCTCGGACTTGCCGCCGTCGGCATTGTTGCCGCGCGTGACCAGAACCGCGGCGCGGTTCGACGGCGTCATGCGTATTTGATGGGCGAAAATGCCGGTATCGAGCGTCTCGGTCTGCGGTACCAGCGCGCCGATGGTGCCGTCGGCATTGAGCCGATGCACGCTGATATTGCTCGGAATGTTGAAGGCGGTGAGCAGATATTGGCCGGTCGCATCGACGGTCGCGTGGATCGGCCGCGACGGCAGCAAAGCCGGCTCGCCATGCAGTTTTAATTCGCCGCTCGACGGATCGACGATCAGGGCATTGGCGAAATGCTTGTCGCCGGCAATGCCCGGTCCGCCGGTGCTCGACACGACGTAGACGTATCGCCGTGACGGATGTGGCCAAAGATATTGGATATTCGCCGGCAGCGTGATCGTGCTGCGCTGTTTGATCGCGGCGTTGTCGATGTCGAGATCGTACAGCGTCAGCACCGGGCCGACGCTGGCATGAAATACCGTCTTGGACATGCTTCCCCGCCCTTGCTGTTACGCGCGCGCCTTTCCAGCGCCGTGCGGCATCATCTCATTGGAGAGATGTGCTCGCCAAGAGCATTCCGGGGACCAACTTCGCGAATGAAATTTTACACGCCGGGCTTGAGCTTTTCGACCAGCGCTTCGATCCGAGCGACGCTGCGGAAATTCGCAGGGGTCATGTCGCGATCCGGAATCTTCACATCGAACTCGGCCTCGACCGCGAGCATCAGATTGACCATGTCGAGCGACGAGATGCCGCACTCGCCAAGGTCGTCGTCACGGCCGACGCTGCGTGCAATTGACCGTTTTTCCAGGATCGCACGCACCAGCGCAATGATCCGATCAGCAGTGAGAACGGGGCGATCCGAAGCGATGCGATCCAGCACGGTGAACAGTTCCCAAATTCAAACCAAAAAAGTTGCGCTTTTACGCAACCAATTATTGCATTTTCGCCGCGACAAATCGTTATCACGTGAAGCGTTTTCGATTGGTAACCTTTACGCGAAAGAAGCGCGCTAATTTCGTGCAAATGCCGCTAGGATTTATAAGTTTTGCGCTAGCTGTGGCGTTCTAGCGATCGCATCCGTGCCGGCAGATGACGCATCAATCGCGAGCAAATCATGAGTGCGCGAACCGTGACGGTTCTCGAAGCTAATCAGGACCTCCAGACGGCAAGACATGCAACGCGCGGCATTCTCGCCGCTGCGAGCCATTTGCCGACGGCGGCTGCCGCGGCACTGCGCGCGCGTATCGATAAGGTTGCCGTGACGGCCGCGGCGCACGCAGCCGACGTCGACGGCAACTCCCGGTTCCCGCAGGAAGCGATTGCGGCGGCACGCGCCGAACGCCTTCTCGGTATCGCAGTACCTCGCGAGTTCGGAGGCGACGGCGCAAGCATCGCCGAGGTTGCGGATATCTGTTACGCGCTCGGGCGCGCCTGCGCGTCAACCGCAATGGTCTATGCGATGCACCAGACCAAAGTCGCTTGCATCGCGCGGCACGGACAAAACAGCGCCTGGCATCAGCTCTTGCTGCGCCGCCTCGCCAGCGAACAATTGCTGCTCGCGTCTTCGACCACTGAAGGGCAGAGCGGCGGCGACGTGCGCAACAGTTCCGCGGCGGTCGAGCGTAACGGCGCGCGCATCAGCCTCGCACGGGAAGCAACAGTTATCTCCTACGGCCGCGCCGCCGACGGCATCGTCACCACCGCGCGGCGCTCCGCAGATACCGCGAGTTCCGACCAAGTTCTCGCCGTGTTTCTCAAATCGGATTACACGCTCGACCCGGTGTCCGGCTGGGACGCTTTCGGCATGCGCGGCACCTGCAGCGAAGGATTCAAGCTCACGGCATCCGCTGCAAGCGAGCAGATTTTGCCGATGGGCTATAACAAGATCCACGCCCAGACCATGATGCCGGTCGCGCATCTGCTCTGGAGTTCGGCTTGGGCGGGCATTGCCGCCGCCGCGGTTGGCCGCGCCCGCGACTTCGTCCGCAAGGCCGCGCAGCGATCGGGCGGCACGCTGCCGCCGGCGGCCGCGCATCTCACGCGCGCCAATTCGTCCTTGCGCACGCTGCGCAGTCTCATCGCAACGTCGCTGCGGCGGTTCGAGGCGGCCGATGCGGCCGTGCTCGAGACCATCGACTTTCAGACCGGAATGAATCTTCTCAAAGTGAACGCGTCGGAGCTTGCCGTCGGCACGGTCATGAGCGCGATGCAGACCTGCGGGCTTTCCGGCTATCGCAATGACGGCGAGTTCAGCATCGGCCGGCATCTGCGCGACATTCTGTCGTCGCCGGTCATGATCAACAACGACCGTATTCTCGCCAATGTCGCAACGGCCTCGCTCGTCAGCGGCATTCCGGATTCGCTGAGCGATTAGTGCATGCGCCGGAAAAATGAGCACCGGTTTTCCGAAAAAGGCACGCAGAAAATTGAAATCTAGAACCACAAGAACAATGCAATACAGAGGCGTAGACATATGAACGTGGCATTCAAGAAGCCGGTGAAGCCGGCCCGTTCGCTCGATTCGATCGCCGAGGCGCTGTTGCTGCCGACCGGCATCGACGGTGTCTATGCACGCACTGCGATCTTCGAAACAGTCGTCGACGGGCTTGCCGCGTTCATTTCGTCTTACCGCGAAGCCGACACCGAAGTTCTGCGCTTTCCGCCGGTGATGAGCCGCCGGCAGATCGAGAAGTCGGGCTATCTCAAAAGCTTTCCGCATTTTCTCGGCTGCGTGAGCTGCTTGAGCGGCTCCGATGACGAGATCCAGATGAATGTCGAGCGCTACGACTCGGGCGGCGACTGGACCGGCGGCCTGTCCGCGGCCGACGTCGTCCTGAGCCCGGCCGCGTGCTATCCGGTCTATCCGCTGGTCGCGAGCCGCGGTCACGTGCCGGCGAGCGGGCTCAAATTCGATGTCGCCTGCGATTGCTTCCGCCGCGAGCCGTCAAAAATGCTCGACCGGCTGCAATCATTCCGCATGCGCGAATATGTCTGCATCGGCACCCCGGAGCAGATCCAGGATTTCCGCGCCCGCTGGCTCAATCGCGCCGAAAGCTTTGCCGGGCAATTGGGTCTCAACTACCGTATCGATCAGGCCAGCGATCCGTTCTTCGGCCGCGGTGGCAAGCTGATGGCGATGAGCCAGGTCGAGCAGGCGCTGAAATTCGAATTGCTCGTTCCGGTGCATTCGGAAGAAGAGCCGACGGCCTGCATGAGCTTCAACTATCACCGCGATCATTTCGGTGCGACGTGGAACATCTGCGATACGTCCGGGCAGACCATGCATACCGGCTGCGTTGCTTTCGGCATCGACCGGCTCGCGTTGGCGCTGTTTGCGACTCACGGCGTCGAGTTCGCGGAATGGCCGGCGCGGGTCAGCCAGGTGCTGGCGATTTAGCTCTTTTGCTCATTCCCGTGCGAGTGGGAATCAAGGCTACACGCCTAGTATCGCGTATTCCGTATAAGCGAGATCGCCGAGCCGTGGGCGCTGCGGGCCTTTGAAATATTTCGGTTTGCTGCCGCGGCGAAACACGCCGACGAGACCGGGGATCGGCTCGTTGGCATCGACGATCACCACCGGCCGGCCGCGTAGCGCGAGATATCGCCCAATCGGGCCCGCGAAGCGGCCAAAGTCGGCAATATCCCGGCAATAGATCAGCTGCGCGCACGGCACGAAGCCTTTGACCAGCCGCGGCCGGAACACGAAGGGATAGGCCCGCTCCGATGTCGCGCACCAGATGCTGATGCAGCCATGCGCCGCATGCTGCGTGAGCGTCTCCTGCTCGAACGGATCGAAGCTCACCGCCGGTCGCCGGCGCGCGTCGTACACTTCGGCCTGTTCGCCGCCGAATGTCAGCGCCGGCAG
>DATHPQ010000019.1:0-2618 GCA_035483735.1 Xanthobacteraceae bacterium | reverse complement strand
CGCGGATACATGGTGCCGCCTTCCGGATCGAACGGGCAATCCGAAGCGAACACGATCTTGTCGACCGGGAAGAATTCCATGCCGGCCTTGGTCGCCGGCACCGCGGTGAAGGCTGCGGTATCGGCCCAGAAATCCTGCTTGAAATAATCGAGCGGCCGCTTCTTCAGGCTCTTGCGCAGGGAGACATAATCTTCGTCGGTGGTGCGCGAGCCCATCACGTCGTTGCCGGGGCCGATGCGGCCTTCCAGCATCGGCACGATGCCGCCGAAATGGTGAGTGATGATTTTCAGGTTCGGGTGGTTATCCATGATCTTGGAATAAACCAGCCGCATCATGGCGCAGCCGGTTTCATAGGACCAGCCGAAGGTCCACCAGATCTCGTAGAGCGATTTCTTCTCGTCGATGTAATCCGGCATTTCGGCGCCGCGCGCCGGATGCAGCCAGACCGGGGCGCCGAGCTCGTTCATTTTCTTGAAGAACGGCAGATATTCCGGACGGTCGAGCGGCTTGCCGGCGACATTGGTGTAGATCTGCACGCCGAGCGCGCCATTCTTCAGCGCGCGTTCGGCTTCGGCAACGCCGGCATCCTGCGCCGCAAGCGAGACCTGCGCCACCCAGCCCGGGAAGTGATCCTTTTCCTTGGCGACGAGTTCGGCGAAGCCGTCATTGATGATCTTGCAGAACTCGTCGATATCGGCCGGCGACTTGGCGAATTTCTCGATCGGCGGCTGCGGATAGGACAGGATCTGCTGATAATCCTTGTGGCCGTCAACGATCTTCTTGCGCACATTGATATCGAACAAAGCCGGGAGCGAGCGGATGCGCTTGCCCATATCCTTATAGTCACCAGCGACTTCATTGAGCTTGGTGAAGAAGCGTTCCGGAAAAAAGTGGGTATACGCGTCAACTCGCATCGGCGTTCATCTCCCTTTTGCGGCTCGCTTCTAGCATACCTGCGCGCTGGGACGGCAAGAGACGCCGTCGTCAGTTCCGCCTTGGGCGCGGTCCTTGCGCTATTTGCTATGCGTCAGCCGCGCGACAAATTCCGCCGGGATGGGCTGGCCCTTGAGCCGCTCGGGGTCGGCCGGATCGGGGGCGACAAAAACGCGCGTCTCGAAACCCTCGACCGAAATGTCGTCCCCTCTCATCAGGCGATGTTCGATCTTGATGCTCGATTTGCCCAGGCTCGCGACCGCGGTCGTGATCGACACCTGGTCGCCGAAGCGGTTGGGAGTGCGGAAAATGGCGCGGGTTTCGACGATCGGATGGCCGATGAATTGGAAGGCTTTCAGATAGTCGAATTTGCTCATGCCGATCGCGGCTTCCATCATCTCCGTCGTCGAGGTGTCGAACATCGCGAAATAGCGCGGATAGAACACGATGCCAGCGGGGTCGCAGTCGCCCCATTCGATGCGCAAATGCCGGGTGTTGCTGAACATTATTGTTTGGTCCTGCGAAATTCCCTCAAGAGGAAAAAGATGCCGTTGCGTCGTTATTTGGGCGCCATGCGCAGCGCGCCGTCGAGACGGACCACTTCGCCGTTGAGATAGCGGTTCTCGATCATGTGCCGCACCAAAGCGGCATATTGGGGCGGTTGCCCAAGGAGTTTTGGAAACGGCACCGCGGCGGCCAGGCTTTGTTGGGCCGCTTCCGGGAGCGCATGCAACATCGGCGTGGTGAAAATTCCCGGTGCAATCCCGGTGACGCGGATGCCGAACTGGGCGAATTCGCGCGCCGCCGGCAGCACCAGGCTCACCACGCCGCCCTTCGAGGCGGCATAGGCGGCTTGGCCGATCTGGCCGTCATAGGCGGCGACAGATGCCGTGCAGACGATAATGCCGCGCTCGCCGTCCTGCATTGGCGCGAGATTTTGCATTTTCGCCGCAGCAAGTCGCATCACATTGAACGTGCCGATCAGATTGATCGAGACGACCTTGGAAAACTCCTCGAGCGGCATCGGCCCGTCGCGGCCGACGATGCGCTTGGCCGGACCGACGCCGGCGCAATTGACGACGATGCGCGCCGGGCCGTGATCGGCGGCGGCCTTGGCGATGGCTTGTTCCGTCGCTTCGGCACTCGTCACGTCGCAATCGATGGCGATGCCGTCGATGTCGATGGCGACTTCGGCGGCGGCCTTGTGGTTGACGTCGAGCACGGCGACCTTGGCGCCGGCCTCCGCCAGCATGCGCGCGGTTGCAGCGCCGAGCCCCGAAGCGCCGCCGGTGACGATGGCTGCCTGTGCTTTAATGTCCATCTTCAATTCACCTGTGCGGTTTGCCGAGCGGCGACAATGACGTGCCGTGGCGACACCGCGGCGTAAAGGTCATCGACTAAAGTTTTGCGGTGGGCAAGCACCGCGCGCTGATTGATCGAGCCTTTGTCGGTCATTTCGCCGATATCGAGCGACGGCGGCTCGGCGAGGAGGATCATGCGCGTGACGCGGTTCGAGGTGCCGGTGCTTGCCGCGACGAAACTGTCGAGCAGGCGGGTGAAGGCGGCCGCGACGCGCGCATCCGCCGGCAACGATTGCGCCGGAGCGTCAGGCGCGAGACCCGACGCGAGTTTCTTGCAGGCGTCGAGATCGGGAAACACCAACGCACTGACATCGTCGCGATCGG
>DATHPQ010000018.1:0-2252 GCA_035483735.1 Xanthobacteraceae bacterium | reverse complement strand
GCGTGGCGGTCCGGCGAGCGGTTCAACAGCTCGTCGAGCGAATGCGCCACACGGGCGAGCCGCGCCAGCGCTTCATCCGACACGCCGATGTCGAACGCTTCCGCATATTCCTTCTTGAGCTTCAGCGTCGGGATGATGGAGGTGAGATTGGCGTTGCCGCAGCGCTCGCCGAGCCCGTTCAGCGTGCCTTGGATCTGCCGGGCGCCGGCGCGCACCGCAGCGAATGAATTCGCCACCGCCTGTTCGGTGTCGTTATGGGCGTGAATGCCGACATGATCGCCCGGAATTTTCTGGCACACTTCGCCGACGATGCGCTCGACCTCGTGCGGCAGCGTGCCGCCATTGGTGTCGCATAGCACGACCCAGCGCGCGCCCTCGTCGTAAGCGGCCTGCGCGCAGGCGAGCGCATAGGCGGGCTTGGCCTTATAGCCGTCGAAGAAGTGCTCGCAGTCGAGCAGCACTTCGCGGCCTTTCGCCTTGGCGGCGCGCACGGAGTCGCGGATCGAGGCGAGATTTTCCTCCTCGGTGGTCTCGAGCGCCACGCGCACGTGATAGTCCCAGGATTTGGCGACAAAGCAGATCGCGTCGGCCTGCGCATCAAGCAGCGCGACCAGGCCCGGATCGTTCGAGGCCGACCGGCCCGGCCGCCGCGTCATGCCGAAGGCAGTGAACTTCGCCCGCATCGGGCGCTTCTGCGCGAAAAAATCGGTATCGATCGGATTGGCGCCGGGATAGCCGCCCTCGACATAATCGATGCCAAGCTCATCGAGCATGCGGGCAATGGCAAGCTTATCGGCCAGCGTAAAATCGACGCCATTGGTCTGCGCGCCATCGCGCAGCGTGGTGTCGAACAAATAAAGCCTTTCACGCGGCATGAGAAAGCCTCACCAGAGATGATAGTTCGACGCCAAAGCGACGGCGATCAAGATGGCGACCAGCGCGACGACCAAATGGTGCGTGCGCAGGCCGAAGAAAGTCGGAGGCGGCTCGGTCATGAGAAAAATCCGATCCTAAATTTGAGCATGCTCTAGCCGTGATAGAGCCGATAGGCGGTGAACAGCGTGACGACGATGGCTGCCGCGATCACCGCGTATTTCACGATCAGATAATAAAGCCAGTGGCGCGGGAACGGCGTTTCGGGACCCTTCATGGTGCGCTCTCCTTGGTAGCCTCTTTGGCGGCGAGCGGCTTGACCATGGTGGTGTTGGCGAGCCATTCGCCGTTCAGCAACACCGTGTTGCGGCTCTTGGCGGTGTAGCCGCGTTTCTCGAAAAAGCCGCGCGCGGTGTCGCTGGCGTCGACCGTGAGCTCCTTGGCGCCGCGCGCGCCGGCAAGCTTCTCGAGCGCGTCGCACAGCATCGTGCCCGCGCCCTGCCCGGTCGCGGCCGGATGCACGTAGAGCATGTCGATGCGGCTGTTGCCGGCGAGTGCGGCGAAACCAACTGCGGCGCCGCCGAAGGTCGCCACCAGCGTCAATTCGCCGGCAAGCTTGGCCGCGAACTCTTCTTCATCGTCGGCGACCGACGCCCAGGCTTCTTGCTGCGCGGCGCTGTAATCGTCGGCGGTGAGGTCCTCGATGCTGGCGCGAAAGATTTCCGCAAGAAACGGCACATCCGTCGGCAGCATCGGCCGCAGCGCGAGCTTCGGGGTCTCACGGGCGTTCATCGCGCGATCTCCCAGGTGGTGCCGTCTTTGGAGTCTTTGAGCACGACGCCCATTTTGACGAGCTCGTCGCGGATGCGGTCGGATTCCTTGAAGTCCTTCACTTTGCGCGCGGCATTGCGCGCTTCGATCAAGCCCGCGACCTGGCCTTCGTCCACCACGAGCGACGCCGGGCGGAACGCCGACCACGCAGCCGGCGTACCCTGTAACAGGCCGATCAGTTGCGCACTCGCCTTCAGGCAGGCTGCCGCCGGCTTTGCGCCTTTCGCTGCTTCGCTGCGCAATTCGTGCAACGCCGCGAGCGCCTTCGGCGTGTTGAGATCATCGGCGAGAGCCTCAAGCGCATCGGCGCAGAGATAGCCCGGCTCGGCGTCGCCCGTCAGAGCATACCAATGATCGAGCGTCTTTTGCGCCTCGCGCAAGCCCGCGAGAGTCCAACTGATCGGCTGGCGATAATGCGTCTGCAGCATTGTCAGGCGCACCGCTTCGCCCGGCCAGTCCTTCAACAGCTCGTTGATCGTGATGAAGTTGCCGAGCGACTTCGACATCTTCTCGCCTTCGACCTGCAAGAAGCCGTTGTGCATCCAGTA
>DATHPQ010000017.1:0-15809 GCA_035483735.1 Xanthobacteraceae bacterium | reverse complement strand
CTTGATGCCGATTTCGTTTTCGCCGCCTGCCGATCGTGACTTGCGTGCCCGCGGTGCCGGCGTCACCGCCGTGCTTGGGCCGACCAATACCGGAAAAACCCACCTCGCCATCGAGCGGATGCTGTCGCATTCGTCGGGCCTGATCGGCCTGCCGCTGCGGCTTCTGGCGCGCGAGGTCTATAACCGCGCCGTGGAACGCGTCGGCGCCGACTCCGTGGCGCTGATCACTGGCGAGGAGAAGATCAAGCCGCCGAATCCGCGGTTCTGGGTCGCCACCGTCGAGGCGATGCCGCGCGATCTCGATGTCGCTTTTCTCGCCATCGACGAGATCCAGCTCGCTGCCGATTTCGAGCGCGGCCACGTCTTCACCGACCGCATGCTGAACCGGCGCGGTCGCGAGGAGACGCTGGTGCTTGGTGCGGCGACCATGCGGCCGATCGTCGAACGGCTGTTGCCCGGCGCCAGCATTGTCAGCCGGCCGCGGTTGTCGCAGCTCACCTTCGCCGGAGAGAAAAAACTCACGCGTCTGCCGCGCCGTTCTGCCGTCGTCGCCTTTTCGGCCGATGAAGTCTATGCCATCGCCGAGCTGATCCGCCGCCAGCGTGGCGGCGCCGCCGTCGTGCTCGGCTCGCTGTCACCGCGCACGCGCAACGCCCAAGTCGACCTCTACCAGTCGGGCGAGGTCGATTATCTGGTGGCGACGGACGCCATCGGCATGGGACTTAATCTCGACGTCGATCACATTGCCTTTGCGTCGGACCGCAAATTTGACGGCTATCAATATCGCAAGCTCAATCCGTCCGAGCTCGCCCAGATCGCCGGCCGCGCCGGCCGCGCCACGCGCGACGGCACATTCGGCACCAGCGGCCGCTGCCCGCCGTTCGAGCCGGAACTGGTGCAGGCGCTGGAATCGCACACGTTCGAGCCGGTCAAGCTCGTGCAATGGCGCAATTCCGATCTCGACTTCTCTTCGGTCGGCGCCTTGCAGGCGACGCTTGCAACGGCGCCCACCGAAAATGCGCTCGCCCGCGCGCCGGTCGCCGAGGACATTCTCGTCCTCGATCACGCCGCGCGCGACGACGGCGTGCGCAACATGATCGGCTCACCGGCCGATGTCGAACGGCTGTGGGACGTCTGCCAGCTGCCGGACTATCGCAAGATCGCGCCCGCCAACCACGCCGAGCTTGTCGTCACGGTGTTCGGCTATCTGCAGCGCGAGGGCAAAATCGCGACCGACTGGTTCGCCGAACAGATCGCCATGGCTGACCGCACCGACGGCGATATCGACACGCTCTCGACGCGCATCGCCCATATCCGCACCTGGACTTACGCCGCCAACCGGCCGGATTGGCTCGCCGATCCGGAGCATTGGCAGAGCGTCACCCGCGGCGTCGAAGACAAGCTGTCGGACGCGCTGCACGAGCGGCTTACCGAGCGCTTTGTCGACCGCCGCACCAGCGCCCTGATGCGGCGCATGCGCGACAGCTCCTCGCTCGATCCGCAATTCAACAAGACCGGCGAAGTCATCGTCGAGGGCCACGTCATCGGCCGGCTCGACGGCTTTGTCTTCGTGCCGGAATCTTCCGCCGGCGGCTCCGAAGCGAAGGCGCTGCAGAACGCCGCGCAGAAGGCGCTGGCCGGCGAAATCGCGGCGCGCGCGGCGCGGCTTGCCGAGGCGCCGGATGACCAATTCGTGCTCGCTTCCGACGGCACGCTGCGCTGGACCGGGTTGCCGGTGGGCAAGCTCATCGCCGGCGAAGAGGTGCTGCGGCCCCGCGTACGCGTCGTCGCCGACGAGCATCTGACCGGCGCACCGCGCGACGCCGTCGAGGCGCGGCTCGACGCTTTCGTCAAATCCCATATCGAAAAGCTGCTCGGCCCGTTGTCGCAGCTCGCGGTCGCCGCCGATGTCAGCGGCATTGCCCGCGGTGTCGCTTATCAATTGGTCGAGGCGCTCGGCGTGCTCGATCGCCAGCGTGTTGCCGAGGAAGTGAAGGGGCTCGATCAGCCGGCGCGCGGCACCCTGCGCAAATACGGCGTGCGCTTCGGCGCCCATCACATCTATCTGCCCAATCTGCTCAAGCCGGCGCCGCGCACGCTCGCCGCGCAATTGTGGGCGCTGAAGAACGAAGGCGCGCAAACCAAAGGCCTCGACGATCTCCTGCATCTCGCCGGTTCGGGCCGCACTTCGATCCCGGTCGATAAAGAGATCGATCCTGGCCTTTATCGCACCGCCGGCTATCGCGCCTGCGGCGAGCGCGCGGTGCGCGTCGATATTCTCGAGCGGCTCGCCGATCTGATCCGTCCAGCGCTGTCCTGGCGTGAAGGCGCGCCTGGGCCGAAGCCGCCGGGCGCGATCGCCGGCGGCGGCTTTGTCGTTTTCAACGGCATGACGTCTTTGACCGGCGCGTCGGGCGAGGATTTTGCGTCGATCCTGCGGTCGCTCGGCTATCGCATGGATCGCCGCCCAAAGCCCCCTGAACCGCCGCCGACAGCGGAGACGGCTGCCGCGCCTGAGGCCAAATCTGCCGAGACGCCCACCGAAGTGGTGGAAGGCGGCAGTGGCATGCTGTTGCCGGACGCTGTCATGATTGTGGATGCGGCTGCGGACGTTGCCCAAGATGCGGCTTCGGAATCCACCGCCGAGATTTCCGAAACCGTCGACGTCGCGCTGCCGGAGACGCCTGCGCTTGTGAGCGAACCGGAGCCCGCCGCGATCGATGCCGCAGCCGTTATTGCCGACAGCGCGCCCGAGGCTGAGCCTGTCGCTGAGCCTGTTACCGAGTCTGCCGCCGCGTCTGCCGTCGCCAGCGAAGCGACTGGTACGCTCGCTCCGCCGGCAGAGCCGGTCATGATCGAGGTCTGGATGCCCGGCCGTGCGGTGCGCGCGGACGGCCCGCGACGGCGTCCGCGGCACCGCCGTGAGCCGCGCAGGGATGCTGCGACGCTGCAACCGCAAAGTGGCGAAGGTGCTGCAACGCCGGCCGTTGCCGCCTCCGACACGGCGGCTGCGCCGTCGGCCGTGGAAGCAACTGAAAACGCCCAGTCGCGCGAAGGCCGCCATCCCCGCCACCGTCGACGTCAGGGTGGCGAACGGCATGGTGGCGATCAGCGGCATGGTGGCGAGCGGCACGCCGGCGAGCGACAAAATCAGCGACACGATCGTTCGCAGCGTGACCGCGACAGGCCGCAAGACCGGTCACACATCAAGCACTTCGAACGGCGCGAGCGCGACAAGGCGCCCGATCCGAATTCGCCCTTCGCCAAGCTTGCGGCCCTCAAAGCGCAGCTTGAGGCCGACGCCAAGGAGCGACGCTAAGGCATGGTCCGGAAAAGTGGAAACCGGTTTTCTGATAAGATCATGCTCCACAGCGGTCGCGACGCAACGACCAATTCAATACCGAGTGCCGGCGGGATGGCGGCCGCGTCTGACCGGCAGCGGATCGATCGCTGGCTTTGGCACGCACGTGTCGTGCGCACGCGCGATGCGGCTGCGGCGCTGGCCGGCAGCGGGTTCGTCCGGATCAACGGCGCGCGAATCGACGCGCCGGGCCGGATGGTGCGCGCCGGCGACGTGATCACGGTGGCGTTGGATCAGGGTGTGCGGGTGCTCAAAGTGACGGGATTCATCGAGCGTCGCGGTCCCGGCGGCAGCAGCGCCGCTCTATATGAAAGCCTCGAATAGCGGTGGGGTCGCCTCAGCCTTCGCTTCCGGGTCGTGCCCGGTCGGCTTCCTGGCCGCCCCTGCTTGCGCGCACCGGACCCGTGCGATAGGAGCAAGGCTGCAAAAAAGCCCGTTCAGAGTGTCCAGATGACCTATATCGTCAACGACAATTGCATCAAATGCAAATACATGGACTGCGTGGAAGTCTGCCCCGTCGACTGTTTCTACGAGGGCGAAAACATGCTGGTCATCCATCCCGACGAGTGCATCGATTGTGGGGTCTGTGAGCCGGAATGCCCGGTTGAGGCGATCAAGCCGGATACCGAGCCCGGTGTCGAGAAGTGGTTGGGTGTAAACGCGGAATACGCAAAGCTCTGGCCCAATATCACGGCCAAAAAAGCCCCTCCGGCCGACGCCAAGGAGTGGGAGGGCAAGCCCAATAAGTTCGAGGAACAGTTTTCGCCTAATCCTGGCACGGGCGACTGATACTCGTATTGGTTGCCGAAATTAACCACTGTTAACGAATTGACGGAAGCCGGCCGGTTGCGACGCTTTGGCGACGCGTTAAGGCTTTGATTTTGGCTGAAAATGTGCTATAAGGGCACAACATAACAAATAACCCCCCCCGAGACGCCGTTCCCCTGTTTGGGAGCATCCTTTTTCGGGGGACTTTCGAGGAACCGTCAATAGAGGCGTGATATCCACGCGAGAGCAGTGGCAGAGAAAACTCGTCGTCGTTCAAAGAAAAGTGCGGCCGGTATGAGCCGGAAGACAACCAAACCAGCCTCCCGCGCGAGCCGGAGGCCATCACGGCCCACGCGAACTGCGGCCCGGTCCAGGGTCAGCGTGGCCAAGCCCGCCCAGCGGCTCAAGCCCGAGGCGGAAGGAGCATCTTTGGGAATGAATGCGAAGAAGACTACTCAACGACAAGGCTTCAAGGTTCAGGAATTCATCGTTTATCCGGCTCACGGCGTGGGTCAGATCGTAGCGATCGAGGAGCAAGAGGTCGCGGGCGCCCGGCTGGAACTGTTCGTCATCAATTTCGTCAAGGACAAGATGACGCTGCGGGTGCCGACGTCGAAGGTCGCCTCCGTCGGCATGCGTAAGCTTGCCGAGACGCCGATGGTCAAGAAGGCGCTGGAGACGCTCAAGGGCCGCGCACGGATCAAGCGCACGATGTGGTCGCGCCGCGCTCAGGAGTATGAGGCGAAGATCAATTCTGGCGACATCGTGGCGATCGCTGAGGTCGTGCGCGATCTCTTCCGGTCGGAATCGCAGCCGGAGCAGTCGTATTCCGAGCGTCAGCTCTATGAGGCGGCGCTTGACCGCCTGTCGCGCGAGGTCGCTGTCGTCCAGCGCCTCACCGAGACCGAGGCGATCAAGGAGATCGAAGCCGCGCTCGCCAAGGGACCGCGCCGCGGTCCGAAGCCTGAGGCCACGGATGATGAGGCCGTTGTCGAGGAAGAGGCGGCGTAAGCCTGGAATTTCCGCGTTAGAATCAAAGGCCCGGCAGCAATACCGGGCTTTTTTGTTGCCTGGATTATGGGACGGGGCTGGGTCACACGCGGTTCCCTACCCGACCCCTACTGCCGCCCCGGCGCCCTGCCGGCAAAATTCCACCGGTTAGTCCCAAATTAAGCTTCATTTGAAAGGACATATTGATCACAGGTGGACCGGGAGAGGCGCCGATCATGCGGCGAAAAGAGGCGCAGAAGCGCGCTGGGGTGGTTCCGATATTGTTGGCCGGCTGTGTCGGCTATTTGCTCGGCAATGCGCATATCGCGGCGTTCCGCAGCACCGATCTGACCGATCTCTCAGCAGCCGAATCTGTCGCGCTGCGTTTTCCGCTGGAATTGAAAGACGCCTCGCTGGCGACCGGATCGCTGCTGCGCACAGCCGCGATGAAGCTGCACGCGCCGCGATCCACGGCTGTCGTAGGCAGCTCGACAGATGTGCGTGAGGCGGAATTCGCGATGTTCAGCCCGCAGCCGATGGTGCCGCAAGCCGGCCTGGATACAACGTCGCAAGCGACGTTCCAGACCGCGTCGGCGGAAGACACCTTGCCGGCATCAGAGATGAGCGCGCCATCGCAGGCCGCATCGTCGGAGCCGGCACCGCAGCCAACCATGCAACCTGCCGTGTCGTTGCCGTCACCGCAAAGGCCGGCGCAGAAATCCGGTACCCCGGCGGCGCAGCCCGCGCCGAAGGTCGCAGCGGCGCCGCATCGGCCCGTCAACGACCGGGCGGGCTACATGCTCAACGACACGCAGATCGCAAGCATCAAGGAACGGCTGCATCTGACGCCGGATCAGGAGCAGATGTGGCCGGCGGTCGAAGCCGCGTTGCGCAACATCGCCTATGCGCGGGCGCAGCAAGCACGCGGACGCGGCGCTCCGGTAAGCGGCGAGACGCAGGCGGCCGCTATCGATCCGAATGCCGTGCAAGGCCTCAAGTCGGCGGCCGTGCCGCTGATCCTGAGTTTCAATTCCGAGCAAAAAGATGAAGTGCGCAACCTCGCCCATGTCATGGGGCTGGATCAGCTGGCGTCGCAGTTCTGATATCGAGCAGGTATAGCGTTCCGAAAGATCACGCCCCATAGCGCGATTTCGGCGGAACCTTTCTCGGACGAAAGATCTCGCTGGCGCATTTGACGCCGAGCAGCGCCAGTAGCGCAAAGCAGGACAGATCGCCGAATTCTTCCCAGGTGACGATGTCCATTGAATAGAGCGGCTCGTAAAGAAAATAGTCGGCGCACGCGGTTGCGACGACAACCCCAAGAACCGCGGGCCAGTTGCCGTAGAGAATCGCGACGAACGTGACAGGCAACAGATAAAAGAAAACCGGATGCTGAACGCTGCCGGGGCCGTGCTTAAGCAGGCAGAGCACCACAGTCGCAATCGATACGATGGCAAACGCCACCAAGACGGGCTCCGCCCGTTTCAACATCCACATTGGTATTCCCCCACAGCCCTCTCGGCCTCTTTTGGCATGACGGTCTTGACCGTCATGCCTAGCCGTTATGGACAACCCAAAGTATCATAGCGGATGGCGCGTTGCGACAACAGTCGACTGCCGCAGCGAGCCATAAGCCATTATTCGACAACAACTTTTACCTGACTGCCCGACTTCAGCCGGTCGCCTGGATCGAGCCCGTTCAGTGTCCGGAAGCGCTCGACGGCGTGGTCGGCGACCGCCATTTTGCCCGCGAGCTTTTCCACGGTGTCGTTCGGCTTCACGGTGACGATCTGCAGGCGAAGCGGCTTGGCCTCCTCGATTTCGGCGAGGCTCATGCGGCGAAACGTGCCGATCGATTCGCGAAAGGCGCGGTCGCTGTCGGGCGTGCGGTGTTTGGTGGCGAAGATGAAACGGTAGACGTCGCTGCCGTAGCGAAGCGCATAGAGACGAAAATCCCACTGGTCGCCCTTGGCTGCCGCCGTGGCGCCGGGAAAGCCGTTGATGGTGATGTCCTCGACGGTCGCCGGATCGATATTCTCGATCCAACCGGACGTCAGATATTCCGCGAGTGTCTGCTCCGCCGGTACGCGCACGACATCGAGCCGCAGCGCCTCGCCGCCGCCATGCTTGATGCCGAGCACGGCTTGCGCCGTGTTGTCGAGCGTAAATCCATCCGGCGCGGTGAAGGTGAAACCGAGCTTCGGATGGAGGAAACGCCGGCCGCGGACAAAGCCTTCGCTCGGGTCCTCGCCATAAACGATGCCGTCGATGTCGGCGAGATAGGTCGTCTTGGCTTTGGCAAAATCGTCGCCGTCCTCGGTGGCCGGAGCCCGGTACTGCCGGGCATTGGCGAGCGCATTAGTGATGCGCTCGGGCGTCGCCGGATGCGAGGACAGAAAGTCGGGCGCGGCCGGGTTGATCGCGGCGGTCTGTTCCGGCTTGAGATCGGAATTGTGCTCCATCGCGGAGAGGAAACGCACCGCGCCGTAAGGATCGTAACCGGCGCGCGCGGCGATGCCGACGCCGATCGCATCGGCCTCGAATTCCTGCGACCGCGAAAAGCTCGCCAGCGCGAGCTTGGATTTGGCCAGCGCCAAAGCGCCGGCTTCCGGATCGGTGACGACATCGGTTACGACGCGGCTGACGAGGTCGGCCTGGCGCGCCTGTTCTTCGCGGATCTCGGCGTGGCGCGCGATGACGTGGCCCATTTCGTGCGCCAGCACCGAGGCGAGCTCGGAATCGTCATTGGCAAGCGCGATCAGGCCGCGCGTGACGTAAAGCTGGCCGGTCGGCAGCGCAAAGGCGTTGACCGAGGGGGAGTTGAGCATCGTGACTTTGTAGTGCAGGTCGGGACGTTCCGAGGCCGCGACCAGGCGTTCGACGGTCTGTTCGATCATCGCCTGCAGCCGCGGGTCGTTATAAACGCCTCCATAGGTCGCGAGGATCCGCTGATGCTCACGCAGCACCGCGGGCGGCATGGTGGAATCGGCTTGTTTGGCTGGCGTGTCCCCCGCCGCCTGCGGCGAGACCGGCGGCGTCGATGCCGTGCAGGCGGCAAGCAGCAACGCCGCCACAGCGACGCTTATGTGCCCGAACCGGAAGCCTGCTTTCAGTCCCCGCTTCACTGCGCTTGCCAAAGTCCCTGCGCCAGTTCCTTGCGCCTTTTCCTTGCGCTCGTCTTTGCGTTCCGCCGGTCGCCCCGATCGCGCAACGCAACGTCAGTCCTGATCCGCCACTTCGATCTGCTCCGGCCGCGCCGCCTCCATCCAGGGGACATTGCCGTCGGCGCCGCGCGCCTCGACAAAGCCGCGGACCCGGACCCGACGGCCGGCCAGACTCTTCAAATCAAGACCCGCCGCGGTAAAGCTACGCTCGTTTCGCTTCGAGATCGTAACTGCAAAGCTCTCGGACCACTGCCGCCCGAAATTCATATAGATCGTGGCCCCGCTTTCACGCACGGACACCACCTGGCCCTCGACCAGCGCGAAACGGCCCCGCTGCGCCAGTACATCCACAGGGGCATCGGCGTTGAGCACGTCATAATACGGATCGCCCCAGAGGCCAAGCTTGGCGGTCCGGGCGGTATTTTCGCCGGCCAAGAGTTCCGCGGCGCAACCCTTGTTCCCGATCCGGTCGGCCACCCGGGCAAAGCCGGACTCCAGCAATGCGCCTTGCGCAAATAGTTCCTCGCCGTCGCGCTGGGCATAGGCGTAAGCGACGACGCGGCCGTAGCGATCCAGATTGTTGGGGAGGCTGATGTCGGCCTGCCGTAGCACCACCTGGTCGCCGCCGATCAGCGCGTCGAGGGCGTCTTTGGCCGCTTTGCCCTCATGTTCGGCGGCAGCATCACGTTCCGAGGCAGCCATCTGTCCGGATTTGTCCGGTGCGCGAGCCGATTGTCCGGGCGAGGGCAGTGGCGGCACTTCGATGGCGGCGAGGCGGACTTCACGCCCATCATTGAGAACAAAAGTGCGGCCGTCGATGATGTGGCTGACCGTTGCATTTACGACTGTCTCGCCGCCGCAGACGATCGCGGACCCGCCGTCCTGCGCCAGCGCGCAGCAGCACCCGCACGTCGCTGCAATCGCAGCGCCCAAAATGCCGTCCCACCACCCCATCATCGCCGTCAAGTGAAAGGCCGCAATGCGGCAGCGCTGCGGCAGGTCCATGTGCCGCAGGATTAATTGTTCGTGTCATTAAAGGGCTTTTAGGCGTGGAATGAGCTTATGTTGCCGCAACAGGCGCCGCCGCCCCCGGCCATCGGATTTGCCCGAATTGACGCGCGAACGCTCTCACGCAAAAAGGAGCCTGCAAGAATCTGCAAGGTCCCGTAGCTCAGCCGGATAGAGCAGCGGTTTCCTAAACCGAAGGTCGGAAGTTCGAGTCTTCCCGGGACCGCCACTCATTCACATGCCGTTCTTTGTTTATATTCTCGGCAGCCGACGCAAGGACGATCGGCGCACCTATGTCGGCTGGACGACGGACCTAGATCGGCGTCTGCAACAACACAATGCCGGAACGGGCGCCAAATCGACCCGCGGGCGGATATGGATCCTGCTCTATTCCGAAGGTTGCAAGACCAAGCGCGATGCGATGAGCCGCGAATGGCACATCAAGCGCGACCGCAAATTCCGCGCCACGTTGCGGGCAACCATTCCGACTGGACGCCGCCGGCGCAACGCGCAAAACGTCGTGCCCAAGCCTCAGTGGCAAAGCCTTGGCGGCAAAGTCTTAGCGCCAAAGCCCTAGCGCCCCAAACCTTAGCGCCAAAGCCTTCACGCCAGAGTCTTGGCGCGCGAGCATTCTCGGCGCGCCGGTACATCATTGGCAGTTCTTGAACCGGAATATCCCGCCCTGTAGGCTTGCTCCCCCTAAGAAGCTTCCGCCCAAGGTGGCGGGTGGAAACCCTTCCGCCCGCCAGGAAGTCAAAAGCCCACCGCAAAACACCAATAGAAAACCCGCATTGCCAATGACCAGCCAAAACCACGACGACGCGACAGCCGCCGCGAATGCGGCTGCGACCAACGCCTTCCACAATCTGCATGAGCTTGTCGCCAAAGCGCGCGCCAATCTGAACCAGAACGATTGGGACTATGTCGTCGGCGGCACCGAGACCGAGACGACGCTGCGGCGCAACCGCATGGCGCTCGACTCCGTCGCGTTCCGGCCCCGCGTGCTGCGCGATGTCAGCAAGGTCGACGCCTCGGCCGAAGCGCTGGGCCATAAGTTGCGGCTGCCGATCGTGCTGTGTCCGGTCGGCTCATTGGAAAGTTTTCATCCCGGCGGTGCCGAGCCGGTGGTTAAGGCGGCGGCCGAATTCGGCGTCGCTCATATGCTGAGCTCGGTTTGCGATCCGGGCCTCGAACGGGTCGCGGAAGCCGCGCCCAATGCGCTGCGAATGTTTCAGCTCTATGTGCGCGGCGACGCGGCCTGGGCCGACGATCACGTCGAGCGCGCGATCAAGAGCGGCTATTCCGCGTTCTGCCTCACCGTCGACACCGCGCATTACAGCCGGCGCGAACGCGATCTCGCCAAGCGCCATACCACCGGCGGACGCCGCCGCGCCACCGGGCGCGACTTCCAGATGGCGCTCGACTGGCGCACCGTCGAGCGCATGAAAAGCAAATACAAGATTCCGTTCGGCATCAAAGGCATCGGCACCGCGGAAGACGCCAAGATCGCACTCGATCACGGCGTCGAGATCATCTACGTCTCCAATCACGGTGGCCGGCAGCTCGACCACGGCCGTGGCTCGTTCGACGTCCTGCCCGAAGTCGTCGAAGCGGTTGCCGGCCGGGCGATGATCATCGTCGACGGCGGCTTTAATCGCGGCACCGATATCGTCAAGGCGATCGCGCTCGGCGCTCACCTGGTCGGACTCGGCCGCATGCAATGCTACGGGCTCGCCGCGGCGGGGCAGGCGGGCATCGTGCGCATGCTCGAAATCATGGAAGATGAAGTGACGCGCGCGCTCGGCCTGCTTGGGGTCACGAGCTACGCCAAGCTCGATCGCACCTATGTGGCGCCGGCGGCGCCGGCCAATGCCCCGCACGTGTTCTCGGCTTTCCCGCTGTGGGAACACACGCCGTATCGGTACTGACGCGACCTTTCACCGCTCGTCCCCGCGCGGGCGGGGACCCAGCACTGGATTCCCGCTTGCGCGGGAATGAGTGGGAAGTGCTCGCCCTCACACCACAAGTGACATCATGAACCTCCAGCTCAGCATCGGCATCACCAATAATCCGCGCACCTGGCCGATCATCGACGGCACGGTGAAGCCCGACGGCATCGATCTCATCCCGACCGTGCTGCATCCGTCCGAATTGTTCTGGCGGCAATTGCACTTTTCCGAATTCGCGGTGTCGGAAATGTCGTGCTCGTCCTTCATCATCGCGGTGGCGCGCGGTGACACCCGCTTTGTCGGCTTGCCGATCTTCACCACGCGGCGGTTCTTCCACACCAGCATCCTGGTGCGGCGCAAGGCCGGCATCGAGATGCCGGCCGATCTCAAGGGCAAGCGGGTCGGCGTGCCGGAATATCAGCAGACCGCGGCGTTATGGGCGCGCGGCGTGCTGCAGCATGAATTCGGCGTGGCGCCGAAAGACATGGAATTCTGGATGGAACGCACGCCGGAAATGAGCCACGGCGGCGCCACCGGCTTCAAGGCGCCGCCCGGCGTCACCGTGCATCAGATCCCGGCCGACAAGAGCATCGGCGCGATGATGCTCGCGGGCGAGCTTGACGCCGTGCTGCATTATCTCGCCGACCGCAATCTGGTCGACCGCAGCCGCGCCGATCTGACCAGCCATCCCGACTTCAAATATCTGTTTCCCGATCCGATCGCCGAAGGTGTGCGGTTCTATAAGAAGACCGGGCTCCTGCCGATCAATCACCAGACCGTGGTGCGGCGCGATATCTTCGAAAAAGAGCCGTGGGTAGTGCTCAATCTGATCAAGGCCTTCAACAAGGCCAATGAGATCGCCGATGCGCAACGTGTTGCGCATGTGCAGGATCACTTGGCGGCGGGCTTGCTCGCGGGCGATCCCAAGCCGCGGCTTCTGCATCACGGCGTCAAGGCCAACCGCAAGGTCATCGAGACCATCGCGCAATATTCGGTGGAGCAGAATCTGACGCCGCGCCTCGTCAAGATCGAGGAGCTCTACGCGCCGAGCGCGCTCGACACCTAAAAGAAAGCGCCGCCCCATTCAGAAATGCACATCGAGGCCGCGCGCCGCGACGAGGGTGGCGACCTGGTCGCTGCGCATGCCGTGGGCGCGAAGAACCTCGCCGATATCCCGGCTGCACTCCTCGGCGCTGCGCTGGTCCTTGGACTTGAGCTGCGCCGACAGATAGGCGCCCTCTTGCCGCGACAGATCGACCAGCGCGCGGCCGAAAATGCGTTGCGCCTGATCGTAGCGGGCGAGGCCCGGGGCGATGTCGCTGCCGGCATCGTGCAGACAGTGCGCCAGCGTCGCCGCGTCGATGGCGGCCTTGGTCGTGCCGGCGCCGGCGTGTGGACGGGCGACAAACGCCGCATCGCCGGCCAAGGCGACGCGGCCGAACACGATCTGCGGCGATTCAAGATCGTAGATCGCCTGGAAGAACGGCGCAGCGCGGACAAAAATTCCGGCGATTTGTGGCGCGAGCAGGCGTGCTGCATCCGCTTTCACTTGCGCGATCACGTCGGGGCGGATCAAAGGCGGCGGAATCCCCGCGCCATGATACCGGCCGGCCGCGTCGGTGCTGATATCGGCGAGCGTTGCGGCGTCCGTCGGCCGGTACCAGACAATATTGTAGGCGCGGCGTCCGGCCTGGGTGTCGTTATCGCGGCCCGGCACCGGATAGCCGAGCAATTGCTCGCCTTCCGGCAGGCAGAACGCGTAAAGCTCGAAAACCTCGCGGTGGATGTCGGACGGTATCTGTTGCTCGTCGAGCACCGCGCGCCAGGCGACATAGCCGGCATAAACCGGCTCCGTCCGCGGCAGAAATTGCGTCCGCACCGTGGAGCGCAACCCGTCGGCGCCGATCAACAGGTCGCCGTGTTCGCGCGTGCCGTCGGCAAAAATCGCCGTCACCGTGTCGGCGTCCTGCGCCACCTGCTGCAATGCCTTGCCGAGCCGGTAATTGTCCGTAGGCAATGCGTCGCGCAGCGCGCGGTAAAGCCGCGCCCAACCGCTCATGGTTCGCTCCGAAGACTGGGCGACGATGGTTTTGCCGGCGCTGTCGAGGCAGACGACTTTGGGCACCCGGATGCCCATCGTTTCGTCGAAGGCAATGCCGGCGCTTTGCAGGATGCGAATGAGCTGCGGATGCGTGCCGAGCCCGACACCGCGGCTCGCCAGCTCTTCGGTGTTGCGCTCGAAGATCACGGCGTCCCAGCCGATCTTGCGCAGGAGATGCGCTGCGATCAGGCCGCCGAGCGAGCCGCCGATCACCAGCGCGCGCATGTTATCCCGCGGCCTGCCGGCGGAACGCCCTAAGTCACGATAGAGCCCACGACATGCCGTCGTGACCGGGCTTGTAGTCCATATTGGTCGCCGCCGGATTGCGATTGACCAGCGGGCGGCCATACATCGGATTGGTCATGCTGCGCGTTTCGTGCTCGACGCGGAACAGCGGCTCGCGGCTGTCGAGATCGATCACGTCGACGAAACGATATTCGTGATCGTTGGTCTCCATCGTGATCAGGCCGAGTTCCTTGAGCCGGCGATAGGGCGCGGAGAAATCGGCGAGATAAATCTGCACGTGGTGATTGTCGTAAGGCACTTCCGGCGCATCGGTCTCGCGGAAATAAAAATACTGCTTCTCGCCGACCTGCACCCGCGCTTCCGGCCCCGCGCCGTTTTTCATCACATCGGCATTGGTGCGCAGCGCGTCACGATAAAAGCGCACGATGCGCTCGACGGTGCCGGGGCGGACGTCGAAGCGCACATAGGCGATGCCGAGCGCGACGCGGCCGAAACGCTCCTCGTCCGGGGTGTGGACGTGAATGCGATTGCCCCAGGGGCAAACCGTCTCGACGCAATCGTTGCTCTCGCGGAAATCGAATTTGGTTCCGGCCAGGAGCTTGCGCGCATTGGCGAGGCGCGCGAGCAGCGCTTCGCGGTCCGGAATGACCAGCCCGGTGACGCCGCGCAGCACTTCGGGCTGGCCCATCGGCAGGTGGAACTGACTCATGCCGACATTGATCCACATATTGCCGGAACCGGTCATCAGGAACGGATCGCGCGTCAGTCCGAGCCCGGTGACGTAATAATTCGTCGCCACATGCTGATCGCTGATCGAAACGTTGACGTGGCCGAGATTGACGATATTGCCGATATCCTGCGCGGCGCGGTCGTAATGTCGTTCGAGCATTGCCGTTTCCACTTTCTGGGAATGTTCTTTTCAGGAGTGATAGTAGGCGCGGGACGGCGTTCGCTCAACTCCGGTTTTGCCGCACAATGACGGGACGAACGAACGGCCTAGGCCCGGTCACGGCGGCAGTTTTTGCAATTCGGGGAACGGCGCATAGTTCACGCCGGCACACAAATCTTTGGCACTCGGTTCCTTGGCGTTTGTGCCGTCGACGAACCGATCGAACCGGCCGACCTGGAATACCGCCGCAATCGTCCTTGCGCCGGCATAGTCGTTGCTGCCGTCCTTCTTGGCGTTGAATTTGAGACAGGCCGTATAGCGCGTGACGTTGGCCACCGGTTTCAGCGCCGGATCGGAAATCGCGGCGTCGCGAATCCCGGTCGGGTTGCTGAGATAAGCGTGCATCGCGCCGAGAATGTCGGACTTGTAATTGGTCGGATAGACATTGATCTCGCTTTCGGTGGCGGTGTCGGGCGGATGATGGCCGCAGGCGCCGAGCGACACGGCGAGGACCGCGAGAACAAGCGCGAGACAGGGGGCGGCAAGACTTCGGGCGGCAAGATTTCTTGAGCCGGAATGCCGGCTCGCGCTTCCTAAAATGCGCGCACGCCGAGCCGCGCTGTCCCGCATCGAACTGTCTGCCCCTGATCACTCGCCCCGGCGAGCGTAGTCCGGATTCGGTGGCGGCGCCACCGCGATGTCATTCCGCAGCCTCGTTGTTCGACGGCCGTACTATTCCGCCGCTACACTATTCCGCGGCTTCGTGGGCGTGCGCCTGCACCTGCATATTGATCAGCTGCAATGGCGAGGCGGTTTCCTCGAGCATGCCCCAGGTCTTGAGCCAATCGTAGGTGCGTTGCATTTCGTCGAGCGGGATCGGCGCCGGATCGCAGACCACAAGCCGGCTCTCGCGCAGATCCTCGACCTTCAGCGCCCCGATCTCCGGATCCTTGGCGGCGTAGTAGTCGATGAAATAGTGCATATAGGCTTTCTTATCGGCGTTGATCCGGCGCACCGCTTCGCGCACCGCCCGATTGAAGGCGGCATAGGTCTCGGCGTCGACGCGGTCGGAAGCGACTTCGGTGCCGTGATAGAATGCCGAGCAGATGACGCGGCAGCCTTTCTTCTCGGCGTGACATGCGGCTCGCACAGCGTGGTCGCTTCGATTTCGCCCTTCATCATGGCGTTGAGGCGAAACCGCGAGCCGTTCGGCGCTCGGCACAATCTGATCATGTCGCGCGGCAGGAATCCGTCCAGCAAATGCAGCGCGAGGTAATGGCTGCCGAAATAGAACGGCACGCCGACGGTACGGTTGGCGAGCTGCTGCGGCGTA
>DATHPQ010000016.1:0-4558 GCA_035483735.1 Xanthobacteraceae bacterium | reverse complement strand
CTTGCCCCGATTTACGCGACTTTCACCGAGGGGTTCGCACGGCCGGATCTGCTGGCGGCGAAAGCGCTGCTGGCCGAGCTATGACATCGCGGAAAAACGAAACGACCACGAGCGAGGGCGCGCGTTCATCCGGCGTCGCCTGATCTCACCGTGGCCGTTGTGGCGGAAATCCGTACAATACGCCGCCACCTGAAGACTACGTTTAACATCCCTTGGTGACAGGCCCATGACTCCAGCTAAAGCCACTCCGGCTAAGGCCTCGGCCAAAGCCACTGCCAAACCCAGCGCAAAGACCGCCAAGAACTCAAAGCCTGGCGCCAAAAGCGCGGAAAAGCCTGTCGCAAATGCTGCCGAGAAAGCGAAAGCCGGCCGCATCTTTATCGGCATCGGCGGCTGGACCTTCGAGCCATGGCGGGGCGTGTTCTATCCGAAGGGTTTGGCGCACGCGAAGGAACTCAGCTATGCGAGCGAAAGGCTGACCTCGATCGAGGTCAACGGCACCTTCTACCGCTCGCAGACGCCGGCGACGTTCCGCAAATGGGCGAGCGAAGTTCCGGACGGCTTCGTTTTCGCACTCAAGGGCCCGCGCTTTGCCACCAACCGGCGGGTGCTCAAAGAGGCCGGCGACTCCATCAAGCGGTTTCTCGATTCCGGCGTGACCGAACTCGGCGAGCATCTCGGCCCCCTGCTCTGGCAATTCGCGCCGACGAAGAAATTCGACGCCGCCGATTTCGGCGGCTTTCTCGAATTGTTACCGGACAAATACAACGGTCATGCGATCCGTCATGTGATCGAAGTTCGTCATGACAGTTTTTCGACGCCGGAATTCACGAGCCTGCTGCGTACATTCAAAATGCCGGTCGTATTCACCGACCATGCGCGATATCCGAACATTGCCGACATCACCGGCGACTTCGTCTATGCGCGATTGCAACGCGGCAAAGACACGATCGTGACGGCCTATCCGCCGCAGGAGATCGACGAATGGGCCGCACGCTTGCAATCATGGGCGAATGGCGGCGCGCCGGACGACTTGCCGCTGGTGGAGAAGCCCAGGACCGCCGCTCCATCGCAGCCGCGTGACGTTTTCGCTTACGTCATTCACGAAGGCAAAGTGCGCGCGCCGGCAGGCGCTATGGCCCTCATCGAAAAGCTGCGTTGATCGAGAAGCCGCTTTGATCGAGAAGCTGAAGGCGCGGATCAGCGCCCGCAAGACGGCTTCATCACAAGACGGCTTTGTGAATTGTCATCGTGCCTAAGCGATGGATGTGTGACACGCTCGCCGCTCATGTCACACGCAATCCAATCGTGTCACACGCCATTAAACGATGTGACAGCTGTCATCGAATACACATGACGGTCGGGCGACGGTGTCTTTGTGCATGCCACATGATGCAAGTCACCGCCTCACCGCGCGCCGCGGAGCGTTCAATCCCGCAAAATGTCAGGATCAAAATGCCAACGGCCACGGACGTTAAGGTGCGCGTTCATCCGGCGTCACCCTAGATCGTCGTGGCCGTCTTGCGGCGGAACCGTTAAGCTCGACGCCGCACAGCCTACATAGGCGCTCAACTGCGTTTATGCAAGACTGGCAATCAGTAATCATTGTGCCGGAAAAATCGTTCCAAAAGGGTTAACAAAAGGCTGCCGTTCGATCGGCGGCGCAATTGCAGGGAGCTACCTATGACAATGAGCGGACCCCCAAGCGGTCTTCCCAGTGAACAGGACATCGCGCGTTCGGTCGCCAACGCCATTCATGCGCATTGGGGCCTGTTTCTGTTCGAGGGCATCGTGCTCATGATCCTCGGCGCCGCAGCGATCGTCGTGCCGCAGATCGCCACGCTGGCCTTCACCTTGGTGATCGGCTGGGTGTTCCTGATTTCGGGCGGCGTCGGGCTCGTCACCACATTCTGGATGCGCAACGTGCCCGGCTTCTGGTGGGCGCTGGTGTCCGCCGCGGTCAGCATCGCCGCCGGCATCGTCCTGATCCGCTGGCCGATCAGCGGCACGGTATCGCTGACCTTGGTGCTGATCGCCTTCTTCATTGTCGAAGGCGTCGCCACGATCCTCTATGCGATCGAGCACAAGGCGCAATTATCCAGCCGCTGGGGCTGGATGCTGGTCAGCGGCATCGTCGACCTGATCCTGGCCGGTATTATTTTCGCCGGTCTGCCGGAATCGGCGACCTGGGCGCTCGGCCTCCTGGTCGGCATCAACATGCTGTTCGGCGGCACCGCCATGATCGGCATGGCGCTCGCGGCGCGGAACCCGGCCTGACCGCAATTCCAATTTAGACTGTGCGGCGCAGCCCTGCGCCGGAGGCGGCTCAGCCATGAGCCGCCTTCCCACGCAACCGCATTGCTTTCTAAGATGACCGGTCATATTATACCGGTATGTCCAGATCCGACACCCGTGAACAGATCATTGCGGCCGGCATGAAATGTCTGGTCGAAAAAAGCTTCAATGCCGTTGGCGTGCAGGACATTACCGATACCGCCGGCGTGCCGAAGGGCTCGTTTTATAATCATTTCGAGAGCAAGGAGGCGCTCGGCGCCGAGATCGTCGCGCGCTATGGCGACAACGAGACACGGCGCGAGATTCTGACAGACCCGAACGTGCCGCCGCTGCAGCGGCTGCGGCGCCATTTCGAACGGATCAGTGCCCGCTTCGAGGATTCGCATTTCACGCGCGGCTGCATTCTCGGCAATTTCAGCGCCGAATTGGCCAACCAGAGCGCGTTGATCCGCGAGAGCCTGCAAAGGCTTTATGCGCTGTGGACCAAGGACCTCGCGGCGGTGATTGCCGAAGCGCAGGAGAACGGCGCCGTCGCCAATAAGACCAAAGCCTCCGACATCGCTGCGCTTCTGCTCGATGGCTATGAAGGCGCCCTGTTGCGCGCCCGCGTCGAGCGCAGCCGGAAACCGTTCGACCGCTTCATGAAATTCGCCTTCGGCCAGATCCTGGTCTGACGGCCGCACCCATCCCAGCCGAGGAAAAACATCCTCTCTTTTGGCCCGAGTTTAAGATGACCGGTCATATTAAAAATGGAGAACGCAGCATGTCCCCGTCGATCCTGCCGTCGAAGGCACCCTCCTCCACCGGCTTCCGCCAGTTCGCGCCGCTCATTTGGCTCGCGCTCGGCACATTCGCCACCGGCACCGAAAGCTTCATGATCGCGCCGCTCCTGCCCGGGCTCGCGCGCGATCTGTCCGTTACGCTCACGGTGGCTGGACAATTGGTGACGGTGTTCGGCCTCACCTATGCAGTGAGTTCGCCCGCGCTTTCGGCACTGACCGCCGGCATCGGCCGGCGCAAGCTCCTGCTCGCATCCATGGCGGCCTTCGCGCTGGCGAATTTCGTCGCCAGTAGCACGACCGGCTTTTGGCAATTGCTGGCCGCGCGCGTTCTGCTCGCTTGCGCCGCCGGACTCTATGTTCCAAGCGCAAGCGCGCTCGCGGGAGCGGTCGTCGCGCCGGAGCGGCGCGGCACCGCGCTCGCCATCGTCAACGGCGGGACCAGCATCGCGGTCGCGCTCGGCGTGCCGCTTGGCGCGATCGTCGGTCACGTGCTCGGCTGGCGCATGACCTTTGTCGGCGTCGGCCTGATGGCGGCGATCGCGGTCGCCGGACTTTTTGTCGGCATTCCGCGCGGCATCGACAAAGGACTATCGGCGCCGAGCATTCGCGAGCGACTTGCCGTCGTACAACAGGTGCCGGTCCTGATCGGGCTGCTCGTCACCGCGCTGTGGGCCACCGGCGCCTACACCGTCTACACTTTTTTCACCCCGTACCTGACATCGGTCACCGGGATCGACGGCGCGCATGTCGGCATCGCTTTCTTCATCTGGGGCGCTTCCGCGGTAACTGGACTGTTCCTCGGCGGCACGCTCAGCGACAAATTCGGGCCGCGTGCGGTGATGATCCCGGCCTTCATGCTTCTGGCGCTGGCCTTTACCAGCCTCTCGGCGACCGGCACCTATCTCTCTGGAGGAGGCGCGCTCGCGCCGGTGCTCGCGGCGATCGTGATCTGGGGCTTGAGCGCGTGGGCCTTCTTCCCCGCGCAACAGTCGCGGCTCATGCAGGTCGCGGGCGCCAAGACGGCGCCGATCGCGCTGTCGCTGAATGCGTCCTTTATGTATCTCGGCTTTTCGCTCGGCGCGATGCTTGGATCCTTCACGCTGCTGCACGCGCCGCTGACCGGCCTCGGCCTGGTCGGTGCCGCCTGCGAGATCGCGGCGCTGTTGATCGTGCTGCCGACAGTGCCGCGCCGGCGTGCGGCGTGTCTGACGCCCGCGCCGGATGCGCCCTGACGCACGCACCCTGACGTGCAATGAAGAAAATGGCCGCCGGCGGATCTATTCCGCCGGCTGCAGCGCCTGCGTCCTCGCCTTTTCCACGCCATTGGCGAGGATGGCGATCGCGATCGCCCCGATCAGGAAGCCGAGCGCGACGACCGCGGTGACGCCGAGCACGAGGCCGAAGCCGCCGCGGGCGTGCAGGAAGGCGATCATCGACACCGCGACGCCTGAAATCATGAAAGTCACGAAGTAGCGCACCGC
>DATHPQ010000015.1:0-12181 GCA_035483735.1 Xanthobacteraceae bacterium | reverse complement strand
CAAACTTCCCCCGGGCGGCTTTGGGCATCATGCCGCCGGTAATAAGTGGCCGGCCGTGGGTGCCACTGGACTGGGACAGGTAGGGGTGGGTAACGCCCACTTAGCAGAGTAATCGTGGCGGCCGCGTCCCAGGAAGCATGGCCTGAAGCTGGACGGGAGCGTTCCGACGCTCCCAGGAAGAGCCGCGGTGGAACGCCGACAGGCGAGCGTGCTCCGCTGAGCACGCTGCCGCATCCGAAATGATGCGGACGGTTGGATACGCGTCTGTCGGCGTTCCGCTTCCCTTTTTTCTTTCGTAATTGTTCTTCCTTCGTCATTGCCGGGCATAGCCGATCGAAGAACGGCGTCACTTCGTTCGCCTATGACCCGGCAATCCATGCGGCAGCGAAGCGCGGTCGGATTTATCGATTGGACTTCGGAAGCCGCGGGTCACCATGGACCACCGGGTCAAGCCCGGTGGTGACGAGGGGTTGTCGTCGTTCGATTGCGAGGGCTTTCCCGCCGCCGCGGAGCAGGATAAACGCAGCAAATCTCGATGGTTAATCGGGTCTTAACCTCGCCGCACCTATGGTGTGCCGTGTTTGGAGCGGCGGGGGGTGCCCGCTGTTCATGATGTACCGGATGAGTAACGAGACCAATTCGTTTCGCGCCCCCAATGCGCGCTCGCCGTTTGTGCGTTTGCGTGAGCTGCTCGGCGATACCCCGCCGGGCAAGCCCGCGATCAGCCTTGCGGTGGGCGAGCCGCAGCATGCCATTCCGTCTTTCGTCGGCCCAGTGATCGCCGCGCATGTCAACGAATTCGGCCGCTATCCGATGAACAAAGGCCTCGATGCTTTCAGCGAAGCCGTGGCCGGTTGGCTGAACAAGCGCTTTGCGCTTGAGCGGCCGGTCGATCCTTTGCACGAAGTGCTGGTGCTCAATGGCACCCGCGAAGGACTTTTTCTCGCCGCGCTCGCCGCAAAAAATTATGTGCCGCAGCGCGCCGGCAAGCCCGCGGTGCTGATCCCCAATCCGTTCTACGCCGCCTATTCCGCCGGCGCGATCGCCGCCGATTGCGAGCCGGTCTATCTGCCGGCGACCAAAGCCACGGGCTTCCTGCCCGATCTCGATGCGCTCACTGACGAATTGCTGGCGCGCACGGTTGCGGTCTATCTCGCCTCGCCGTCCAATCCGCAAGGCGCGGTCGCCGATCTTTCTTATCTTGAAAAGCTCGCCGCGCTGGCGCGCCGCTTCGGCTTCATCGTTCTCGCCGACGAATGCTATTGCGAGATTTACGGCAAAGACGCGCCACACGGCATGCTCGAAGCCGCGGGTCCGGATTTCCGGAACGTCGTCGTGTTCCACTCGCTGTCGAAGCGCTCGAATCTACCGGGGCTGCGCATCGGCTTTGCCGCGGGCGATCGCAAATTCCTCGCCGCCTATCTCGAACTGCGCAATGTCGCGGCGCCGCAAGTGCCGACGCCGATGCAGCATGTCGCCATCGCCGCCTATAATGACGAGAAACACGTCGAGGAGAACCGGCGGCTCTATCGCGAGAAATTCGATCTCGCCGATCAGATCATCGGCGATCGTTACGGCTATCGCCGCCCGCCCGGCGGATTTTTTCTCTGGCTCGACGTCGCGGCCTATGGCGGCAGTGAGAAAGCGGCGGAGCTGCTGTGGCGCGAGGCCGGCCTGCGCGTCGTGCCCGGCCGTTATCTGGCGCGCGAACAGTCTGACGGCAGCAATCCCGGCGCGGATTATATCCGCGTCGCCATGGTGCAGAACAACGAAATCACCGCCGAGGCGATGCATCGCCTCGTCGCGGTGCTGGGCTAGAGCATGATGGACAATCACGCAGCAGCACCTCTGCCGCTCGTCCCCGCGAAAGCGGGGACCCAGTCGCCTGTCGGCTGGCGAAGTGCGTGCCTCTGGATTCCCGCCTGCGCGGGAATGAGCGGATGAGGACTCGGCGATGTCGATGATCGACCGCAGCCTTGACGGCATGGCCGCTTTGTCCGGCCATCTCGGCGTCGCGTTGCGCCGGCGGTTGCGCGAGCTTGTCGGCATTGCGCTGATCAGCCTCGCCATGATGGCGGGGCTTTCGCTCGCGAGCTGGTCGGTGCAGGACCCCTCGCTGAGCCACGCCACCGACGCGCCGGTGCATAATCTCCTCGGTGTGCCGGGTGCGATTGCCGCCGATCTGATGATGCAGCTGCTCGGGCTCGGCTCCGTGGCGCTGCTATTGCCGGTCGCGGTATGGGGCTATCGGTTGCTCGGCCATCGCCGATTGAGCCACGAGCGGCTGCGGGTGCTGGTCTGGATGTTGGGCGCGGTGCTCAGCGCAGCCTTCGTGTCATGCTTGCCGCGCACCGTGCACTGGCCGCTGCCGTCAGGCCTCGGCGGCGTCGTCGGCGACGCCATGCTGCGGCTGCCTCTAGTGCTGTTCCACATCCAGCTGGTCGGAACGACGCGGCTTGTCTTTGCGGTCGGGCTCGGCTTTGCCGCGCTGGTCGCCTTCGGCACGGCGGCGGGCATGATCTTCGGCGGCGAGGCTGAAGATTATGACGATTACGAAGCGGAAGACGAGGAAGAGGCGGATGGCGATGACGACAGAGAGGCCGGCGACAGTGCCTGGATCTCGCTCGGCTTCATCGAGCATCACCTCCTGAGCTTCCGGGCCTGGCTGGGTCGGCTGTTCTTGCGCCGCGAGCGGATGCCGTTGGCGTCGCGCGATAATCCGGCGATCCCGCGCCGCCGCGTCGAGCCGCGTTTCGAAAATTCCGCGCGCGGCGCCGTGGACGATACCGAGGATGACGACGACGAGGATGACGAGGAGTCCGCGCCGCGGGTCCGCAAACCGCGCGCCGCGAAGATCCGGCGCTCATCAAGCGGCTTCCTGGTCCCTTCGCTGAATCTTCTCGCCGCACCCCGCGCCAGCGAGCGTTCGACTTTAAGTTCGGACGAGATCCAGGAAAATGCCACGCGGCTCGAAGGCGTGCTGGGCGACTTCGGCGTGCGCGGCGAAATCATCAATGCGCGTCCGGGTCCGGTGGTCACGCTTTACGAGCTTGAACCCGCGCCCGGCATCAAATCCTCGCGCGTCATCAGTCTTGCCGACGATATTGCGCGCTCGATGAGCGCGCTGTCGGCGCGCGTCGCCGTCGTTTCCGGGCGCAATGCCATCGGCATCGAATTGCCCAATCCGGTGCGCGAGAAAGTTTATCTGCGCGAGCTTCTGGCCTCGCGCGATTATGTGGAGACGGGCTACCGCCTGCCGCTGTGTCTCGGCAAAGCGATCGGCGGCGAAGCCGTCATGGTCGATCTGGCGCGCATGCCGCATCTGCTCATCGCCGGCACCACCGGCTCGGGCAAATCGGTCGCCATCAATACGATGATCTTGAGCCTGCTCTATCGGCTGCATCCCGATCAGTGCCGGCTGATCATGGTCGATCCGAAAATGCTCGAACTCTCCGTCTATGACGGCATTCCGCATCTGCTCACGCCCGTCGTCACCGATCCGAAGAAAGCGGTGGTGGCGCTGAAATGGGCGGTGCGCGAAATGGAAGAGCGCTACAAGAAAATGTCGAAGCTCGGCGTGCGCAATATCGACGGCTACAATGCGCGCGTCGCCGAAGCCAACAAGAAAGGCGAGAAGCTCAACCGCACCATCCATACCGGCTACAATCGCGACACCGGCCAGGCGATCTACGAGAACGAGGAGCTCGATCTCGAGCCGCTGCCCTATATCGTCGTCATCGTCGACGAAATGGCCGACCTGATGATGGTTGCCGGCAAGGACATCGAAGGCGCGGTGCAGCGGCTGGCGCAAATGGCGCGCGCCGCCGGCCTGCATGTCGTCCTGGCGACGCAGCGGCCGTCGGTCGACGTCATCACCGGCACGATCAAGGCGAACTTCCCGACCCGCATTTCCTTCCAGGTCACCTCGAAGATCGACAGCCGCACCATTTTGGGCGAGCAGGGCGCCGAACAGCTGCTCGGCCAAGGTGATATGCTTTATATGGCGGGCGGCGGCCGCATCAGCCGTGTGCACGGGCCATTTGTTTCCGACGAGGAAGTCGAAAAGGTCGTCCGTCATCTCAAATCGCAGGGCCAGCCGGAATATCTCGAGGCCGTCACCGCCGAGGAGCCGACCGACGAGGACGGCAATCCGGTGTTCGATGCCACCGCGATGGGCGGCGGCGAAGGCGGCGACCTCTATTCGCAGGCGGTGGCGATCGTCACCCGCGACCGCAAGGCGTCGACCAGCTACATCCAGCGCCGGCTGCAGATCGGCTACAATCGCGCGGCTTCGCTGATGGAACGCATGGAACAGGAAGGCGTCGTCGGCCAGCCCAATCACGCCGGCAAACGGGAAATTCTTGTCGAAGGCCCGGAAGAAAGTCCGTTCTGAGGCGGACAAGGCAACGATACAGCCTATTGGGAAGCGGCCTATTGAGAATCGAGGCTTTCGCCTTTAATTCTAGCCGCGAATTCGCCATACCGCTCCCTTAGCGGATTGGGTTGTCGCGGGCGTCACAAGTCTTGGTGCCGAAGATCTTGGCACCGAAGAGTCCAGCAGGGCGTGTCAGCGGGAGAGCGATATGGCGGCAACACGTGCTGCGAAAGCCGGTTTTGCGAAATTTTACGCGACGATAATTCTCGCGACTGCATGCGGCGGCCTTGCGCTCGCGCCGGCTTTTGCCGAAAGCGTGCCGCTGCCGACGCCGGCGCCCCAGCAGAAAAGCGGTTCCGCGCCGGCCTCGACGACGGGTACCGCCCCGGCCGCCGCCAGTGACAGCCAGCAGAAGCCGCCGAGCTTCTTTCCGTTCTCGTTGCCGTTCGGCAAGGATTCTTCGGGCGGCTCAGGCTCGTCGAGCCAGCAGGCCACCGCCTTCGACACCAAACAGCGCGCGCTGCTCGACAAGGTCAGCGCCTATCTGAGCGGCGTGCAGACCATGGTCGGGAATTTCGTGCAGATCGGTCCGGACGGCGGGCGTACCGAGGGCACATTCTATATCCAGAAGCCGGGCCGGGTGCGCTTCACCTATAACGCGCCGAGCCCGATCGACATTGTCGCCGACGGCTCTTCCGTCGTGGTGCGCGACCGCAAGCTCGCCACCCAGGATCTCTATCCGTTGTCGCAGACGCCGCTGCGTTATCTGCTCGCCGACCATATCGATCTGTTGAAAGACACCGACGTTGTCAGCGTAACCACCGACGACACGTTCACCACCGTGGTCATCGAGCAAAAACAGGTGATGATCGGCACCAGCCGGCTGATGATGATGTTCGATGCCAAGGACACCAGTCTGAAGCAATGGACCGTCACCGATCCGCAGGGTTTCGATACGACGGTCGCGGTCTATAATCTCGACACCGCCAAAAAGCCTGATCCGAACCTGTTCGTCATCAATTACGCGCGCGACGGCGGCGGCATCAGCAATCAGTAAAAACAGGCCCAGGAAGTAGTGGGCAAAATCCTGAAATTGGTTGGCGAAGACGCCGGCTGATCGTTATATGCCGCTTGCCGATTTTCCGGCCGCTGACTGCCAATCCCGCTGGTCCCTGTGAAGCTTTCCGTCACAACCTGGAACATCAATTCGGTGCGGCTGCGCATCGATCTGGTCGCCAAATTCATCAAATCGGCGCGGCCCGATATTCTGTGCCTGCAAGAGACCAAGTGCCCGGACGACGCCTTTCCGTTGAAGCGTTTCAAGCGGCTCGGCTATGAGAATGTCGCGCTCAACGGCCAGAAGGGCTATCACGGCGTCACCGTGATTTCGCGGCTGCCGTTCGAGCGCACGAGCGTCCAAAATTTCTGCGGCAAGACCGATTGCCGCCATGTCTCGGCGGTGTTCGGCGAACGCGCGGGCCTGCGCGATCCCATCACGGTGCATAATTTCTACGTGCCGGCCGGCGGCGACCTTCCGGATCCGCAAGCCAATCCGAAATTCGCGCATAAGCTCGGCTTTCTCGACGAGATGCGCGAAAGAGCCGCGATCCGGCCGGAAAATTCGGAGCGCGCCATTCTGGTCGGCGACCTTAACGTTGCGCCGCTCGAGCACGATGTGTGGAGCCACAGGCAGATGATCCGCGTCGTGTCGCACACGCCGGTCGAATGCGAGAAGCTCACGGCCGCGCGCAATGCCGGCGGCTGGATCGACAGCATGCGTGAACTGACGCCGGAACCGGCAAAGCTCTATACGTGGTGGAGCTACCGCTCGTCGGATTGGGCGACCGCCGATAAAGGCCGGCGCCTCGATCACATCTGGACATCGGCGCAGCTTGCCGACCGCGTTGGCACGATTGCCATCGCCAAGAATTATCGCGGCGCCGAGCGGCCGTCCGACCACGTTCCGGTGACGGCGACGATCGAAGTCTGATGACTGCCGCTGCGGGCGATTATCGCTGTTGCGGGCCTGTGCCGCGCGCCAAAGCCGAGCGGACATTTTCCATTTCGCGCGCCCATTGATCGGCGCGGGTGGCGATCAATTCGCGCAGGCGCTGCGCGGCGTCGGGATAGCTTTCCAGCATTTTGAGAAACATGGCGCGGGAAATGCGCAGCACCAAAGCCGGCTCGCGCGCCACCGCGGTGACCGGCCGCACGGTCTCCGCAAGCAAAGCCGATTCGCCAAGCAAGGTGCCGGATTCGGCAATCTTCTCGTCCTCGTTGAGTCGTCCGGAGAAGAGGCTGAACGAGCCTTCCTGGACCACATAGGCGCAGTCGGCGGCATCGCCGGCGTTGAACAGCAACTGGCCTTCTTCGACGGTATAACTCTCGGTGCTGATGGCGAGAACGCGCAACGCTCCGGCGCCGAGACGGCGGAGAATGGGAACGCGCTCAAGGAACGCGATGTCGTCCTCGATCGTCATGCCGCTCCGCGATTAGCGCATGATCCGGAAAAGTGGAAACCGGTTTTCCGAAAAGATCATGCTCAATCTAAGGGACCAGTTTGTAGCCGCCGGCTTCAGTAACCAGAATGGCGGGCGCCGCTGCATCCCTCTCGATCTTCTGCCGCAACCGATAGATGTGCGTTTCCAGCGTGTGCGTGGTGACGCCGGAATTGTAACCCCAGACTTCCTGCAGCAAGGTCTCGCGCGACACCGGCTTCTGCCCGGCGCGATAGAGATAACGCAGGATCGAGGTTTCCTTTTCGGTCAGCCTGACTTTACTGCCTTTGGGGTTAAGGAGGAGCTTCGAACTCGGCCGGAATGTGTAAGGCCCGATGGTGAAAACCGCGTCCTCGCTCGCCTCGTGTTGGCGCAATTGTGCGCGGATGCGCGCCAGCAGCACGGCAAAGCGGAACGGCTTGGTTACATAGTCGTTGGCGCCGGATTCAAGGCCGAGGATCGTGTCGGAATCGGTGTCGTGGCCGGTCAGCATGATGATCGGCGCCTTGAAGCCGTTTTTGCGCAGGATGCGCACGGCTTCGCGGCCGTCGATATCGGGCAGGCCGACATCCATGATGACGAGGTCGATCTGCCCGGTTTTGGCGGCTTGCACGCCCTTGCTGCCATTTTCGGCGGCGATGGCCTCGAATTCCTCGTGCAGCGACAACTGCTCGGTCAGCGCCTCGCGCAGCTCGGTGTCGTCGTCGACGATCAAAATGGTGCGCGTATTCGGCATTACTCCGGCCCCTGCCGCTTTGCTGCCCGATCGGGCGCGAAGTAGAACAGTGCACGATACAAGAGCAAGCGGCGATTGGGAATCCAGGCATCAAACGATGGGGAAGATTGGGCGGAACACTTGGAGAAAGGGTAAAACTTGGCAAAAGCCCTCGCTGAATAGGACCGCGCTGAGCTTGATTCGCGTCGGGTCCCGTCCGGGTCTGCGCGCGCAAGGCTGGCTGAGTGCCGGCGGTAAAACGCTCCGCGTCGCGCTCGGCCGCGGCGGCATCCGGGCGCTCAAGCGCGAAGGCGACGGCGGCACGCCGGTTGGAACTTTCCGCCCGATTCGCTTGTGGTGGCGCGCCGACCGCCTGCAAAGGCCGCCGACGCTCTTGCCGGTGCGTCGGATCGGCCCGGACGATGCCTGGTGCGAGGAGCCCTCAGATCGCCGCTATAATCGGGCTTTCAAGCGCTCGGCCAATGAACCAGGCGACCGGCTACGCCGCGAGGACGGCCTCTACGATCTTATTGTCGAGATCGACCACAATAAGCGCCCGCGCGTCGCCGGGCTCGGCAGCGCCGTCTTCATCCACGTCGCCCGCGACGCATTTGGGCCGACCGCTGGCTGTGTCGCACTGCGCCGGGACGACCTGCGCAAACTTTTGTCACACATCGGACCAAGAACAAGAATACAGATTCACTCTTAGGCTACGGGTTTAGCCGGCCGGGCGCGGTCGAGAGCCGAAAATGGCGCTCCCGACCCGCACATGCGTCGCGCCGAAGGCGATTGCGGTCTGGAAATCGGCGCTCATACCCATCGACAGGAATTTCAGCCCGTTGCGGCGGGCGATCTTGGCGGTCAGGGCAAAGTGCGGGGCAGGGGCTTCGTTGTGCGGCGGGATGCACATCAGCCCGGAGATTTCGAGCCCGTAAGTGTCGCGGCAGAGCGCGACAAAGGCATCCGTTTCCTGCGGCAGCACCCCGGCCTTTTGCGGCTCGGCGCCGGTATTGATCTCGACGAACAACACCGGCCGGCGGCCCTGCCTTTCGATTTCCTTGCTCAGCGCCTCGGCCAGGCTTTCGCGATCGAGCGAATGCACGGCGTCGAACAAGGCCACCGCCTCGCGTGCTTTATTGGATTGCAGCGGTCCGATCAGGTGCAGTTCGAGGCCCAGATTTTGCGCAATCAGCGGCGGCCACTTGGCCTTGGCCTCCTGCACCCTGTTCTCCCCGAAAACGCGCTGGCCGGCGGTGATGACCGGCGTAATCGCCTCGGCGCCAAAGGTTTTTGAGACCGCAACAAGCGTGACGCTTAACGGGTCGCGCCCGGCCTCGCGGCAGACCGATGCGATCTCTTCGCGCACCGCGGCAAGGCCGATTTCGCCGCTGCTCTGCCGCTCTATGGTTTCCATTTCGTCAACGCCTTCGTCCGATCGATTCAAATTTTAGCTTCATCGCCAAATCCATTTTTACGGGTCTTCTGTAGCTTACCAAAGAGGGGCCGGGGAGTGCGGGATGCCTGACGGCGATCCAAAATCCAAAAAATCGTCGGTGCCGAGCAAGCCAATGCTCAGCATTCGCGCGCGCCTGATCGTTCTCGCTCTTCTGGCGATCGCTCCCTTGATGATCGAACGCGTGCACGGGCTGGAAGAAGCCCGCGCCATCCGCACCGAACGCGCCAACAACGATGTGATCGAACTTGCCCGCCGCGGCGCCGAATCGCAGCGCCAGATCATCTATTCGGTGCGCTCGCTGTTGCAAATCGTGTCGCGCGTCTATGCCAAGATGCCGCTCGACTCCGGCAACTGCAGTCAATACTTGGCCGATCTGATGACGAACATTCCGTGGATCCGCGATCTCTCGATCGCCAGCGACGACGGCCGCATCAAGTGCTCGACCCAGCCGCTCGCCCTCGGTCTCAACGTGTCGGACCGCTTGCACTTTCAGAATGCGCTGACGGCGCGCGAATTTGCGCTGAGCGATTACATGATCAACCGCAGCAATGACGTACCAAGCGTGGTCGCGACCTATCCGATCATCAAGGATGACGGTTCGCTTAGCGGCGTCGTCATGGCGGTGATCAATTTGCAATGGATCGGCGACCTTGCCGCGACGGCAGCCCAGCATTCCGGCGCCGCGGTCCTGCTGCTCGACAGCGCAGGCACGCTTGTCGCCGGCTCGGCCGATCAGCAGGCCTATATCGGCAAGCGCTTCGCCGGCAGCGAATTGGCGCGCGAAATGCTCGCCAATGACAGCGGCACCGTCACGGTGGCGGGCCTCGACGGCATCCGGCGGATTTTCGCTTATGTGCGCGTGCCGTGGACACAAGCGCGGCTCGCCGTCGGCCTTGACGAAAGTGCGGTCCATGCGGGCATCGACCACGAGATCGGTGTCGCCTATCTGCAACTCGTTGCCTTCGGGCTTTTCGTGCTCCTGATCGCCTGGTTCGGCGGCGAGCAGCTCGTGGTGCGGCCGATCCGCTCGCTGGTGCGCACCGCGACGCGCTTCGGCCGCGGCGACCTCCACGTCCGCGCCACGCAAGAGCCTTGGGTCGCCGAATTCGCGCCGCTTGCCGCAGCCCTCGACGACATGGCGGCCAAGCTCGCCGCGCGCGAAGAAGAATTGCAGATCGCCAATCGTCATCTCGACGAGCTCGCGAGCCTCGACGGACTCAGCGGCCTTGCCAACCGGCGCGGCTTCGACCGCGAGATCGAGCGCGAATGGCAAAAGGCCGCCGAGAGCCACAAGCCGCTGGCGCTGATGATGGTCGATATCGATCACTTCAAGCTGTTCAACGATCGCTACGGCCACGTCTCCGGCGACACCTGCTTGCGCGCCGTCGGCGAGACACTGTCGCTCGTGACATTGGAAGAGGCCGTGCTCGTGGCCCGCTACGGCGGCGAGGAATTCGCGCTGCTGTTGCCGGGGCTCGATATCAATCGCGCCGCTGCGCTTGCCGAGGAGGCGCGGCAGTCCATCGAAGATCTGATGATCAATCACTCGGAATCGCCGATGGGCCACGTCACCATCAGCGTCGGCGTTGACTCGATGGTTCCGGAAAAATTCCAGAGCTATGCCAATCTGATCGAAGCGGCGGACGGCGCCCTCTATGCCGCCAAGCGCCGCGGCCGGAACGCCGTCGTCGCGCAGATTGCGATGCCGCTGCGCGCGGCGTCCTGAGCGCAGGCGCGCTCAGCGCGCAGTCTTCCGCTTTCGCACCGATGCTGTCTTGCGCTTAGCTTTTCGCCTGGCCGGCTTTTCCGGCGGCGCCCAGATCATGCCTTCGAGTTTCATGCCATCGGGATCGGTGAAATAGACCGCGTAATAATTGCGTTCGTAATATTCTCCCGGCGGATCGGCCACATCTATATCGTTGGCGACAAGGAAGGCGCCGAGCAAGTCGACATCCTTGCGGCTCGCAAGCTCGAACGCATAGTGATGAAAGCCGATATCGCCTTTGCGGTATTTGCGCTTACGGCCTTCGTCGTCCGCGGCGGCGATCCAAAACAGCGTCTTGTCGTTGCTCCAACCGGCCATGTCGACATAGTCGTATTTGAACTTGAAGCCGAGAAACCCGAGAAGCTTGCCGTAAAACGCCTTGGAGCGCTCGAAATCGCCGACGCTGAGAACCAGATGATCGACGCCGACAACCTGAGGCATGGGCCAACTCCGATCCTTTGTTATGCATGTTGCGCGATACGACTGCGCGCGCTCGACCGCTTGCCTTGTGCTTGAGCGGCGCCCAAAATACGCGGCAAAGAAGCGCGAATTAGGGCCTGCATAGACGCGCCTCATATTGGCAGGAACACATCGGTAGAAACACAATGCCGCGCACGCTGTTCGACAAAATCTGGGATTTTCATCGGGTCGGACAACGCGGCGACGGCCGTGATCTGCTCTATATCGATCGCCACGTGCTCCACGAATTGCACGCGCATCATGCCTTTGCGCAGCTCGAAAAGCAGGGGCGCCCGGTGCGCCGTGCCGATATCACCTTCGCCGTGCAGGATCACACCGTCGCTACCAAGCCCGGCCGCGACGAGAACACCAATCCCGGAGGAACCGCCTTCATCAAGGCGATGCGCGAAGGCTGCCGTAAGAACGGCATCCGGCTGTTCGACGTCGACGATCGCGAGCAGGGCATCTGCCATGTCGTCGCGCCGGAAATGGGCCTCGTGCTGCCGGGAGCGACGCACGCAGTCCCCGACAGTCATGCCAGCACGGTCGGCGGGCTCGGCGCGCTTGCGTTCGGCTGCGGCACGACCGAACTCGGGCATATTCTAGCGACGCAAGTGATGGCGATGAAGCGGCCGAAGAGCATGCGGGTGCGGCTCGACGGCAGGCTTGGCGCCCATGTCAGCGCCAAGGATATCGCGCTGCGCCTGATTGCCGATCTCGGCGTCGCGGGTGCGCGCGGCTATGCGGTCGAATATGCCGGCTCCGCCATCGTTGCGATGCCGATCGAACAGCGCATGACGCTGTGCAATCTCAATATCGAGATGGGCGGCCGCTCCGGTTTTGTCGCGCCCGACGACAAGACCTTCGCCTGGCTCGAAGGCCGTCCCTATGTGCCGCAGGACCAGATGTGGGA
>DATHPQ010000014.1:0-11524 GCA_035483735.1 Xanthobacteraceae bacterium | reverse complement strand
ATGCCGAGCGTGCTCGCGGTCAATCCTGGCCTCGGCGTCAACAGCGTCGCCGACTTGGTTGCGCTCTTGAAGCGCGAGCCCGGCAAATACGATTTCGGCTCGATCGGCAACGGCTCGCTCTCGCATCTGTCGATGGAGGCGATTGCGCTGAAAAGCGGCACGCAGATCGTGCACGTACCGTTCACCGGCTCACCGCAGGCGATGACCGCGGTGATCCGCGGCGACGTGCAGATGGCTTGTCTGCCGGCAGCTTCCGTTGTCGCGCTGGCCAAAGACGGCAAGGTGAAGATGCTCGCGGTGTCGCTCGCCAAGCGCTCGCCGTTCCTGCCCGATCTGCCGACGTTGAAAGAATCCGGCATCGATGTCGAAGCCGATACCTGGATGGGCCTGATCGCACCCGGCAAGACGCCGCCCGATCTGGTCGCCAAGATCAACAAGGATGTCGCGGAAGCGATCCGCTCGCCCGCCGTGCGCGACAAGCTCGCGCTCCAATTCATGGAGCCGGTCGGCAATTCGCCGGCGCAATTCCGTGCCGTGATCGATGCCGAAGTGGCGCGCTGGGCGCCGGTGATCAAGGCGGCGGACGTCAAGTTAAATTAGCGAATCTGCTCATCAGTCGAGGCTGCTTCGTCGTCCTCGTGACGTCGCGTTGAACTGATCGGCGCTCGCGCCGCGATAAAGCCAAGACAGGCAGTCGAACATGTGCGCCTCGTCCCAATCGGCCACTGTCGCGTTGCGCACGTCTCGGGCAATGCCTTCGGCATGCAGCAACCAGTTCCACATGGCCCGGGATTCCAGTTGCACCCGCGCGGTCCGGGCGAGTCGGAGCGCCTCGAAGCGGCGAAATGCCGCGACGAAATCACCGTTATTGGCGTGGACGGCCTCGGCAAGACAGAGTCCATCCTCGATCGCCATGCCGGCGCCCTGCGCCATCGATTGCAATGGTGCGTGCGCGGCGTCGCCAAGCAGCACGATGCGGCCCTTGTGCCAATGCCGCACCGGCTCGCGATCGGCGACCGAGCGGCGCCAGCGAAAGTCCATCATTTCGTTTAAGGCGCGCACCGAAGGATGGGCGTCGCGGTATATCTGTTCGAGTTCGGCCCGGTAGGTTGCGGCATCGGCTTTTTCGGCGTGCGTCGAAGTGCGAAACACGGCGACGATATTGAATTGCGTACCATGCCGCAGCGGATAATGGATGACGTGATAACCCGGTCCGCTCCACAATACGACGCTATTGCGCGGGATATCGATGGTGAGTTCGACCATCGGCACGATGGTGCGAAGCGCCGCATAACCGACCGGACACGGTTCGCCGTCGCCGATGAGTTTTTGCCGGAACAGCGAGCGGATGCCGTCAGCCGCAACCAAAGCCGCGCCGGAAAATGCGCGGCCATCCGCTGTTGTCACCGTAATGCGGTCGCTGCGATCTTCGAAGCCGGTCACCATGGCATCGGCGACAAGCTCGATCGCATCGCTGCGCCGGCAGGCGTCAAGCAGCACGTTATGCAGATCGATGCGGTGAACGATGATGTAAGGATATTTGAACCGTGCGCGCAGCGACGCTCCAGTCGGAATCCTGACCAGTTCTTTGCCGTTGAGTGCATCCAGCATCAATATGGCCGCGGGCGAATCCGCGTCCGCAAGGACCTCTTCGATGAGGCCGAGACTCTCGAACACGTGAAAAACATTGGGGCCGAATTGTATGCCGTAGCCGATGGCACCGAATTCCGGCGCGCCTTCCAGGACGCGGGTGGCGAGACCGCGGCGCGCCAAAGCCAGCGCCGTCGTGAGCCCGCCGAGTCCGCCGCCGACGATCAGAATGGGATCGCGCGTCGTCATGGTATGCGCTACTTCGCGTCCGCCTCCGCCCGCAGCTTGAAGCGCTGGATCTTGCCGGTCGCGGTTTTCGGCAGTTCGGTGCGGAATTCGATCCAGCGTGGATATTTATAAACTGCGAGCTTCTGCCGGCATTCGTCCTGGAGTCTTTGCGCAAAATCGGCGCAAGCCAGACCCTGCGTCTTGAGCACGACGAAGGCCTTGGGCTTGATCAGCGCATCGACGTCGGGCCAGCCGACGACGGCGGCTTCGAGCACGTCGGGATGGCTCTGCAGCACGCCCTCGACCTCGAACGGCGACACATACATGCCGGAGACTTTCAGCATGTCGTCGCGCCGGCCGCAGTAGACGTAATAGCCGTCATCGTCCTCGACATATTTGTCGCCGGAGCGGGTCCATTCGCCGAGGAAGGTCGAGCGCGATTGTTCGCGATTGTTCCAATACATCATTGCGCTGGTTGGGCCGCGCACCTGCAATTCGCCCATCTCGCCGCGGTTTTTGACAATCTCGCCGTCGTCATCGACCAGGCGGATGTCGTAGCCCGGCACGGGTTTGCCGGAAGTGCCATATTTCACGTCGCCAGGCCGGTTGCTGAGGAAGATGTGCAGCATTTCGGTCGAACCCAGCCCGTCAAGAATGTCGGTGCCGTAGCGCTCGCTCCAGCGCCGGCCGATCTCCGGCGGCAGCGCCTCGCCCGCCGATACGCAGCGGCGGAGCTTGATCTCGCCGCTTTGCGGCGCCGCTGGGCTCGCGAGGAAGCCGGCATAAAATGTCGGCACCGCATAGAACACGCTGACGCGATGTTTTTTCAGGAGATCGGCGACCAGGTCCGGCGTCGGCCGGTCCCGCAACAGAACCGTGGTGGCGCCGACCGACATCGGAAAGGTCAGTGCATTGCCGAGCCCATAAGCGAAAAACAATTTCGCCACCGAATAGCAGATGTCGTTCTCGGTGATGCCAAGCGTCGGGGCGGCATAAAGATCGTCGGTGAGTTTCAGATCGGCATGCGTATGCACGGCGCCTTTCGGCCGGCCGGTCGAGCCGGATGTGTAGAGCCAGAAGCACATGTCGTCGCGGGTGGTCGGCGCCGTCATCGGCTTGGTGCTTGCCTGCGCCAAAAAATCGTCAAAGCGCGGCTGGCCCTGCGATTGACCGCCCGAGATAATGACATGTTCGAGATCTTCTGCCTCGCGCAGCGCCTTGTTGAATTTGGGAAGCAGCTCCTCGGAGACGACAAGCACCCGCGCCCGGCTGTCGCGCAGCATGAAGCAGTAATCGTCCTCGGTCATCAGCGTGTTGACCGGCACCGCGACCACGCCGGCCTTGATGGCGCCGAGAAAGGCCGTCGGCCAGTCGATGCTATCGAGGAGACCCATCAGCATGCGCTCCTCGCGGCGTACGCGTAGCGTTCGCAGCACATTGCCGAAGCGCTCGACGCGTTCGGCGAGATCGCCATAGCTGTATTGGCCGCGCTGGTCGATGAAGGCGATTTTGTCGCGGCGGCCGGCGTCGAGATTGCGCTTGAGAATATCGGCGGCGAAATTGTAGTCGTGCGGTATGGCGCTTGCGCTATGCGAAGCGGGATTCATCGCGGCGTTTCCTCAAATCTCGGGACAGCGGTTCTGCCCACCGATTGGCCCATTGCAAAGCATTATGCCGACGCCTGAATTCGGCGGCAATGAGGTAGTGCCGCGACGGCTATAATTCGTCATGCCCGGCCTTGTGCCGGGCATCCACGTCTTTAAAAGGTTGCGGCATTGAAGTCGTGGATGGCCGGAACAAGTCCGGCCATGACGCGCGCCGAGGAGTGCAGCATGATCTTGAGCCGCGACCGTATTCTCACCACTCATGTCGGCAGCCTGCCGCGCAACGAGACCTTGAGCGACCTGCTCATCGCGCAGGAGGAGGGCAAGGCCTATGACACAGCCCTGATGACGAACGAGATGGATAAGGCGGTGCGCCATGTCGTGCAGAAGCAGATGGCCGCCGGCATCGATGTCGGCAATGACGGCGAGCAGCGCCGCATCGGCTTTCAGACTTACGTGCCGCAGCGCATGAGCGGTTTTGCCGGGGTGTCGAAGCGCCGGCGCGGCAAGGAGTTCGAGGAGTTTCCCGAACTGCTTGCCTATCTGATGCGCCGTTTCCCCAATCCGCCGAAAAGCCAGCAGGGCGCGCCGGAAGCGCAAAGCGAGGTCAAATACAAGGACTTGAAGCCGATCCAGGACGAGACATCAGGCTTCAACAAGATCGCCGACGAGCTCCACGCTTTCTCCGAGCGCTTCATGACGGCGCCGTCGCCTGGCATCATCTCGACGACGATGCTCAATGCTCATTACGACAGCCACGACGCCTATCTCGATGCGCTCGCGCGCGAGATGAAGAACGAATATCAGACGATCCACAAAGCCGGCATCGTACTGCAGATCGACGCGCCCGATCTGGCGATGGATCGCACCATGATGTACCGCGATCTGTCCGACGCCGATTTCGTCAAGCGCTGCGAGCGCCATGTCGAGGCGATCAACAAAGGCATCGAAGGCATCCCACGCGATCGCGTGCGGCTGCATATTTGTTACGGTAATTGGGAAGGCCCGCACATCCACGACGTCGCGCTCGACAAGATCCTGCCCGCGCTCTATCAGGCCAAGGTCGGTGCGCTGTCGATCGAGTTCTCCAATCCGCGCCATGCCCATGAATACGCGGCGCTCAAGCGCGTGCCGTTCCCGAAGGACATGATCCTCATTCCTGGCGTGGTCGAGACCACGTCGAATTTCGTCGAGCATCCGGAAGTCGTGGCGCGCAGGATCGAGGAGGCGGTCGCGACCGTCGGCGACCGCGAACGCGTCATCGCCTCGAGCGATTGCGGCTTCGGTACCTTCACCCGCCGCGAATGGGTCATCGAGCCCGCGGTCTGGCTCAAGCTCAAGGCGATCCGCGACGGCGCCGATATCGCTTCCGCCCGGCTTTGGGGTAAAAAGGTCGCATGAGCGAGCTGATCCTTTACGACTTCGGCAACTCGGTCTGTTGCCAGAAGGTCCGCATCACGCTGCGGGCGAAAGGATTGGAATGGCGCGCGGTCAGCGTCGATCTGTTTACGGCTGCGCAATACGATCCGGAATATCTTAAGCTCAATCCCAAAGGCGTAGTTCCAACGCTGGTGCATGATGGCAAGCCAGTGATCGAGTCGACGCTGATCTGCGAGTATATCGACACGGCGTTCCCGCACCCGCCGAAGCTCATTCCGGCTGATCCGTGGCTGCAGAGCCGTATGCGGCTCTGGAGCAAGATGGTCGATGAAGGATTGTTCGAGGGCGTCACCGAGATCAGCTTTTCCGCCATGTTCCGTGAGCGGATGAAGACCATGCCCGAGGAGACGCGGCAGAAGCGCTTTCGCAATGTGGGCGACCCGCGCCGTACCGACCGCTTCAAGTCGACCTACGAATACGGCGTGCAATCGCCGTTCGTGGTGCACGCTATCGCCGCCTATGAGCGTGGTTTCAAGATGCTCGAGAATATGCTTGCCGAAAACGGCGGGCCGTGGATTCTGGGCGGCAATCCGAGCCTCGCAGACATCAATTTGATGCCCTTCGCGGCACGGCTCGATTATCTCGGGCTTATCGACCTGTGGACCGGCAGCCGGCCGCACGTGCAGGACTGGTGGAAGCATGCGCAGGCTTGGCCGTTCTTCAAGTCCGGACTTCACGATCTCATCTCAGAACATGAATTCACCGAAATGCGCACGCACGGCCCAAAAATCCGTGACGGCATCGCCGCTCACCTGGCAACGCTGAGAAGCGCTGCCTGAAATAGTTCATCCTCTCCCCCGCGAACCAGCACAGGACCAAAATCGTGATTGATCTCTACACCTGGACCACGCCGAACGGCCGCAAGGCTTCCATTGCGCTCGAGGAAATGGGCCTGCCTTACACCGTGCACCCGGTCGACATTTCCAAGGATGAGCAGTTCAAGCCGGAATTTTTGAAGATCAGCCCCAACAACCGCATTCCGGCGATTGTCGATCGCGACAACGGCATGAGCTTGATGGAATCCGGCGCCATCCTGATCTATCTCGCCGACAAGACCGGCAAGCTTCTGCCGAAGAGCGGCGAAGATCGCTATCGCACCATCGAATGGCTGATGTGGCAGATGGGCGGCCCGGGCCCGATGCTCGGCCAGGTCCATCACTTCGTGAAGTATAATCCCGGCAAGGCGCCCTATGCCGAGGAGCGGTATCTGAAGGAAGCGCACCGGCTCTACGGCGTGCTCGACAAGCAGTTGGCCCAGAATGAATATATCGCCGGCGCGTATTCGATCGCCGATATCGCGCTATGGCCGTGGATCTCGCGCTACGAATGGCAGACCGTCGACCTCAACAAATATCCCAACGTCAAGCGCTGGTATGTTGCCATCGCCAACCGTCCGGCGGTGCAAAAAGGCTACAAAGTGCCGAAGGATATGGGGCCGGTCCCGATGCCGTGAGAGGGCGCAAGGTCCCAAAGCCCGAGAGGCGACAAGCCCAGTCAACAAAGCCGTAAATTAGGTTACAATAGGCGCGACAAATACCGTGCCCCGCATTCGTCGAGGACCGCTCCGCGCGCGCTCTTGAGGATGACGGATAATCCCAAGGAGCCTTCCCAGGAGTTTCCCATGGACGACATCACCAAGCGCGATCCGATCAAGATCACCGCCGAAGACATCAACCCGCGCTACAATTGGGGCCGCCATCTGCCGGTGCTCGGCACCATGGGCGTCGATTTCGAGGAACGCGTCGATTACCGGCGCCTGCACCGTTACCGGCTCGCCCGCGCCCAGGCGGCGCTGGAGGCCTCCGATCTCGGCGCGCTGTTGCTCTTCGACGACAACAATATCCGCTACGTCACCTCGACCAAGATCGGCGAATGGGCCCGCGACAAGCTCTCGCGCTTTGCGCTGCTGACGCGCGGCGGCGATCCGATCCTGTGGGACTTCGGCTCGGCGGCCGTGCACCACAAGCTCTATTCGCCGTGGCTCAAGCCCGAGAACTGCAAGGCCGGTCTCGTCGGCCTGCGCGGCACGGTCGATCCCGCCTTCGGCTTGATGAAGCGCCATGCCGAGGAAATGGCCGCGATCCTGCGCGACGCCGGCGTCGCCAAAATGCCGGTCGGCGTCGACATCATCGAGCCGCCGATGATGTTCGAACTGGAAAAGGTCGGCCTCAAGATCAAGGACGGCCAGCAGGTCATGCTCAGCGCCCGTGAGGTGAAATCCTCAGACGAGATCGCGCTGCTCAATCGCGCCGCGGCGATGGTCGACGGCGCCTATGACGTCGTCAACGAAATGCTCCGCCCCGGCGTGCGCGAAAACGACATCGTCGCCGAGGTCAACAAGTTCCTCTACACCCACGGCTCCGACGACGTCGAAGCGGTCAATGCCGTGTCCGGCGAACGCTGCAGCCCGCATCCGCATAATTTCACCGACCGCATGATCCGTCCCGGCGACCAGGCCTTCTTCGACATCCTGCAATCGTTCATGGGCTATCGCACCTGCTATTACCGCACCTTCAATGTGGTGCGCGCCACCGACGACCAGCGCGACGCCTACAAGATGGCGCGCGAATGGCTCGACAATGCCATCGCCCGCATCAAGCCCGGCGCTTCGACCGCGCATATCTGCGAGGTGTTCCCGAAGGCGAATGAATTCGGCTTCCCCGACGAAATGGCGGCCTTCGGCCTGCAATTCGCACACGGGCTCGGGCTCAATCTGCACGAGCGGCCGATCATCTCGCGCGTGGTGTCGATGGATCATCCGACCGAGATCAAGGAAGGCATGGTGTTTGCGATCGAGACCTATTGCCCGGCGAAAGACGGCTACTCGGCCGCGCGCATCGAGGAAGAGGTCGTGGTCACCGACAAAGGCTGCACGCTGATCTCGCTGTTCCCGGCGGAGGAATTGCCGATCTCGGCGAAGTATTGATCGCGGTCCCCGGACGTGGTGCGGCACGAAGGTGATGCACCGCAGATCCGGGGTCGTCGCAAGCTTGGCGCTGAGTTTGTAACGATCCCAGATCTGCAGCGCACCATTACGGTGCGCCCGAGAAGCGCTCCTCCCAGATTCAAAACGGCCGGGCAGATGCCCGGCCGTTTTCAGTTCTGACGCCGCGGCAGCTGTTACTGTCAATTGAACTTGTAGTGGAGGCCCGACATGACCGTCTGCTGTGACGGCTGCAGCTTCAGGCTGAACGGCCCAAGCACAGTGGAGCCCACGACCGGCAATGTCGTATCGTTGTAGCTGGTAAAGCGATATTCGGTGTTGAAGTACAGTCCGGGAATCGGCTGGATCTTGGTCTCGATGCCGGCGCCGGTGAACCAGCCGCCGTAATTGTGCGACGACGTCGACAGCGGAACGCCGAGTATCGGCGACAGCGTCATGCCGTTGAAACGGGCCTGGCTATAGCCGCCGCTGAAATAGGACAGAATGTCAGGCGTGATCAGCCAGCCGATGCGGGCACCGACATCCCAGAAGGATTTCTCTTTCTCGACGCCGGCGATCGAAGCTGGGGCGCCGAAACTAGTCAGCTGGAAGCTTGACGTGCCGGTCATGTTGCCGAAGTCGTAATCGGCGAGCACGCCGGCCACGAGATTCCAGCCGCCGATAGCGAACTGATAGTCATAGCCGACATCGGCCATGCCGAGCCAACCGCGGCCGCCGTTATTGGTCGTTCCCTGGCTACCGCTCGGAAAAACCGAAGTTGAATTCATGTCCCATACGCCGTAGCCCCAGCCGGCGCCGACATAGAAGCCGGTCCAGCTCGTAGGCGCCACCACCGGCGCCATCAGCGGGGCTTTAACGGGCGTCGGCAGGTCGGCGGCTTTCGCGACGCCGATGCAAGCAAGCAGCGCAGCGCTGGCCAGAAGGATTCGTTTCATATCCCGTCTCCCCGTTATTTGAGCCGCGAACATACGGGCGTTCCGCGAGGGATGATTTCCTCCAGATGAATGAAATTGGCGTCGCTGCGCCGCATTTCGCGCCAGTGTGGGTTCGTGGCAACACCTGGCGGAGTTAGGCGCCTCGTCTACTCCAGAGCGCACGAGCACACGTTGAAGCGGTGGCAGAGAGTGTGGAAGTTCAAATTGATCGAGGACGTCAATCCGGATTGGCGCGCAGTGCCGTAAGCGCGTTCACGCGCGTCGTCGATGCGCTATGGCGGTGCGCCGCAGATCCGGGCCTTCACAAGCTCAGCGCTGAGTTCGTGACGATCCCGGGTCTGCAGCGTACCATTCCGCTGCGCTCCATGCTGCGTTGCGCCCGGGAAACGTGGCCCAAAAATCAAAACGGCCAGGCGATAAGCCCGGCCGTTTTAGTTTGGGTGGATGGCAGTTTCTTAGTTGGATATTTGAACGGCGCTTACCACCAATTGAACTTGTAGTGGAGGCCCGACATGACCGTCTGTTGCGACGGCTGGAGCTTCAAGCTGGTCGGCACGCCGATGGCGGCCGCCGAACCCGCGATCGGCAAGGTCGCGCTGGTGTAGCTCGTAAAGCGATATTCGGTGTTGAAGTACAGTCCCGGAATGGAGGCGATCTTGGTCTCGATGCCGGCGCCGGTGAACCAGCCGCTGTAATTGTGCGATGACGTCGACATCGGCACGCCGCCGAACGGCTGCAGATTCATGCCGTCGAAATGGGCGCTGCTATAGCCGCCGCTGAAATAGGACAGAATGTCCGGCGTGATCAGCCAGCCGATGCGGCCGCCGGCGTCCCAGAAGGATTTCTCTTTCTCGACGCCGGTCAGCGTCGTGAACCCGGCACCGGGCGCCGCCGTGAAGTTTGACGTGCCGGTCATGTTGCCGAAGTTGTAATCGGCAAGCACGCCAGCCACGAGATTCCAGCCGCCGATGTTGAACTGATAGTCGTAGCCGACATCGGCCATACCGAGCCAACCCCTGGCGCCGTTATTGGTCGTGCCCTGGATGAGGCCGGAAGCCGGGATCACGCTCGAATTCGTGTCCGACACGCCGTAGCCCCAGCCGGCGCCGACATAGAAGCCGGTCCAAGAGGGAGGCACGACTGCCGGTGCGACCGGCGGCGGGGCCGGATATCGCGGCGGCAGATCGGCTGCATTTGCGGCGCCGATCAATCCCAGCAGCGCCGTTCCGGCCAAAAGAATGCGTTTCATGTTCCGTCTCCCCAAAATTCTGAGTGCCGAATATACAGCCATTCGGCGCGAAAACGTGCCTTCCGATTTGTGAATTTGGCCGCCGATTGTTGCATTTAGCGAGCGTGTGGATTTACGGCCACACCCGACGAGGTATTAAGTTACTGAAATTCATCACCTTTTTACCATGATGCCGCACCGCAGGCCAAACCGCGAGTTCCGCCTAGCTAGCGCAACGGGCCAGCACTGCAAACTGTACAAAATTGGCCCCGTTGAACATTTGGCGAAGATCCGCGCCGGTGAGTCGGTAAAAACGGCAGCCGTCCCGCCCTGCGCGTGTGCAGAATTCCGCTCGTCAGCGCCGCTCCAGCGTTCTAGGGCGAAGCCTTCGCGCTCATGCCGCGCAGCGCGTCGAGGCGCGTTTGCATCTCGCGCTTGAGATTATATTGCGGGTTGCCGAACTGCTTGTTGCGCGCGGCAATGAAGTCGCGCTGGTCTTGCCGCAATTGCGCGCCGTCTTTGCCGTCGCGATTGGCGAGCGCCGTCTTGTAAGCTGCCCCGATCTCGCGGTCGAGCCGCGCCAGATCGGGATCGGAGCAGATCGCTTTCTCGACCGCGCGATGCGCAGAGCCGCAATCGAACGTCGGCAGCACCGAACTGTCGCCGCCGGCCGCAAGGCGCCGGTCGCGTTCCTCGCGCGCCTCGGCGAGGTTTTGCGCGGCCTGGTCGAACTGCGGATTGACGCGCAGCGCCTCCTGATAATCGGCAATGGCGCGATCGAGATCGCCCTTCTTGCCATAGGCGGCGCCGCGATTGTTGTAGGCGAGCGCAAATCCCGGATCGAGCGCGATGGCGCGATCGTAATCGGCGATGGCGCGGTCGTAGTCGCCGCCCTTGTGATTGTAGGCGTCGCCGCGATTGGTCAGGAAATTCGCCTGCGGCTTGAGCTTGATCGCTTCGTTATAGTCGGCGATGGCGCGGTCGTAATCGCCATTGGCGGCATAGTTCAAGCCGCGATTGTCGAAATATTCCGGCGTCAGCGGATCGAGCTTGATGGCTTCGCCGTCGTCGGCGATGGCCTGGTCGATGCGTCCGAGCTTCTTATAGGCGGCGCCGCGGTTGGTATAGGCGCGCGCATTCTTCGGATCGAGCCTGAGGGCCTCGGTCAGATCCGCGATCGCCGGCTGGTAGTCTTGCTTGAAATATTCGGCGGCGCCGCGATCCATATAGGCGATCGAATCGTCGGGCTTGAGCCGCAGCGCTTCGTTGTAGTCGGCGATGGCGCGGTCATATTGGCTGTTATTGGTGAAGACGTTGCCGCGCTTCTCGAACGCCTGTGCATCGTTGGGATCGAGCCGCACCGCTTCGTTGGCGTCGCCGAGCGCTTTGTCGAGCCGGCCCATGGTCCGGTAGGTGTTCGAGCGTTCGCGGAACGCGCGCTCGTTTTTCGGATCGAGCGCGATGGCGCGGTCGAGATCGGTGAGCGCGAGCTGCGTCTTGTTGATGTACCAATAGACGGTGCCGCGATTGACCAAAGCGGCGGCGAGCGCTGTGG
>DATHPQ010000013.1:0-18579 GCA_035483735.1 Xanthobacteraceae bacterium | reverse complement strand
AGCTCGAGCACATGCTCGCCGATTCCGGCGGCATGCAGATCGTGCGCTGGCCGAAACAGTTCGACGTCATCGTCACCGACAATCTGTTCGGCGACATGCTGTCAGACATTGCGGCGATGCTGACCGGCTCGCTTGGCATGTTGCCGTCGGCCTCTCTTGGTGAAATCGACGCCAAGACCAAGCGCCGCAAGGCGATGTACGAGCCGGTGCACGGCTCGGCGCCCGATATCGCCGGCAGGGGCATGGCGAACCCGATCGCGATGCTCGCGTCGTTCGGCATGGCGCTGCGCTATTCGTTCAATATGGGCAGCGAGGCCGACCGTCTCGAAGCCGCCATCGCAGCGACCCTCGCCAAGGGGCTGCGCACCGCCGACATCAAATCCGAAGGCACCAAGGTGGTCTCGACCGCGGAAATGGGCGAGGCGGTGGTCGGCGAATTGGAGAAGCTGTCGTAAGGGCGATCAACCCTTCCGGAACACCAGGTTCGACCCGAATTCCTGCACGAGTTTGAAGCCCGCCGCAGCCATCAGGCCTATGGTTTCATCGCGCGCTTCGAGCACTTCGATCTGCACCACGCCGCGATTGTCGGCGAGCGTTCGCGCCATGCCGGCGAGCGCCTTGCGCTCGTAGCGCTCGATATCGATCTTGACCGCGAGCGTCTTACCCACAAGAGGCTTGCCCACAAGAGGCTTGCCGGATAGCGCGACCAGATCGTCGAAACGCACGATCTCGACCTCGTAGCCAACCTCGCAGTCTTGGCCGGCCGGCGCGTTTTCCATGATCTGCGACAGCCCGATGTCGCGCTCCGGTCCCGGCACCAAACGGAATTTCCCGGGCGCCGCGCCGAGCGCCATTTCGTTGATCGTGATATCGGCGTCGAGCAGATCGTTGATCAGGAGATTGGCGCGCAGGTGCACGCGGTTGCGCTGGTCCGGTTCGAACAGGATGGCGCGCGGGGCGAGCCGGTTCTTCATCACGATGCAGGTATAGAGGCCGAGATTGGCGCCGATATCAATGAAGACGTCGGGCTTGATCTCGGTGCAGGTGCGGATGAAGTTTTGCAGCTCGGGAAATTCGCCGATCTTTGCCGATATTTCGAGGCCGCCGACATTGACCGAGCGCACCAGAAAGTCGGCACCGAAATAGCTGCAGACGAAATAGTGCCCGCGATGCCAGATCTTGTTGAACGGCTTATAGACGCGGCGCCGTAACTTGTTCCGCCACTTTAACAAAACCATGCCGCCCCCGCGGTCGCCCGCCGCGAAGACACGGCGGCGCGCGAGTCCTGACTACAGTGTTGGAGGGAGCAGGTCTAGAACGGCGAGTTCGAATTGATGCCGTCGAACGCGCCGGGTAGCGGGTAATGCGCTTTGCCCTGCACGTCGGGACCGAAAAACCAGTTCTGATGGCCCGGATCGCCGTCGGGCGGCAGGACATAATCGTGGAAGCTGCGGTCGCCGACCGATACTTCGGTTCCGGTATCGAGATAGGAGCGCCGCGGAATGACGATGACCCGGACATGGCCGGTGCCGTCGGGCAGGATGGTGGTCGTCGGCTGAATGACGGTGCCCGCAGCGGAACGTGCCACTTGGACTGGCGGCTGCTGCTGGTCGCGCTTCTTGGTCGCCGCGTCAGCGGGGCTGGTCAGGGCGGCCACAGCCAAAAACGCAGCGATTGCGGCAGCAAAACCGATCGATACACGCATGATTCGTTCTGGCTCCCCGGCTTCGACGCGCAATGTAGCCTGCTTTGACGGACGGCGACAGCACTTCCGGCAACGGTCCGGACGGGGGCCGGTTCCATCGCGGGCGCGCAAAGGGGCTAGGTTACAACGCGATCGAGGATTTAGCGCAGCGACAGCCGGCCGCGGAGCTTCAAGGCGCCGAATGTTGCGTTGCGCGGCAGCGGCGGCTGAACGGCGTGTTCCGGGGTCGCGGCGAGGATCGGGCTGCGCTGGCCGCAGAAGGTGCGTTTCACTTCGGCATTGGCGAACAGCATGGCAAGGGCGGGGTCGCCGCCGGCGTATAGCATGGTGAGGCGATCGATCGCGCAGGCGAGCACGGCGCGGTCGACCACTTCTTCTCCCGGGCTGCAATACCAGCCGGAGACCTGCATCAATGGCGCATCGAACGGCCGGACGAAGCCGAGACAGCGCCGCGGCGGCGAGTGTCCCGTAACTTGATCCCTGGCGAGGTTTTCTGCCCGGCGCCCCAAAGGGCTGCCTGAAGCGATGGCGAAATCGACCAGCGACATGGTGCCGAATTTGGTGTCGAGTTGTCCCGCCGCTTTGACATCATCGGTGACGGTGAAAGCGGCGATGCGGGCCGCAATCTCGCTCGGTGCATCCATGAAGCGCTCGCCGGCCGAGCCCGGCCGGTAGATCTCGAACGCCACATAGGGACCGTTGGCGGCCGGATCGCCGAAAGTCAGCACGTCCTTGCGGCCGCCGTCACGCGGCCGGCGCAGGATGTAGTAATTGACATTGGTGGAGCCCCATTCGGGCATTTGCACTTCGAAAGCCGGGTGCGGGCGGTCGATATTGATCCAATCCGTGTGCGGGGCGGATTCCACAGCCGCGACAACCGTTTCGGTGCGGAAAAAACTCACAGCCAGGATGGCAAGCAGGCCCAGCCCGCCCATATAGGCGAGGATGCGCACGACCGTGGCGTAGATGTCCTGTTGCAGGGACCCAGGCAGGGAATACGAAACTGGCCGCACGGCTCCCCCAGAGCGCTGTGTGACAGCGTTGTGTTCTTGCCGGTTCTCGCCTAGAAGCGCTTCCTCTTCGGTTCCCACGGGACGGGTGGAACCGTGAAGTTTCGGTGGAGAGTTAACGATGGGTTATAACGTCGCCGTCGTCGGCGCGACCGGCAATGTCGGACGCGAGATGCTCAATATTTTGGACGAGCGGTCGTTCCCGGCCGACGAGGTCATCGCGCTCGCGTCGCGGCGCAGCATGGGCGTGGACGTGTCTTATGGCGACCGCACGCTGAAGGTCAAAACGCTCGAGCATTTCGATTTCTCGAACGTCGACATCTGCCTGATGTCGGCGGGTTCGGAAGTGTCCAAGGAATATTCGCCGAAAATCGCGGCCGCAGGCGCGGTGGTGATCGATAACTCGTCGGCCTGGCGCTACGACATGGACGTTCCTCTGATCGTACCGGAGGTCAATGCCGCCGCGCTTTCGGGCTTTCGCAAGCGCGGCATCATCGCCAATCCGAATTGCTCGACGGCGCAGCTCGTCGTCGCGCTCAAGCCGCTGCACGACAAGGCCAAGATCAAGCGCGTCGTGGTCGCGACCTATCAATCGGTGTCCGGCGCCGGCAAGGATGCGATGGACGAGTTGTTCTCGCAGACCAAGGCGGTGTTTCAGATCAATGAGGTCGAGACGAAGAAGTTTCCCAAGCGCATTGCCTTCAACATCATTCCGCAGATCGATACGTTCATGGAGGACGGCTACACTCGCGAAGAGTGGAAGATGGTGGTCGAGACCAAGAAAATTCTCGATCCGAAGATCAAGCTCACCGCAACTTGTGTCCGCGTGCCGGTCTTCATCAGCCATTCCGAAGCGGTGAATGTCGAGTTCGAGGAGCCGATCACGCCGGACGAGGCGCGCGACATTCTGCGCAATGCGCCGGGCTGCCTGGTGATCGATTCGCACGAGCCCGGCGGTTATGTCACGCCTTACGAGGCAGCCGGCGAGGACGCGACCTATATCAGCCGCATCCGCGAGGACGCGACCGTCGAGAACGGCCTGTCGATGTGGATCGTGTCCGACAATCTGCGTAAAGGCGCGGCGCTGAACACCATTCAGATCGCCGAGTGCCTGATCAACCGCAAGCTGATCACGGCGAAGCAGAAGGCGGCGTAAGCCGCTCGTCCGTCGCTACGCTCCTCGCAATGATGCGCTTGGCATGAGGCCTGCAGAGCCGCTAGCTTAACAGCGCTGGGACAATTGGCCGGGGCAATTGGGGGATTAGCGATGACCGTTCGTCCGCGCCGCAGTGTGCTGTACATGCCCGGATCCAACGCCCGAGCGCTGGAAAAGGCGCGTGAACTGCCGGCCGATTGTCTCATCCTCGATCTCGAAGACGCGGTGGCGCCGGACGCGAAAGCGCAAGCGCGCGATGCCATCGTCAAGGCGCTCGAGAACGGCTTCGGCGACCGCGAGGTCATGGTGCGGATCAACGGGCTCGATACCCGCTGGTGGGTCGACGATCTCAACACCGTGCTCGGCGGCCCGCGCAAGCCCGACGCGATCCTGGTGCCGAAAATCTCCGATCCCAATCAGCTCGAGGATCTGGCGGCGCGGTTTGTCGATCTCCACACCGATCCGCATGTGCGGGTCTGGGCGATGATGGAAACGCCGCTGGCGATGCTCAACGCGCAAAAGATCGCCGCCGCGGCGCTCGATACCGAGACGCGGCTCTCAGGTTTCGTCATGGGCACCAACGATCTCGCCAAGGATACCCGCGCCCGCCTCGTTCCCGGCCGCGCGCCGATGCTGCCGTGGCTGATGACCTGCGTGGCCGCGGCGCGCGCTTACGGCCTGAGCATCCTCGACGGCGTTTATAACGACCTCGGCAATGCCGAAGGCTTCGCCGAGGAATGCCAGCAGGCGCGCGATCTCGGCTTCGACGGCAAGACACTCATCCATCCGCGCCAGATCGATCCGTGCAACGAGGCGTTCTCGCCCAGCGCCGACGAAGTCGCTGTCGCCCGCAAGATGATCGCCGCCTTCGACTTGCCGGAAAATGCCAACAAAGGCGTGGTGCAGATCGACGGCAAGATGGTCGAGCGCTTGCACGCCGAGATGGCGCAGCAGACGGTGGCGATCGCGGATGCGATCGAGAAGCGCAAATCGGCTTGAAATCAGCCGCGGAGCTTCACGGAACCGCTGCGCGGTAACCTTAGCGGGTTAGCTTAATTTCCGCTTCGCCTCGACATCCGCGAGGGTCCTCCGCCAAATGGCGGGCATGGAATCCGTGCAAGCCGTTTCGCGCAAGCCGACGTCCGCAGGTCCTCAAAATATGCAGCCGCGGCACGATCTTTACATCGGCGTGCAAATCCTTCGCGGGCTCGCCGCGCTTGTGGTCATGTTGCAGCATGACTCGGTGGCGATGGCCGAGCGCGCTTACGATTCGAGCCTCCGTTTCGATTGCGGCCAATGCGGCGTCGATATTTTCTTCGCCATCAGCGGTTTCGTCATGGTGGTCGTGACCGCCGGGATTTGGGGCCGGCCCGGCACGGCCGAGCCGTTCCTGGTGCGGCGGCTCATCCGCGTGGTCCCGCTCTATTGGTTGTTCACGGCCTTCAAGGTTTTGCTGCTGCTGGCCGTGCCGGCTTTGGCGATCAGCACGGTGCTGACGCCCTGGCATGTGATCTCGTCGTTTCTGTTCATTCCGGACAGCACGCTTGGCCCGGTCGTGATGGTCGGCTGGACGCTGAGCTTTGAAATGCTGTTCTACGTCTTGTTCACCGGCGCGCTGTCCCTGCGTGTGCGGCAGCCGGTCCTGTGGCTCTCCGGACTGCTAGCGGCCTTGGTGATTGTCGGCATGTTCCGCACCGCATCGTGGAACGAGTCGTGGGCCGCATCATGGGCCGCGCCGACGAAATTGCTCGATCCGCTGCTCTTGGAATTTGTCTTCGGCATGCTGATCGGTGTCGCCGCGCTCAACAGGCGCGTGCTGCCGTTTCGTCTAGCAATCGCACTCGCCGTGCTGTGCATCGCCGCGCTGCTGTCTACTCAGCTCCTCGGCAACGACGCCCGCGCCATCAGATTGTTCGTGTGGGGAATTCCGGCGGCGCTGCTGCTGCTGACGGTCGTGTCGCTTGAAGATTGGCTGCGGAGCCAGCCGGTCCAGTGGCTGGCCGTGCTCGGCGCCTGGTCCTACAGCCTTTACCTGTCGCACGGCTTTGTCGTCGACTTCGCCTGGGTCGCCGCGGCCAAATTGCATCTGGCGCATGGCCTTTTGATTTACGTCATTTACGCCGCAGCGTTCTGCGCCTGCATCGCCGCGGCTGGCGTCATTCATCGCACGATCGAATTGCCGGTGACGCGGGCTTTGAATCGCAAATACCGCAAGGCCGCGGCGGCGCAAGATTCGCCGCAGCGCACGGCGGCGGCGCTCGCGACCAACTGAGGCGTCACTGCCGTTCGATGGCGTTGTCGTCGACGACTTTGTTCCAGCGCGCGATTTCCGATTTCATCCGCGCGGCGAGCTCCGCGGCGCTGCCGGGCCATGCCTCGATTCCGAGATCGTGAAACTTGTCGATGAGCTCCGGCTCGGCCAGAGCCGCGTGGAACGCCTGCGTCAGCCGGTCGACGGCGGCGGCCGGCGTCTTCGCCGGCGCGAAAATGCCGTTCCACGACGACACTTCGAAATCGGCAATCCCGGCTTCCCGCGTTGTCGGCACGTCAGGCAGGAACATGGTGCGACTTGCCGTGGTGGCCGCGAGCGCGCGCAGCTTCTTGTCGGTCAGCGCCTCGCGGTAGCCGCCATAGGCGTTGATCGCGACGTCGATGTCGCTGCGCAGCAGTGCCACGGTGAGATCGGGCGCGCCTTTATAGGGCACGATCGCAAAATCGAGACCGGCCGCCTTCTTGAACAGCAGCGCCGCCAGATAGGGTGTCGTGCCCGCGGCCGAGGTGCCGACGTTCAATTTGCCCGGCTGCGCTTTCGCCGTGGCGAGAAAATCCGCCATCGTGTGCAGGCCCGAGCCATAATTGGTCAGAAACAGATAAGCAAAATCGCTCATGCCCGAGATCGGAACGAAATCGGTCAGTGGGTCGAACGGCATCTTTTGGTAAGTGGCGGCGCTCACCGCGGTCGCGTTCGACAGCATGGCGAGCGTATAACCATCGGCGGGCGCCGACAGTGCCTCGCGCGCCGCGGTGACGCCGGCGGCACTCGGCTGGTTCTGCACGATGATCTGGGTGCCAAGCTGGGCGCCGGCGCGATCGGCGAGGATGCGCAGCGAAATGTCGGAAACCGCGCCCGGCGGAAACTGCGTGAGGATGCGGATCGGACGGTTGGGAAAAGCCGATTGCGCCTGTGTGGACGTGACGGCGGCGGCCAGCACAAGCAGCGCCGCCAAGGCCGCTTTGCATCGAAGGCGCGCGCGGTTCACAGTGAAGAAGCCCCCGACGCTTCCGCCACGACGCGGTTGCGCAACACGCCGATGCCGGTAATCTCGATTTCGATAAGATCGCCGGGCTTCACCGCTTCGGGCACCTCGTCGGTGCCGAGCCAGACCACGTCGCCGGGCGACAGCGTGTTATAGCGCGACACGTCGCTGATCACTTCGCCCGGACTGAACAGCATGTTGGCGGTCGGAAACGAATGGGCCAGCCGGCCGTTGATCCGCACATTGGTCGTCATGTCGCGCAGATCGATTCCGGTCACGATCCACGGTCCCATCGGCTTGAACGTGTCGGCATTTTTGCCGCGCAGATTGGTCGGGTCCTTGGCCTGCCAGTCGCGCTCGGTGAGGTCGTTGCCGATGGTCCAGCCGAAAATGCATTCGGCGGCTTCGCTGGGGCTGACTTGCTTCGCCGATTTGCCGATCACCGCGACGAGCTCGGCCTCATATTCGAAGCGCGGACCGGCGTCGGCTGGTTTGACGATATCGGCTTGGTGCGGCAGGAGCGCGCTATTGGCGCGGTAACCGACGCGCGGCGTCTTGTAGAAAATTGGCTCGCGGCCCTTCACCTTGGCGCGGCCGACCACGTGGTTGTGGTAGTTCGAACCGATCGCGTAAAAGGTGCCGGGCAGCACCGGCACCAGAAGCTCGACGTCGCGCAGCGCAAAGCGCTCGGCGGCGAGCTTATATCCGGCGAACGGATCGCCTTCGATGGCGCGCACGACATCGCCTTCGACGATGCCGTAAGACACGCGATTGGATTTTCGAAAGCGGCAAAAGATCATTGACCGGCCTCGCCCATTTTCGGACGGCCGGACTTTACACGCGCAACGTCATGAAGCAACCGCAGGCGAAACGCTGAGCCTGCCTATCAGTGCCGCGCATCGCCTTTGGCGAAGGCCTCGTCGAAATGGGCCTGCGAGACGGTGCTGATCTCCCACCAGGTATTGTTGAGGTCGAGCAGCTTGAACGCGCGATCGCGGCCTTTCTCCTCGACGTCGAGCACGCGCTTGATGCCGTAGTCATCCTTGTGCTTCAGCGCTGCGGCGTGGGCGGCATCGACGTCGGCCTTCGATGCGACCGAAAGCTTGAAGTGGTTCTGCGGTCCCTGTTCCTTGGCGTCGCCATCCTGCACGCAGACGCAGACGACGGACCACGGCCCGCCCTTCCACATATATTGCGCTTCCTTCAGCGGCCGGACGATGTCGAGGCCGAGGAAGTCGACGAGAAAGCGCCGGGTGGCCGGCATGTTGTTGCACTCATAGGTGCCGTGCGAGAAGAATTCGTTCTGGACCAGCGGCTCCGCCATGGTCGTCTCCCTCGATTTGCGCGTTCTTGATGTGACGTGGTCTTGATGCGGTCAGGCTTGAAAATCAGTCGTGAAAATCAGTCCTGGAACTGGTCGCCTTTTTCGCGCAGCGCCGTGTAGATCAGATCCGGCGTGCGATACTCGACCTCCCACCAATTGGAATCCTTGTCGGTCATGTAGATGGCGTAGGAGCCGTTGCGGAAGAACGGCTTCTGCACGCGGGTGATGCCGTATTCCGCCTTGTTGGCCGTGACCTTGGCATAGGCCTCGTCGACCGCGGCCTGGCTCGGCGCCTCGAAACCCCAGTGGTTCAGCATTTCCTGCGGCACGGCGACGTCCGGCGTCTCGCGCACTTCGAGCACCCAATAGGGCTGGCCGTGCTTGGCCTGACCCGGCCGGTGGCCTTTCTCGCGCACATACATCAGGCCCTTCTCCGGCTCGACGCATTCCATGTCGAGCACCTCTTCATACATGCGGCGCGCGCGCTTGAGATCGGTCGTGACCAGCGTGCCGCAGATCAGCGATTGCGTCTTCACATGTGGCGACGTTGCGCCTGGTTTGACCTGGATATTCATGACGGAGCCTTTCCCAAGTGATAGCAACAAGTGGCAGCTATAAATCGCGACCCTTACAGGTCGAGAACAAGCGTCTCGCCCGGCAGGGCGCGCGAAACGCAGACTTGCAGAAATTCCTCGCGCTCGTCGTCGTCGAGAATGTCGTCGCGATGATCGACCTTGCCCGCCACATAGCCGACGCGGCAGGTGCCGCAGCGGCCGGCGGTGCACAGCGTCTTGACCTTGAAGCCCTCGGCCTTGAGCACTTCGAGAATGGTCTTGTCGGCCGGCACGGTGAAGGTTCTGCCGGCTTTCTTGAGCACGATGTCGAACGGCTGGTTGGTGTTGACCGGCGCGAGATCGGCGGCGCTGCCCTTGAACAGCTCGTAGTGCACGGTGCCTTTCGGCCAGTCGGCCGCAGCGGTAACGACCGACCGAATGAGGCCGAGCGGGCCGCAAACATAGACATGCATGCCTGGCAGGCGTGTGCCGAGCAGCGTCTTCACGTCGAGCGCGCGCGCAGGATCGCCACCGTCGAAATGCGTGAGCAGCCGCTCGCCGTGGCGGGCGCGCAGTTCGGGAAGGAAAGCCGCCTCGCCCGCCGACCGTGCGCAGTAATAGAGCGTGTAGCCGCGGCCGATTTCGGCGAGCCGGGCCGCCATCGCCATCAGCGGTGTGATGCCGATGCCGCCAGCGATCAGGACATTGACCTCGCCGGCCTCGTAGAGCGCAAAATCATTGCTCGGCGGCGAAGCTTGCAACGTGTCGCCGATATTGAGCTTGTCGTGGATATAAGCGGACCCGCCGGTGCTCTCGGTTTCGCGCAAGACGCCGATCACGTAGCGTTGCGGTGAACCCTGGCGTTGCGGTGAGCCTTGCTCGTTGAGCAGGGAGTAGGAGCGGGTTTCGCCGTTCGGCAGTTCAACATCGATATGCGCGCCGGCGGTGAAGGCCGGCAAAGCACCGCCGTCGGCCGCCGACAACTCGATCCGGCGAATTCTGGGCGTTGCCGCTTCGATCCGGGCAACCTTGAGCAGCAACACTGCCTCCCGATGCGCCCGCGCCGTTACGATCGGCGCGGTTGTTTTGGTAAGGATAGATACTATCGCATCAAGGCTACTTTTGCACCATGGCGCTGTCCAGCGCTTGTCCGGCGCCGTTTCAAATACGCGAGCGAATGCTGCGGGATTCCGGAGGGAAGGCCGCCGCTTAGACGACCGTCAGCTTTCGCTTGAACTGGGGCTTCACACCGCGGGCGAGCGGAACAAAACGCGGGGCCGCCACCGGACCGGCTTCGTCCATAACGCGCAAGGCGATTTCCAGACGCAGCAAAATGATTTCAGCCAGCATCGACGCCTCCCAGCGTTCTTCATGATTTCGGCTGAACGCGAACATACCGCCGCGCACTTAAGATTTTCTCAGGGGAGAAATTCGTGTTTCTTGCCAGCTACTTGGCCGCAGGCCGTCGGGCTTGTAACCGGCAGTCAGGGCGGCCTAATTCTTCAGCCGGTAGCCGGTTTTGAAGAACCACCACACGATCGCGAGGCAAACCGCCAGGAAGAGAAGCGTCATCGCCAGACTCACGGCGACATTGACATCGGCGATGCCGAAGAAGCTCCAGCGGAAGCCCGAGATCAGGTAAACCAGCGGATTGAACAGCGTCACCGTGCGCCAGAACGGCGGCAACACGCTGGTCGAATAGAACGTGCCGCCGAGAAACGTCAGCGGCGTGATGATCAGAAGCGGCACGATCTGCAATTGCTCGAAACCGCCGGCCCACAGGCCGAGGATGAAGCCCAGGAGGCTGAAGCTCAGTGCGGTCAGAATGAGGAACGCCAGCATCCAGAACGGGTGCTCGATATGGAGCGGCACGAACAGAAACGACGTGGCGAGGATGATGAGGCCGAGAATGATCGACTTGGTGGCGGCGGCGCCGACATAGCCGAGCACGATTTCGAGCGGCGAGATCGGCGCCGACAGGATCTCGTAAATGGTGCCGACAAAGCGCGGGAAATAGATGCCGAACGAGGCGTTGGTCACGCTCTGCGTCAACAGCATCAGCATGATCAGGCCCGGCACGATGAAGGAACCGTAGCCGACGCCTTCGATCTGGGTGATGCGCGAGCCGATCGCCGCGCCGAACACGATGAAATAGAGCGAGGTCGAGATCACCGGCGAGACGATGCTCTGGAACAGCGTCCGCCCGGTCCGCGCCATTTCGTACATATAGATAGCGCGTACGCCATAGACGTTCATTTCGCGGCTCCCGATTGTCTCACGAGACCGACGAAAATGTCCTCGAGCGAGCTCTGTGTGGTCTGCAAATCCTGGAACTCGATGTCGGCGTGCCGGAGATCGTCGAGCAGCGCGGTGATGCCGGTATGCTCGCTCTTGGTGTCGTAGCTGTAGATCAGTTTCTGGCGATTGTCGGTCAGCGTGAGATCGTAGCTCGCAAGCGACGCCGGTATCGCGCCGAGCGGCTCGCGCAGATCGAGCGTCAACTGCTTCTTGCCGAGCTTGCGCATCAGCTCGGCTTTGTCCTCGACCAGGATGATCTCGCCGTGATTGATGACGCCGACGCGGTCGGCCATCTCCTCGGCTTCTTCGATGTAATGCGTGGTGAGAATGATGGTGACGCCGGAGGCGCGCAATTCGCGCACCAATTGCCACATGTCCTTGCGCAGTTCGACATCGACGCCGGCGGTCGGCTCGTCGAGGAACAGGATCTGCGGCTCATGCGCCAAAGCCTTCGCGATCATCAGCCGGCGCTTCATGCCGCCGGAGAGCATGCGGATTTTTGCTTCGCGTTTGTCCCACAGCGACAGCTGCTTCAGCACTTTCTCGATCAGCGCCGGATTCGGCGGCTTGCCGAACAGGCCGCGGGAAAACCGCATGGTGGCGGGCGGCGTCTCGAAAGCGTCGGTGGTCAATTCCTGCGGCACCAGCCCGATCAGCGCGCGGGCCACGCGGTAGTCGGTCAGGATATTGTGGCCGTCGACCAGCACGGTGCCGCCGGTCGGCTGCACGATGCCGCAAATCGTGGAGATCAGCGTCGTCTTGCCGGCGCCGTTCGGGCCGAGCAGCGCGAAAATCTCGCCGTGCCGGATATCCAGGTTGATGTCTTTCAAGGCCTGGAAGCCCGACGCGTAGGTCTTGTCGAGATGCGAAATCGAGATTGCTGACGTCATGCTGCCAGTTTGCCGGGTGGGACGGACTGAATGGGGAGGGCGGAAGCCGGCAAAGCCCAACATCCCGTCGGGACAAGCCGGCCGCGATATCGCATCAGCGATCTAGGTGCGAATCCGCAGCGATCAAGTGTGGCCGGACATCATCCGGCGCTCACATCCAGGGCCGCTCGGCCTTGGCCTTGGCCTCGAAGCCGTCGATCTTGGTGTTCCTCTGCATCGTCAGCCCGATATCGTCGAGGCCTTCGAGCAGCGTTTTCTTGCGGTTCGGCTCGATGTCGAATTTCACCACGCCGCCGTCGGGGCCACGGATCTCCTGCTTTTCGAGATCGACGGTGAGCGTCGCATTGGCGCCGCGCTCGGCATCGTCGAACAGCTTTTCCAGATCCTCCGGCGATACTTTGATCGGCAGCACGCCGTTCTTGAAGCAGTTGTTGTAGAAAATGTCGCCGAACGAGGTCGAGATCACGCAGGTGATGCCGAAATCGAGCAGCGCCCACGGCGCATGCTCGCGCGAGGACCCGCAGCCGAAATTGTCGCCGGCGACGAGAATCTTCGACTTGCGATAGGCCGGCTTGTTGAGCACGAAATCCTTGTTCTCGGAGCCGTCGTCGTTGAATCGCTTTTCCGAAAACAGGCCGGCGCCAAGCCCGGTGCGCTTGATCGTTTTCAGATATTGCTTGGGGATGATCATATCGGTGTCGATATTGATCATACGCAACGGTGCCGCGACGCCTTCGAGAGTGGTGAATTTTTCCATTTTCGGCCTGCTGAAGTTCAACTCCTGCCCGGATGGGGCGCTTTTGCGGCGTTAATGGCGGTTTCGGCGGAGCCGGTCAAGCCTGCCAAGGCAAGTCAAGCTTCGGCCGTCGCGCCCTCCTTGGCCGTGAATTTCGACTCGCGGTCGAGCGTGCAGACCTGCACGCTGTATTCGGTATAGTACTTCTGCCGCGCCATTTTCTGCGCCGCGATATGTTCGGCATTGGTGCGCCAGGTGCGCAGGCCCGCTTCATTCTCGAACTCGACGATGGTGCAGCGCTCGCCATCTTCCGCGTAAAACGTCTTGTGCGAAATATAGCCGGGCATGGTGCGCGCGAGCTCGTTCATGCGATCGACGGCGGCGCCATATTCGTCGCGCACGCCGTCCTTCAGGCGGGAGCGGAAAACGGTGATCAGCATGCGGGTCTCCTTTCCCCGTTACGATTGCTTCTCGAAGCGCGGCACGCTGTCGAGTTGCGGCAGCCAGTTGCGCGCTGAACGCGTCCAAATCTGCTTGCGCGGCGCGAACTGGTCGCGCTGCCGCAAAATGCCGACGCGGAGCACGTACATTTGCTGAACGCCCTCGCCGGGCGTCGTCGAATAAAGCGGCGTGCCGCAGGTGCCGCAAAAGCCCTGGAGGCGCGGATTGCCGCTATCGGCGGTGGTCTTGAGATAAGTCGCCGGTATCCCGCTGAGCTTTAGCGACGCACCCGGCACCGGCACCGGCACCGATACGCGGAATGCGGTGCCGGTCGCCGTCTGGCAATCGGTACAGTGGCAGAGTTGGGTCTTTTCCGGATCGGCCTCGGCTTCGACCTTGATCGCGCCGCAGGCGCAGGCACCGTCAACTTTCATGGGTCTAGCTCCTTCGCGCTTTAACCCGCAGCCTCTTCGATCGCCGCCATGTCGCCGTCGGACAGGCCGAAATGGTGGCCGATCTCGTGCACCAGAACATGCCTGATGATAGCGCCGAGCGTCTCGTCGTGCTCGGCCCAATAATCCAGGATCGGGCGGCGGTAGAGCCAGATCATATTCGGCATCTGCACCGGCGCGCTCTCGCTGCGGAACGGCAGGCCGGTGCCCTGAAACAGCCCGAGCAGGTCGAATTCGCTCTCCGCCTGCATTTCGTCCAGCACCTCGTCGGACGGGAAATCGTCGACCTGGATGACGACGTCAGTGGCGAGCTCGCGAAATTTGCTCGGCAAACGGCCGAAAAGCTCGCCCGCCAGAACCTCGAGTTCGGCAAGCGAGGGCGCCTTGACCGGCTGCCAGTTCAGCGGATCGGATGCGAGATCGGCCATAATCGGAGTGTAGCGTGGATCGCGCTTAACCGCTCGTCCCCGCGCAAGCGAGGACCCAGGACTGGATTCCCGCCTGCGCGGGAATGAGCGGGATCAGGTAGAGTGGGCCGATGATGAAATTCAGACTTCTGATGCTGACCGCTCTCGCCGCGCTCGTGTTGCTCGGCGTGACCCCAGCCTTCGCGCAAGGCTCGCCGCTCGCTGGGCCGGCGCTCGCCAATCCGCCGCCGCCGCGTTACGTGCGCCACCGCATCGAGATCAATCCGGGGCGGCTGCTCTACCGCCGCTGCGTCGATTGGTACGAATTGCAGAACCGGCCGAGTGGCACTGTGCTCTATCCGCAAATGCACTGCTGGTGGGTGCGGGGCTGACGCCGCGTCTAGCGATCTTGCGCATGGCTTTGCTGATTGATGGCCGCGACCAGCGTTTTGAAACCGACCCAGCCCCAATACACCCGGTGCGACTGGATCAGGCCGTTGGCTATGTCCATGACCTCGACGAGATCGATCTGATCGCCATTGGGCGTCTCGCGCGGATATTCCCAGGTCAATTGCCGGCCGTTCGAGAAGAACAATCCGGTGCGGTACCATTTCGCCAGATCCGTCTGCAGCTTTTTGAGACCGGCGGCGAAGAACGATCGGATTTCCGTTCGTCCCGTGAGAATGCCCTTGGTTCTGTCCGGCAGCGTCGCGAGGATCAACGGCGTTTCGAGCACGGCGTTTTCGGCATAGAGCGCGATCAGGCCATCGAGGTCGCGTCCCACGACGGTCTCGTGCCAGCGCTCATAGATGTGGCGGATTTCGGCGTCGGTATTGTCAGACATCGTCGGTCCCCGTTGCGGGTTGTGTCGACGACGAACTAGCCCAATCGCGATGCCTGATGCTTCGATCCGTGCCGAAGCATCAGTTTATTTTTGAGCATGATCTTTTTCGGAAAACGGTACTCATCCTCGGATCAAGTCCGAGGACAGGCTTTTCCCGGATCATGCTTCAATGCCACTCGCGCACGTCGACGAAATGTCCGGCGATCGCGGCGGCGGCCGCCATGGCCGGCGACACCAGATGGGTGCGGCCCTTATAGCCCTGGCGGCCTTCGAAATTGCGGTTCGAAGTCGAGGCGCAGCGCTCGCCCGGCTTGAGCTTGTCCGGGTTCATGGCGAGGCACATCGAGCAGCCGGGGTCGCGCCACTCGAAGCCGGCCTTGACGAAGACCTTGTCGAGGCCTTCGGATTCGGCCTGTTCTTTGACGAGGCCCGAGCCCGGCACGATCATGGCATTGACCTTGCCGTTGACCATCTTGCCGTCGACGACCTTGGCCACTTCGCGCAGATCTTCGATCCGCGCATTGGTGCAGGAGCCGATGAAGACGCGGTCGATGCCGATGTCGGAAATCTTCTCGCCGCCCTTGAGCCCCATATAGCCGAGCGCGCGCTCGATCGCCTCGCGCTTGCGCGGATCGGTGACGGCGTCGAGCGTCGGCACGCGGCCGGTGATCGACACGACCTGTTCGGGGCTCGTGCCCCAGGTCACGAGCGGCGGCAGTTTGGCGGCGTCGAGCCTGACCTCATGGTCGAAATGCGCGCCGTCGTCGGAGCGAAGCGTCTCCCAGTAGCGCAGCGCGGCGTCCCAGTCCTTGCCCTTGGGCGCCTTGGGGCGGCCATTGAGATAGGCATAGGTCTTGGCATCGGGCGCGATGAAGCCTGCTTTGGCGCCGGCCTCGACCGACATGTTGCAGACCGTCATGCGGCCTTCCATCGACAGCGCCGAGATCGCCTCGCCGGCATATTCCAGCGCATAGCCGGTGCCGCCCGCGGTGCCGATCTCGCCGATGATGGCGAGGATGATGTCTTTGGCGGTCACGCCCGGCGGCAATTTGCCGTCGACCACGGCGCGCATGTTCTTCGACTTGTTCTGCACCAAGGTCTGCGTCGCCAGCACGTGCTCGACTTCCGACGTGCCGATGCCGTAGGCGAGCGCGCCGAACGCGCCATTGGTCGCGGTATGGCTGTCGCCGCACACCAAAGTGACGCCGGGCAGCGTGAAGCCTTGCTCCGGGCCGATGATATGGACGATGCCCTGCCGCTTATCGAACTCGTTGTAATATTCGAGATTGAAGAGCTTGGCGTTCTCGGCGAGATAAGCGATCTGCGCCGCGCTTTCCGGATCGGGATTGGGCAGATGCCGGTCCTTGGTCGGCACGTTGTGATCGACCACGAGCAGCGTCTTGTCCGGCGCGCGCACCTTGCGGCCGGCAAGGCGCAGGCCTTCGAAAGCCTGCGGGCTCGTCACCTCATGCACGATATGACGGTCGATATAGATGAGGGCGGCGCCGTCCGGCGTCTCCTCGATCAGATGATCGTCCCAGATTTTATCGTAGAGGGTGCGCGCCTTGCTCATCGTTACCAAACTCCAGTCCCAACGCCTGCGCGCAATATAATCTCCACGCGCCGGATTGTTATGCTTTCGCTGCAGCCTTCGGTTTCGCTTTCGGCTTGGCGGCTTTCGCCTTGGGCTTGGCATCGCCCTCGGCCTTCATGGCCTTGCTCGCAGTCTTGGCCGAGGCTCTGGCCGCACCCTCGGAACCGAGGGCTGCCTCGCCGGCATGATCCTGCCGCTCGACGATGCGGGCCGACTTGCCGCGCAGGCCACGCAAATAATAGAGCTTGGCGCGGCGGACCTTGCCGCGGCGAACCACGGTGATCGAATCGATCATCGGCGCATAAAGCGGGAAGACGCGCTCGACGCCTTCGCCGTACGAAATCTTGCGCACGGTGAAATTCTCGTTGATGCCGCCGCCGGAACGGCCGATGCAGACGCCTTCATAGGCCTGCACGCGGGTGCGCTCGCCCTCGACGATCTTGACGTTGACGACGAGCGTATCGCCGGGCTGGAAATCCGGAATTTCCTTGCCGGCGGCGAGCTTTGCGACCTGCTCGGCTTCGATCTCTTTGAGGACATTCATGGCAAGTTCTCCATCCGCTGCGCCCCTTGGCGCGCGCTTTTTTGGGCCGGTTCTACTCGGGTTCGGCGAGCTTCTACGCTACCGCGCGGGGTTTGTCACCCTGCCGTCACCCCGTTTCGGAGCCGGTTTTTGACCCGGATTTTGACCCCTTGGGGAAACGCCGCAAAAAGGCGTCCCAGAGGTCGGGCCGCCGCTCCCGGGTAAGCCTTTCGGCCTCCGCCCGGCGCCAGGCGGCGATTTTGCCGTGGTCGCCGGAGGTCAGGATTTCCGGGATCGGCCGGCCTTCCCAGACCTGGGGGCGGGTGTAGTGCGGATATTCCAAAAGCCCGTCGGTAAAGCTCTCCTCGGCGCCCGAGTCGGCGGCCCCCATGACGCCAGGCAGGAGCCGCACGCAGGCATCGATCAGCGCCATGGCGGCGATCTCGCCGCCGGACAGCACATAATCGCCGATCGAGACTTCTTCGAGCTCGCGCGCCGCGATCACCCGCTCGTCGACCCCTTCGAAACGGCCGCAGATCATGACGATGCCGGGGCCTTGGCTAAGGGCCTCGACGCGGGCCTGCGTCAGCGGGATGCCGCGCGGCGAGAGCAGGCAGCGCGGGCGGGTATCGGTCGCGACCGCATCGATGGCGCGGCCGAGCACATCGGCTTTCATCACCATGCCGGGCCCGCCGCCGGCCGGCGTGTCGTCGACGCTGCGATGCTTGTCGGCGGCAAAGTCACGAATATCGGCAACTTCGAGCGACCACGCGCCGGCGCTCAGCGCCCTGCCGGCAAGGCTCGTGCCCAGCGGTCCCGGAAACATGTCGGGAAAAATCGTCAGCACGCTCGCGCGCCACATCTCAGTCGCTCGCTCTCATTCTTGCTCTATCGGCGGCACAACAACGATCTTGCCCGCGGCGATGTCCACTGTCGGCACGTGGACGTCGTCGAATGGCAGCAATTGCGTTTTGCCGCCGCTTGCCGGATTCATCTCGATCAGATCGCCAGCGCCGAAATTGTGGACCGCGACCACGGTGCCGAGCTTCTCTCCGGCACGATCGACCACGGCGAGCCCGATCAGATCGGCATGATAAAATTCGTCTGGCTCGTCCGGCTCCGGCAGCCGCGCGCGCGGCACGTAGAGTTTCAGGTTCTTCAAGAGCTCGGCGGCATTGCGATCGGCGACGCCGGCGATTTTCGCGACGAAATGATCTTTCGCCGGCCGCATCGCTTCGATCTCAAAGACGCGTCCATCCTCGCCCTCGAGCGGACCATAGCTCGTGATCGCCGTCGGATCGGCAGTGAAGGAGTGCAGGCGCACTTCGCCCTGCACGCCGTGGGCGGCGCCGAATTGTCCAAGACAGACTCGCCCGCCGCCCGCCATC
>DATHPQ010000012.1:0-3286 GCA_035483735.1 Xanthobacteraceae bacterium | reverse complement strand
TCTGCGGGCGTCGTAACCTTCGGGCGTCCAGTGCAGCAGCGCGTTGCCGCGGATCGCAAAGGCTGCGCCGTCCAGCGCAATGAAGGCCCCGTCGGGCAAAGCGTCGATCTCGCGCCGATGCAGCCGTTTGGTCCGGCCATCGAGCCGCTGGTCGTGCAATACCGTGTCCATCGCATCGGCATAGGGCCGTGTGCCAAGCCGCCTTGCCTTGCGCCAAGCTTCGGCAAATGCCTCCGCATCTTGGCGGCGGCACTCGAAACACGGCCGGTGGCCGGCGGCAAGCGCCGTCGGCTCATCGAGAAAGAACAGCTCGGTGTAGAAGCGGCCCCAGACATCGCGTCGGCGGTTCTTGAAATCGAGCACGCAGCAGATCCATTGCCGCGACGCCCAGCGCCGCGCCGTCAATGTTCGCGCATCGGTATGAAAGCGCCCGCCGCGATTGCCGAAGAGCGATCCGCGCGCCGGCGAAGCGAACAATTCGCCAAGGGGGTTTACGCGATTTTGCAGCGGCATGACTTATTCCAGCGCACGACACCAATGACACGGCGATCAGCTTCAACTTTGAAAGATCAGGCACGTCGTTGTGCCGTGGACGAGCAAGCGGCCCTGCCGATCGGTAATCCGGCCTTCGGCGGTCCCGACACGGCGGCCACGGCTTAAGACGACACCTTCTGCCCTGATCAAGCCTGTTTCCGGCGTGATCGGCCGCATCAGCGTAATTTTAAACTCGACAGTCGTCTGTGCGACACCTTTTTCCAACGTGGTTTGCACGGCAAGCCCCATGCAGCTGTCGAGCAGAGTCGCCGCAAACCCGCCGTGGACGGTACCGGCCGGATTGAGATGCGCGTCGCTTGGCTCGGCGGCCACGACCACACGCCCCTCCGCCGCTTCGATAACGTCATAGCCCAAAGTCCGCGCTATCGTGTTGAGGGGCAGCGTACCGTCGACCAGCCCTTGGACAAATTCCAGGCCGCTCATTCCCTTCTGCTCCTCGGCACTCACCGTGCCGTATGTTCTGCTCGCAAGACGGCTGCTCATCGATCTCCCCATGGTTCTCCCGTGAGGCAGCCCACGGCGCGCAAAACGTCCACCCGATTCCTGATCGGCGCCGAGTCGAGCAGAAATGATCTCGCGCTAGGCGTTGGCCGGTGCCGGAAGGAGTCTCACGGGCTCCACCGACTCGGAGCCAACCTCCTTGGGCCCAGCGAAATGCTCCCACGCCTTCTCGTGGCCCCAATAGGCGAAGGGGCCGGCGACAAAGCCCCATGCCGCGAGGCCCACTGCCGTCAGGGGATCGCCGACAACCACATAGAGCGTGGTGAAGTCCATCGCCGTCGCGATGGTGCGGAAGGTGACCGTCTTGGCGAGCGCCCGGCTGATCGTGAAGCCGCGCGTGCCGGTCCCCTCGCCTTCCGCATCGGATCGCCGCGGCAGCAGCGACGAGACATCGACGGCGCCGTCGCCGGGGCTGAAATAATTCCAGGCGGTTTCGTGCGCGAGATAGAACAAGGGCCCGACGACCAGCGCGAAGGTTGAAAGCCCGGCCGCCACATTGAATTCACCGATCACGATATAGTTCGAGGTGAAGTCGAGCGCCGTGACGATGATGCGAAAAGTAACGGTCTTGGCAATCGCTTGTTTGATGCCGAGGTTGGGCACGACCGCGGTTGGCGGCGCCTTCGCGGTGCGTTGAGCCTCCGGACGCAGCGTCGCGGGCCGCGTGGAATTGCTGGCCGCGCCGTTCATCAGCGGCGCAACGCGCCGGCGTAAAGTCGGCAGCATTTTGGGCGCGAGCATCGCCGCACCGCCGATGACCAGCCCCGGGATCAGCGCGGCCTCGACCAAGGCGGCGCCAGCAAGGACGGCTAGGCCCAGTGTCACGTATTGCTTCATGGCTCTTCCTCAGGCGGCGGACGCAACGGAGCCGCGATTCATGCGGTCCGAAAGCCGTAACCTCACGGAAGATCATGACAGTCTTGCGATAGGCGCCTCTATCGGGTCGGCCCTTTGCTCAAAGCCGGCGCGCGCCAGGCGCCGCGCGGCGGAACCGGAAAACCCAGATTTTCGCGCAATGTGGTGCCCGCAAACTCCTTGCGGAACAGCCCGCGGCGCTGCAATTCCGGCACGACAAAGCGCACGAAATCCTCGTAAGTGCCCGGCACATGCGTCGCGGAGAGGACAAAGCCGTCGCAGGCGGGCGCGCTGAACCATTGCTCGAGCCGGTCGGCGACCTCCTGCGGCCCGCCGACGATGGCGTTGTGGACACGGCCGCGGCCGCTGATGATGATGAAATCGCGCACCGTCGGATTTTTCTTCACGCTGAGCACACGGTCGCGGATACCTTGCAGGCCGGACATGTCGGCGAGTTCCCGCGCAGTGAATTGCTCGTCCATCGCTTTTTTCGCGAAATCGAAATTGAGCGCCTCCGACAACAGCGACAGCGCGTCGATCTCAAGCGGCAGCTTCTCGATGGCGGCCCACTTGTCTTCGGCTTCGGTTTTGCTCGCCGCCGTCACGGTATTGATCAGGTGCGTGATCTTGACGTCGTCCGGATCGCGGCCGAAACGCGCCACCTCCGCCTTGAACTCCGCGTAGTCGCGCTTGCCGGCCTCGATATTCGGATAAACAACAAAGATGATTTCGCCCCAGCGCGCGCCGAACGCTTTGCCGCGGCCGCTCGATCCGGCCTGGATGATGACCGGATGACCTTGCGCCGAGCGCGGCACCGTGAACGGCCCGCGCGAGCGGAAGTAGCGGCCTTCGTAATCGAGGCGATGCACTTTCTCCGGTTTGGCAAAAAGCCCGCTTCCCTTGTCCTGGACGATGGCATCGTCCTCCCAGGCATCCCAATGGCCGAGCACGATTTCCATGAACTCATCGGCGCGGTCGTAGCGCAGATCGTGGGCGACCGCCTCGTCACGGCCCATGTTCTGCGCTTCGCCATCGTTGAGCGACGTCACCACGTTCCAGGCGGCGCGGCCATGCGTCATCAGATCGAGGGTGGCGAACACGCGCGCCACGTGAAACGGCTCGTAGTAGCTCGTAGAATAAGTAGCGCCCAGCCCGAGGCGTTGCGTCGCCATGCCCATCACAGTAAGCACGGTGACCGCGTCGAGTTTTACGCACCGAATGCCATGCTCAACGGTGTGCGCGTGGTTTCGGCCATACATGTCCGGCATCGACAGCCGGTCGTCGAAAAAGCCGAGATGAAACTTGCCCGCTTCGAGCACGCGGCCGATGTGGCGGTAAAAATCCGGCGACCACGAGTCGGTGCGCGAGGCCGGAT